>JABURI010000145.1 GCA_014762755.1 Marinobacter sp.
ACCATTTCCATCGAGCCCGAGGCGGTACCGCTGGATGTGAAGATTGTCCTGTTCGGAGATCGGGAAACCTGGCTGCTGCTGCAGGAATACGATTCGGAGTTCGCCGAGCTTTTCCGGGTGACCGCGGACTTCGAAAACGAGATGTACCGCACCGATGACAGCCAGTTGCTGTACGCCAAGTTCATCGCCAGCCTGGTGGTGGAGAAAAAGCTGCTGCACTGTTCCAACAAGGCCGTGGCCCGCATCATCGAGCACAGTGCCAGGATGGCGGAGCACCAGAATCGTCTGTCCCTGCATGCGGCCGATATTGCCAATCTCCTGCGGGAATCGGATTTCTGGGCCCGTCAGGCCAAGGCCCGGCTGATCACCGAGGTGCATGTGGAACGTGCCCTGGAAAGTGCCCGCTACCGCAGCAGCCGGATCCGGGACCAGTTCTACGATTCGATCCGCGATGGCTCCACCCTGGTCACCACCACTGGCGCCTGCGTGGGCCAGGTCAATGCCTTGTCTGTACTATCCACCGGTGGCTTCGAATTCGGCCTTTCCAACAGAGTGACAGCGACCTGCTACTATGGAAATGGCGATGTCGTGGACATTGAGCGCGATGTGAAGCTGGGTGGCAACATCCACTCCAAGGGTGTGATGATTCTTACCTCATGGTTGTCCTCCCGGTTTGCCGTCGAGGATCCGATGCATCTCTCTGCCAGCCTCACCTTCGAGCAGAACTACGGAGAGGTGGAGGGAGACAGTGCGTCTCTGGCCGAACTGTGCGCCCTGATTTCCTCGCTGTCCGGTCTGCCTGTTCGTCAGGACCTGGCCATCACCGGGTCGTTCAACCAGTTTGGCGAAGTGCAGCCCATCGGCGGCGTGAACGAGAAGGTCGAAGGCTTTTTCGCCACGTGCCAGCTCAAAGGCGGGCTCACCGGAACCCAGGGCGTGGTCGTGCCCACCACCAACGTCCAGAATCTGATGCTGGACAGCGAAGTGGTCCAGGCGGTTCGGGAAGGCAAATTCGCGGTCTATGCCGTATCCCATGTGGAGGAGGCCATTGCGCTGCTACTGGGACGTCCTGCGGGCAAGGCCGACAAGAAGGGCAGGTACCCGAAGCAGAGTGTTTTTGGCATTATCCAGCAGCGGCTTGAAAAAATGCGTGAGCACGAGCGCCAGGAGCACGCGAAAGAAGAACATAAGGATCCGTCAATTCACTGACCGGAAACGACAAGAAAACGGACAGGAGAGAATACCCCCATGACTGATATCCAGCAGACGGTATACGTAGTAGAGGATGACGAGGCGGTGCGGGATTCGCTGGAGCTACTGTTGAAATCCGACGGTAAGCCGGTGAAGACCTACGAAAGCGCCAACGCGTTTCTCAAGGATTATTCCGACAAGATGGCCGGCTGCATCGTGCTGGATATCCGGATGCCCGGCATGGATGGTATGGAGCTTCAGAAGAAGCTGAACGAGAAGCACTCGATCCTGCCCATTATTTTTGTCACCGGCCACGGTGATGTGCCCATGGCGGTGGATGCCATGAAAGAAGGGGCCGTGGACTTCATCCAGAAGCCTTATCGCGAGGAGGCCTTGCTGGAGAAAATCGAGGCCGCCCTGGAGCAGGATCTGGAGCAGCGCAAGACCCTGGACGAAAAACAGGAAATCATCCGTCGGATCAACAGCCTGACACCGCGGGAACACGAGATCATGGACCGCATGATTGCCGGCCAGGCCAACAAGGTGATCGCGATCGAGCTGGAGATCAGCCAGCGCACGGTGGAGATCCACCGTTCCCGCGTAATGCACAAAATGGGCACCCACTCCCTGGCCCATCTGGTTCGTATGGTCTTGTCCGTAAAGGACCTTATCGACTAAGCCGGGTGGTGCCGGCATGATAGCCGGACGTTTCTAACCGGCCATGTTTGTATGACTGAAGCTGTCTGCGAGAACTCTGAGGTGACGGTTCTGTTGGTTGATGACAACCCTCAGAACCTGAAAGTCCTCTATGAAACCCTGAAAGACAAAGGTTACCGGCTGCTCATTGCCAATGAAGGCGAAAAGGCGCTGGACCTTGCCCACCGGCATCAACCGGAAGTCATCCTGCTGGATATCATGATGCCCGAAATGGATGGTTACGAGGTGTGCCAACGCCTCAAGGCCGATCCGCAGACGGCCGATTGCGCCGTGGTGTTCTTGTCTGCACTGGATGACTTGCAGGCCAAGGTCAGGGGCTTCAATCTCGGCGGGGCCGATTATATTTCCAAGCCGTTCCAATCCCAGGAAGTCATTGCCCGGGTCAAGACCCATGCCCGGGTCATCCGGCTCGAGCGGGAACTGCAGGCCCGGAACCGGGAACTTCAGGGCGACCAGGCCCGCATTCTCAATTCCATCAGCGAAGGTATCTACGGGCTCGACGAGAATGGCGTGATCGAGTTTGCCAACCCTGCCGCGGGCCAGATCGCGGGTGTTCCGGTGGACGAGCTGATTGGCCGCAACTTTTTTGACACCCATTTCGCCACCGCTTCGGACACTCCTGCCGGCCTGCCGGTACAGATGACCTGTCGTCAGGGACAGGTCGAGGGTCAGCGTGATATTCGTATGTTGCGCATGGATGGTTCCGGCTTCCCGGCCGAGTACCGCGCCACGCCCAAGCTGGATGACGACGAGCTGCATGGGGCGGTGGTGGTGTTCCGGGACATTACCGCTGAGCTTGAGAGTGAGCGGGAGCTCCAGGAGGCCCGCGAACTTGTCCAGGAGCAGCGCGATCAGATTGCCCATACCTCCCGCCTGACCACGATGGGTGAGATGGCCGCGGGTTTTGCCCATGAGGTGAATCAGCCACTGACGGCGATCACCAATTATGCCCGGGTCGCCAAACGCATGATGGGCAAGGAATCCCCGGACCTTTCCCTGCTGCAGGAAACCCTCGACAAGATCGAGGCCCAGTCCCACCGGGCCAGCGAGATCATCCGCCGGATCCGCCGGTTCATGAAGAAGCCGGCGACCGGCAAGGAAGTGCTGTCCGTGCCGGCGCTGCTGGAGGATACCCGCCAGTTCGCGGAAGTGGACATGCGCAACAACGAAGGTGGCATCGAAGTCACGGTTGATGAAAACCTGCCCGAAGTCCTGGCCGACCCGATCCAAGTCCAGCAGGTGGCTCTGAACCTGATTCGTAACGCCCTCGAAGCGACCCGTTCGGCCGATTCATGGGTTCCGGTGGAGGTGACCGCGCGCCTGGCCGGAAACAGCTGTGTCCGGGTCGAGGTCCGGGACCATGGCGTCGGGCTACCGGAAGACGCCGAAGAGAAGCTTTTCCATCCGTTCTACACCACCAAGGATGAGGGTATGGGAATCGGGCTGGCGACCTGTCGCTCGCTGATCCAGGCCCAGGGTGGTGAAATCGGTTTCGAGCGCCCCGACGATGGCGGCGCCCGGTTCTTCTTCACCCTGCCGGTGGCCGGTGCCGAAGGAGAGCCCTGCAAGGCGTCAAAAAGCGCCCAGGAACACTAAAGCCAGTCGATGCGCCCGCTCAGGTGCGGCGCGTCCCCCTTGCTGTTCAGTAACTGGTAATCCCAGCCTTTCTCTCCCGCCTGCCAGTTCAGCTGGGCCGTACCCGGCAGGAACAGGGGTTTCTTGAACTGGCAGTTGACCCTCACTGCACTGTTCTTCCATCCTTCCTGCTGCTCCAGCAGCGCCAGTGCCCGGGCTTTGCTCCACATCCCGTGGGCAATGGCTCGAGGAAATCCGAATGCCTTCGCACTCAGGGCATGCATGTGGATGGGGTTGCGGTCCCCGGAAACCGAGCCGTACTGCCTGCCGATGGATTCCGGCGCCTCAATGCTCAGGGTGTTCGGGTAGCGCTCCAGTGCCGGAGGCTCTGTTTTGCCCGCCGTTTTGTCGTTCGCTCGAGCCTGGCGAAACAGATTGGTGCTGGTCTCCTCCCAGGCCAGTGCGCCGGCTGAGCGGGCCTCGGTGATCAGATCGAACTCGATGCCCCGGTCAGTGCGCTGCTGGTTGCCCAGGCGCACGGTCAGGTCCAGGGATTCTCCTTCACCGATGGGACGGTGTTGTGTAATGGTGTTGCGCAGATGCACCAGGCCCAGCAGGGGCAGGGGGAAATCGGGCTCGGTGAGCAGTTTCAGGTGCAGCGGAAACGCCAGGATGTGTGGCCAGGTGATGGGGGCATGGGTATGCTGGCCAAAGCCGCAGATCTTCTTGTAGTCCTGCAGCTGTCGGGTGACCGTGGAGGCACCCAGAAGATGCGCCTCAAGTGCCGGAATTTCAGGATTGCCCTCTGCGCCGGCCTTTTTCGGAAATACGGCCTTGGCGAACAGCGGTAACAGGGGGGGCGGTGTGTGGTGATAAATCAATGGGTTTGGCATGGTGCAGGTCTCCTTGTGGCCTGATATGCTCTAATATAAGACGATGGTCTTAGAGTCTGGCAAACCCGGCCAGAACAGGCATTGACTTGGCGAGCCCGGCCGGTTGTCCAGCCGGTCAAGGTAGTACCCATAAAAAATAAAAGCGGGATCATATGCAGGAACTTCGTGACGCGGGAGTGATGTTACGCCTGATCTACGAGGCGATGAAGAAAAAGGGTATCGACACCGATGCCATCTTCAGTCGTTTGGGCGTAGATGAAAGTTACGTATACACCGATCAGTTGCGCACGCCCCACAGTGCCCAGCTGTACTTCTGGCAGGCCGTGGAAGACGTATCCGGCGATCCGGATGTCGGATTGCATCTCGGGCCGCTGCTACCCGCCTACAAGGGGCAGGTGCTCGAGTACCTGTTCCTCAGCAGCCCGACCTTTGGCGAGGGCCTGCGCCGGGCCCAGAACTATCAGCGCCTGTTGAGTGACGCGGCCAATACCGATTTCTTCATCGAGGGTGATAACGCCTGCATGGTGCTCGACGCCGCTTCCGACGCGGTTCGTCGCCTGAAGCACTTCAATGAGTGCTTTGTTCAGGGCTTGATCACCTTCTTCCGGTCGGTCACGGATGACACTTTCTACCCGTCGCGCATCGAGTTCGAGCATGAGCGGGAAGAGGGTCAGGAGCACGCCCGGGAGGTTCTGGGCTGTGATGTGGTCTTCGGGGCTGATGAGAACCGATTGTACTTTCCGGCCTTGCTGCTGGACCACGCCTCACCCCATGCCGAACCGGAATTGCTCGATCTCCATGAGCGCTTCGCCAGTGAGCAGGTTGCGCGCCTGGAGAAGAAGGATATCGTCGGGCAGGTGGAGCGGATTGTCGCCGAGTTGCTGGACAGTGGTGAGGTGACCCTGGATGCGGTCGCCGAGCGCCTTGGTATCAAGCCCCGGACTCTCCGGACCCGGCTGACGGAAGCCGAAACCAGTTTCAACCAGGTGCTGGCGGATTTCCGTTATCGTCTGGCCCGTCAGCTGCTGGCCACCACGGACGAGTCCATCGACGAGATCGTCTACCTGACCGGCTTCTCCGAGCCCAGTACCTTCTACCGGGCATTCAAGCGTTGGTCGGGTATGACCCCGATCGAGTACCGGAAGACATCCCAGGGCAAAGATGCCCTGGTCGATGCCATGTAAGAAAACTTTTTCGGACTTTTTTCAGGAAAAACGTTGACATGGTCGGGGGCGTCTTTATAATGCGCCCTCGTTGTCACCTAGCAGTCACAGACAAGGTTGCACACCTTACGAGGTATCTGGTGATAGCCCACGCGGAGCGGTAGTTCAGTTGGTTAGAATACCGGCCTGTCACGCCGGGGGTCGCGGG
>JABURI010000222.1 GCA_014762755.1 Marinobacter sp.
GCCGCTGTCAGGAATTTCTCCATGAAGATGTCCCGCTCGAACAGCCGGCCCTGCATCAGGGCGGTGATGGCAGCATCGATCATGGGAGGTGGCCCGCACATATAGGCCTTGTTGCCGGAGAAACGACCGTCATAGTGCTCCTTGGCCGCTTCATGCACATAACCCCGGAATCCCTGCCAGTCGGCATCCTCTGCTGCGTCACTCAAGGCGGGTACGTAGGTGAAGTTGTCGTGATCCCGGTCCAGGGCCTCGAACAACTCCCGGTTATAGAGTTCGGCCTGGTTCCGGGCCCCCTGGAACAGGGTGATCCTGCGTTCATCGCTCTGCTCCAGCAGATCGATGATCATGGATTGCGGGCTGGAAAGACCCGAGCCACCGGCGATGAAGATCAGATCACCTGGCTGGGAGCTGCGAACGAAGAACTGGCCGTAGGGGCCGGACAGATTCAGCTTCTCACCGGCCTTCAGTTGTTCGTGGATGTAGGTGGTGGCGGCACCGCCCGGTACCAGGCGCACGTGCAACTCCACTTCATCGGCCTTGCTCGGCGGATTGGCCAGCGAGAAAGCTCGCGGCCCGTCCACGCCAGGCAGTTCAATGTTGATGTACTGGCCGGCCTGGAAAGTCATCGGCCGATCCAGCTTCAGGTGCACACCCTTGATGGTCGGTGACAGATCAACGATATCGGTGACCGTTGCTTCATAATCCTCGACCGGGTAGCCCTCGAAGTCCGGGTCTACATCAATGTCCGCTTCGATGGTTACGTCGCTCTCGACCGTGGCGCAGCAGGCAAGGACTTTGCCCTCGTCCCGTTCCACATCCATCAGGGCGAACGGCGATGCATCGCCCACTTCGACATCACCCTCCAACACCTGGACCTTGCAGGTGGCACAGGTGCCATGGCCGCACGCAAAGGGCAGCCAGACACCCTGGCGGAGAGCCGCCTGGAGAATGGTCTGGCCATCCTCCACCTCAATCTGCTCGCCAATCGGCTCGATGGTTACGGTGTGACTCATGACAGTGCCCTCAGGATGCGGTGCCGGCGATGCCGTCCAGCCCTTTGGTGGTGACGGTCAGCATGCTTTTGTGATCAATGCCGCTGTCCTTGAGGGTGGCATTGGCATCGGGGATGAATGATTCGCCATTCAATTGCCACGTGGCGCCGAGGAAATCGGCTTTTGCGGCATCCGGATGGGCCGACACCGCGGGCTTCAGCACTTCCTCGATCATCGCGCCGAAGGTCATGTCCGGCGCAACCAGAAAGGCAAAGGGGGAGCAGTACATCAGGTGATGCGGCCAGTAGACATACAGCAGCTGCATGCCGTGGAAGTTCTCGACCTTGTCTCTCGGTTCGAATTTGTAGTCGTATAAGGCATTTACACTCATGATGATCACCTTGTTGTTTTTGTGGGTGAAGCATCCGGAGCCTTGAGGCTCCGGATGAATCCCGGATCAGGCGGCGTCCTGGCTGGAACCGCTTTCTTTGTCATCACTCTGCTTGCCCTTGATGGACAACCAGCGCTTGTGGTCCGGGGACCCGATGTACTCGAAATTGTCCTCGCCGATGTTGATGTGGTAGTACTTCGACACCACGGTCTCGACGTCCCCACCTTCGCAGTTGCCCTGGTAGATCTGGTGTACCGGCAACCAGGCCTGAACGTACTTCTCCGGCTCGTCCTCGAAGATGTCGCAGCAGCCGTCCGAGCAGAAGTGATAGCGCTCGCCCTCGTGGACAATCTGGCGGTGACTCAGGACAGTCGGATCATCTTTCTCGGTGAAGATGGTCGGGATCTGGCACACCTGGCACAGCTGCGGCAGGGTGTTGTTGTAGAAACGGCGACCTTCCGCGTGTTCCTTCGCCCAGTACTCGAAGCGTGGGCGATAGTATTTATCGAAAGTTTCCGGGTACTTCTGGGACAGCCAGTCCAGTTCGTCCTTTTCCGGCATCCAGGTGTGGAAATTGGTCGCGTGGCCGTACTGGTAGAAGGTGGCCCAGGCCTGGTGGCTGACATGGTTCTTGGCGTCATTGGCCACGTCCTGATACTTGGGCGGACGGATGCCGTAACGCTCCAGATCCTTGAACAGGGCACCACCGTTCTGCTCGTAGTACACCTCCCAGGCCTCCGCCCAGGACATGACCCGGTTCGGCAACATGTAATCCATCATCATTCCCACCAGACTCAGCAGGCGGAAACCGCGCCAGAACCACTTGTCGATCCAGCGCTGCACGATGGGTACGTTGTCCTCGTGCTGCTCCAGGATGAACTTGATGACTTCAAGCCCCAGGGTCATGTGGCGCGCTTCATCGGACTGGGCCGAGAAACCGAAGGTCACGGTGGCCATATCACCGTTGTAAGCGGCACCTGACATGAACGGTACGAACAGCAGATTGGTCAGTACATACTCGAACGAGAACGAGATAGCGGTCAGAAACTCGAACGGGCCGGCGGTACGCGCGTCGTCAAAGAACGACTTCGGTACGGACAGGAACCACACCCGGTCGTGCATGTGCGCAGCATCATGCAGGCCGTTGAAGTGCTTGTTGTAGTGGCTCATCGCGTGCTGCTGAGTCTGCGAGTGACGCAGCTCGTCGATAGCCTGCATCTGACACGCCACCCGGGCCCCGGCGCCGCTGAAGTCCCGTCCAACGCGGGCATAGCCCTGGAACGCAGCGTGTTCCAGAGGAGATACGCCGGTCAGGAACAGTTTCAGGGCGTTCACATAACGGGCATCCGAGATATTCTGGTGGCCGTTGTTCTGGGCAAACGCATCGAAGATCGCATACAGCTTCTTCTCTTTCTCGGCCTGGTACTTCCAGTAGGCATCCATGGTCAGGCGGAACGGATCTTCCCACTGGGACCAATCAGTGATCTTGATACCCTCGAACGATTCGTTCGGAAAGATGTCCTCTTTCTTCTGGTAGCTGGGCTCCCAGGCCATATCCCGGGTCAGGTACTGGTACTTGTCTTTGAGATTAAGCTTCTTGTTTTTAACAGGCATAATGTGTCTCCCAATCAGTTCCACTGAAGAATGAAGTGGTCGTCGTCTTCATCGACGTTGCCGCCGATACTGATCACGTCGATCAGCATCTCCTGAACGTCCCAGTCGCGACCGAGCTTTTCTTCCATGGTTTCCCGGTTGATCACCAGGCGCTTCTCCGCCTGGATCCGGATCATGGCGGGCTGGTGCTGGATCTCTGCCGCCGGGTTGTCCTCGGCAATGGCGTCCACCAGGTAGCGGGCGTTGTCGTTGTCCTGAAAGGCAATGAATACGAGCTGGCTCATGCGGATACTCCCTGGCTGTTCAGACCGAATTTCTTGAGGCGGGTGGCGAGTTGGGCCCGGGTCTCGTCCAGGGCTTCAACACCGGTGCTGGCTTCTGCCAGTGGCTTAAGTGCGTCGTAAACCCGCGGCTCCCAGTGATCGATCCAGGTCTGCAGCAGCTCGCGATTGGCTTCGCTGTCAGCGGCCACCGCTTTGAGCATGGCGTTGGTCCAGCGCAGGGATTCCTTGTACCAGTCGCGCATGAACTCGGTGAGCATGGAGACGTCTTCGGCATCCTGTTCGCCCAGCCACTGATCCATCTTTTCGTAGACCAGCGGGTAGAGCAGGCCGTCCATCAGCACGTTCTGCACCAGGCTCAGTTCGAACCAGTCCTGCATGACCAGGGTGTCTTCCACCAGCTTGCGCATCGGCTGCCAGAGCGCATCGTCCATCCAGTAGCCCTTGGATTCATCCAGGCTGGTACCGGTGCTGCCGTCGATCATCAGCGCGATCCGGGACAGGTACTGGCCGATACCCAGGCGATCCATGGCCTGATAGATATGCATCTGGGCCACGGTCGTGGCGGTGGCGTCACCGGCAGCCTTGCTGTTGTTCATGTTGGCGCCGAGCTCGACGTGACGAAGCGGAACCAACAGGCGCAGCAGCTGCTTCTGGGTTTCTTCGGGCAGTCGGCCCAGCAGGTTGCGCTTTTCGCAGAAGCCAAAACTGGTCTCAGCCGCTTCCTGCATCTTGGCGCGGTTGCCCACATAGGCGCCGTAATAGAACTGACGTGGATCGGTCACCGCATACCAGTCTTCCATGCGGATAGCCGTGCGGTTGGGATCGTTGAGCCCGTGCTCGGAATCCCAAAGGGGGCGGTAGTGGAAGTTGGTCTTGGCCTCAAGATCGTAGCTGGCTTCCTGGTAACGAGAGGCCGGCTTGTCGCCGAAACGACGGGCAATGTGGCCGTAGGTCTGGCGGATAGGTTCCACCGAGTTGGTCTTGATTTCGATGCTCATATCAACTTAGCCGTCTTGTTGTTGTGAACGTGGAGGTTGATGGGTGTTGCCTAGTAGCGTTGTCCCCGCTCCCCGAACCGCCACTTGACCATGTCTTCGTCAATCTCGCGGATCATGTCGGAGTCCATGTGGACAACTTTGTTGTGCTTGCAGAAGAGTTCGAAGGCCTCGCGAGGCAGCACAAGCTCGACGAACAGTTCCGGGTAGCCAATGGCGAAGTCGAATTCAACGAACTTGTCGCCCGGCTCGCTGCGGACCCGGATGTATCGGGTCAATTCGTCGAAGGTTTTGATGTCAGTCGGAGAGGTCATTGTTTGCCCCTTGTGTTTGTTGTTGGCTGCAAGGGGTGGAGCAACGGCTGTGCCAGATTGGCCTCAGGAGCAGGAAACAGTTTTCAGGTCACTGTTTTTAAATGTTTTTTGAGAACTCTTTACGTCGAGAGCTTCCCGGAGGGAGAGCGAGGAAGGAAAAAAGAGGCGGGCATTTTTTATCAAATAATCAATTTTTATCACTTACGTAAGCAAATGCTGAGAAGGCCTGGACTGGCCACTTTCTGACCAAGAAATTTTATCATTTGGTTGATTTTTGACTTTCATCAGGTGTTATATAAAAGCGCACTATCGGAAAACGAGCTCCAAAAGAGCCGTCCCACTACAACTACAACAGGGACACCCTTCATGGCAGTTACCTACAAGCCACAACTGAATTATGTGGATTTCCGGGATCTTACGGAGCAGATCCGGTTTCAGAGCACGGAAGGCAAGATCTGGTTCGGCGAGCAGCGAATGCTGCTCATGCATCTGAATGCCATGGCGGCGTTCCGTCGGGAAATGGTGAACAGCATGGGCGTCGAAAGGGCCAAGGGGTTTTTCCTCAGACTTGGTTACCAGTCCGGTGTCCGGGATGCCGAACTGGCCCGTAAACTGCGACCTCACTGTGACGAACTGGACATCTTTCTTGCCGGCCCCCAACTCCATTCTCTCAAGGGCATGGTCAAGGTCATCCCCCTGGAAATTGACATTGACCAGGAAACCGGCGAATTCTATGGCAAGCTGGAATGGATCGATTCCTTCGAAGTCGAGATCTGCCAGACCGAGCTTGGCCAGATGGATCAACCCGCTTGCTGGGCACTGCTCGGCTATGCCTGCGCCTATACCTCCTCGTTCATGGGTCGAGAGATCATCTTCCGGGAAACCAGCTGCCGGGGCTGCGGCGATGAGAAGTGCATCATTGAGGGCAAACCGGCCGAACAGTGGGAAGATGCCGAGGAGTTCGCCCGCTATTTCAAGGCCGACCCGATCATTGAAGAACTTTATGACCTGCAGGCCCAATTGAGCTCCCTGCGCAGCAGCCTGGAGAAACAGCAAGGCCAGTATTACGGCATCGGCCAGTCCGCCGCCTACAACAAGGTCTGCAAGATGATCGACAAGGCCGCCCAGGGCAAGGTTTCCGTCCTGCT
>JABURI010000081.1 GCA_014762755.1 Marinobacter sp.
GGTTTCAGCCTGACGGCTCGCCGAAATTCTCCAAGCCTGGTGCTCCCGCTATGGAAATCAAAGTCAATTTTCTCGACAACCTCCGCCTTGAAGCCAAGTTTGACGACTTCACCGTCGTCACCGATCAGCCCATCCGTTACAAGGGTGATGGCTCGGCGCCGAGTCCTTTCGACTACTTCCTGGCATCCTCGGCCCTGTGTGCGGCCTATTTCGTGCGGGTGTATTGTGTCGCACGCAACATTCCCACCGACAACATCCGGCTGTCCCAGAACAACATCGTGGATCCGGAGAACCGCTACAACCAGATCTTCAAGATCCAGGTAGAGCTGCCCGAGGACCTGCCGGAGAAAGACCGGCAAGGGATCCTGCGTTCCATCGACCGCTGTACCGTGAAGAAGGTGGTGCAGACCGGACCGAACTTCGAAATCGAGACCGTGGAAAGTCTGGATGAGGACGCCCAGGCGCTGCTGATGGTTGAGCCCGACAGCGAGCACCACACCTTCATCGAGGGCAAGGACGCACCGCTGGAGCAGACCATCGCCAGGATGACCGGCATCCTGCGCGAGCTGGGCATGAAGATCGAGATTGCCTCCTGGCGCAACATCGTGCCCCACGTGTGGTCCCTGCACATCCGGGACGCGGCCTCGCCCATGTGCTTTACCAACGGCAAGGGTGCCACCAAGGAGAGCGCCCTGTGCTCGGCGCTGGGTGAGTTTATCGAGCGGCTGAACTGCAACTTCTTCTACAACGATCAGTTCTTTGGCGAGGAGATCGCCAACGCCGAATTTGTGCACTACCCGGACGAGAAGTGGTTCCAGCCGGGCCCGGACGACGAGCTGCCCGAAGGCATCCTGGACGACCACTGCCTGGCCATCTACAACCCGGAGGGTGAGCTCGGCGGCTCCAACCTGATTGACACCAACTCCGGCCGCGTGGATCGCGGCATCTGTGCGCTGCCGTACGTGCGCCAGTCCGACGGTGAGGTGGTGTACTTCCCCTCGAACCTGGTGGAGAACCTGTTCCTCAGCAACGGCATGAGTGCCGGTAACACCCTCGCCGAGGCGAAGGTGCAGTGCCTGTCGGAGATTTTCGAGCGGGCGGTGAAGAAGCAGATCATCGAGGAGGAGATTGCCCTGCCGGATGTGCCCCAGGAAGTCCTGGCACGTTATCCGGAGATTGTGGAAGGCATACAGGCCCTGGAAGCCCAGGGCTTCCCGGTGCTGGTGAAGGATGCTTCCCTCGGTGGCCGGTTCCCGGTGATGTGTGTGACCCTGATGAACCCGAAAACCGGCGGGGTGTTTGCCTCCTTCGGGGCCCATCCGAGCTTCCACGTGGCGCTGGAGCGCAGCCTTACGGAACTGATGCAGGGCCGCAGCTTCGAGGGCCTGAACGATGTGCCGCCGCCCACGTTCAACAGCCTGGCGGTCGCCGAGCCCAACAACTACGTAGAGCACTTCATCGATTCCACCGGTGTGGTGTCCTGGCGCTTCTTCAGTGCGAAGTCCGACTACGCCTTCAGTGACTGGAACTTCTCCGGCACCAACGAGGAGGAGGCAGATCTGCTCTTCGGGATTCTTGCGGACCTGGGCAAAGAGGTATACGTGGCCGTGCATGAAGACCTTGGCGCCCCGACCTGCCGCATTCTGGTGCCGGGCTACTCCGAGGTCTATCCGGTGGAGGACCTGATCTGGGACAACACCAACATGGCCCTGGACTACCGCGAAGACATCCTCAACCTGCACGCCCTGAGTGACGAGCAGCTGGCGGACCTGGCGGAGCGGCTGGAGGCCAGCCAGCTCGATAACTACATGACCATCATCACCCTGATCGGTGTCGAGTTTGACGAGAATACCGTGTGGGGGCAGCTGACCATCCTGGAGCTCAAGCTGCTGATCTGCCTGGCCCTGGGCTGGCACGAGGAAGCGCTGGAGTTTGTCGAGATGTTCCTGCAGTTCAATGACAACACCGTCGAACGTGGCCTGTTCTACCAGGCCATGCAGGCGGTGCTGGAAGTGACCCTGGACGAGGAACTGGAGCTGGACGATTACATCGCCAACTTCCGTCGCATGTTCGGGGACCACCGGATGGATGCGGTGGTCGGCTCGGTCGACGGTACCGTGCGGTTCCACGGCCTGACTCCGACCAACATGCAGCTGGAGGGACTGGACAAACACCTGCGCCTGGTTGAGAGCTACAAGAAGCTGCACGCGGCCCGGGCGCGCGCAGCGGGTGTGGCCGGAAGCTGAGGCGTTGTCCCAGGCCCGGCTATTCTTCCACCACGACTTCAAAGCCCCCGTAGATCAGCCGCTTGCCATCGAACGGCATGGGATTTACATCCGGCTGTAAGCGGGGGTCTTCCATGATTCTGGGCATGGCCTTATCCCGTACCTCCCGGGAAGGCCACACCAGCCATGAGAACACCACCGTCTCGTCTGGCCGGCATTGGACCGCCATGGGAAAGGAAGTGACTTTCCCCTCGGGCACATCATCTCCCCAGCATTCCACCATTTTCACAACGCCGTGTTCCTTGAAGACGACGGCCGCATCGCTGGCGTGCCGGATGTAGTCTGCCTTGTTGGCGGTAGGTACGGCTGCAACAAATCCATCGATATAACTCATGGTGAGTCTCCTTGGTCAGTCTTTGGGAGGCAATTCCCGGGCCGGGCGCACCTCGATACTGCCAAAGCGAGCGGGTGGAATCCGGCTTGCCAGTTGAATCGCCTCATTCAGATCCCGGGCATCGAGCAGGTAGAACCCGGCGAGTTGTTCCTTGGTTTCCGCAAAGGGTCCGTCGGTGACCAGCACCTCATCATCCCGTACCCGAACGGTGGTCGCGGTATCCACCGGTTGCAGGGGCTGGCCGGTCACAAACTTGCCCTGCGCTGACAGCCGCTCCACGCCGGCCACGCATTCCTGGTTAAGGTCATGCCATTCCTGATCGGTCATGGCGTTGATGATGCTTTCCTGGTAATACACCAGGGCAACGTATTTCATGGTCTGCTCCTTTTGCTGTTACGTGCACTGCTCGAGCCCGCAGCTGATCATCCACTGAAGCCCGTAACGGTCCCGGGTCATGCCGAAGCGATGGGCCCAGAAGGTCTGCTCGAAGGGCATGATCACCTGGCCTCCATCGGAGAGCGCTCGGAAAACCCTTTCCGCCTGGTCCTCGCGGTCGTATTCCAGGTGAATCTGGGCGCCCTCAGGCTGCTGATACTCCAGGCAATCAGCGCCCATCAGCCTTCCCCCTCTCAGGTTCACGGAGGCATGGACAATCCGATCATGCATGTCAGCGGACACGTCTTCCGCGGCAGGGGTCTCGCCATAGGTAATCATGGCCTCCAGGAGGCCGCCGGTGACTTCGGAATAGAATTCCATGGCCTCACGGCAGGTTCCGGGAAATGCCACATGGATGTTCATTTCCCGTGGCAATTGGCTGTTTTTGGCGGCAGTATCCGCCGCGGCCTCAAGGATGTTGTTCATGTTTTGATCCTCCGTTGGTGGTTATATGACTGAGTCGTCCGGCACCAACGGAAATCGACAGCACAAGAAAATTTTTTCAGGTGATGGGCACGAGCTCTGCCAACCTGCGTTGAAGGAATCGTTGTTCGGGACCCTGGCAGGTTAATTCTATAGCGCGCTTGTAGGCCGTTGCTGCGGCTTCTGTGTCACCGGCGCGGCGATGAAGATCGGCCTTTGCGGAATGAAACAGGTGGTAGTTGAGAATGGCTTTTTCGTTGGTGAGGGCATCAAGCAGCCGAAGTCCATCTGCTGGCGTGTCACGCATGGCAACGGCGACCGCCCGGTTGAGTGCGATTATCGGAGAGGGCTGCTGGCGATAAAGCGCATCGTAAAGCCGGACGACTCGCCCCCAGTCGGTGGCGTCTGCCTGAAGCGCTTGGGCATGCACGGCAGCGATGGAAGCCTGCAGGGTATAGGGGCCGGCAGGGGAAGCGGCAAGGGCGAATTCCAGGTACTCCAGTCCCTGACGGATGTCGTGCTGGTCCCAGCGGGTACGGTCCTGATCTTCCAGGATCACCAGTTCCCCGTTGGCGTCCTGGCGAGCGTGGCGTCGGGAGTGCTGCAGTCGCATCAGCGCAAGCAATCCGAACACCTCCCCCTGCGGCAGCATGCCGCCAAGTTCCTCGGCAAGTCGGATCGCCTCATTGGCGAGACTGATGTCCACGACCGAGTCTCCGTCGCTTCGGGAGTAACCTTCATTGAAGACGAGGTACACGACCCGCAGCACATCCGGCAAACGCTGCGGAAGCTCTTTCGCGCCCGGAATCTCGTAGGGGATCCCCGCTTCCCGGATTTTTTTCTTGGCGCGCACGATGCGCTGGGCCAGGGTGGCCGGTTTCTGCAGCAGGGCGCTGGCTACCTGCTCGGTGGTCAGTCCACACATCTCCCGCAACGTCAGCGCTATCCTGGCGTCAATTGAAAGGCCGGGGTGGCAGCATGTAAACAGCAGCCGGAGCTGGTCGTCCGCGATGGTTTGCTCATCGGGCTCGGGAGCAACGTCTTCCTCATTCACCAGAAGGTGGGAATACTGACGGGCGGTCTGCTTGCGTCGAATCTGGTCGATGCCTCTGCGATGGCCGGTACGAATCAACCATGCGGTCGGGTTGTCGGGAGTTCCTTCTTCGGGCCATTGGCGGATGGCAGCGGTGAAGGCTTCCTGCATCGCCTCCTCGGCCAGCGCGAAATCGCCAAGCAAGCGGATGAGGGTTGCAAGCACCCGTCGGGACTGTTGCTGGTAGAGTTGCCCAAGAGCCAGGGGATCGTTTGCCATTGGTGTCTGTCCGAGTGTTTCACATCAGTGCAGTCACTTTAGTTCACTCGAAGCGATCCCAATAGGGCGGCTCGCCGAAGTAGCCGTCCAGGAAATCGACAAAACTGCGCACCTTGCTGGCCAGCAGCTGGCGGTGCGCATACACCGCGTAGAGCGCCATCGGCTCCGGTTCGTAATCGGGGAGGATGATTCGCAGTTTGCCCTCCCGGATGGCGGAGCCCGCGATGAACGTGGGCTGGACCGCGATGCCGGCCCCGGCAATGGCCGCCTCCACCAGCACGTCGCCATTGTTGCTGACCATATCCCCTGCCGAACGATTCTCCGAACCCTGTAGCCACCGGTGCACCTGCCCGGTGGCGTCCTGGTCCATGTAGCTGTACCGCAGATAACGGTGATCCCGGAGGTCTTCCGGCCGCTGGGGTGTGCCGTGTGCGGCCAGATATCCCGGCGAGGCACAGGTCACCAGCCGTATCGGGGCGATGCGCTTGGCGATCAGGGACGAGCTTTTCAGGTGGCCGATGCGCAGGGCAACATCGAATCCTTCCTCGACGATATCCACCTTCCGGTCGTTCAGTTGCAGGTCGATATCCACCGCCGGGTGGGCTTTCTGGAACTCGGTCAGCAGCGGTGCCATGTGGCGGATGGCAAAGGAGACCGGAGCGCTGATCCTTAACAACCCCCTGGCCTCGCTCTGCAGGTCGCCCAACTGGTTTTCCAGGTCGTCGATGTCGGTCAGGACCTGTTCTGCGCGCTGGTGGTAGCGGGTGCCGGCCTCGGTCAGGTGAAGCTTGCGGGTGGTGCGGTTCAGCAGGCGCACACCCAGGTGCTGTTCAAGCTGGGAGACGTACTTGCTGACCAGCTGGGGCGACATCTGCAGCCGGTCAGCGGCGCGGGTGAAGGTGCCTTCGTTCACCACGGTGACAAAGGCGCGCATGGCATCGATAC
>JABURI010000078.1 GCA_014762755.1 Marinobacter sp.
TGCGGGGAATAAACCCCGTTGCGCTTCTTCGCATGGTACGGGGCGGGAGGCCCCGTTTGGGTTGCTCTTGGTACTGCGTCAAATTGTGTAGAAAAAGATCAGATCAAGATTCGGGGTTGCTGGTGAATGTCCGTCACGCTGATGTGACATTGGCAAGTTTGTGAATACCGGAGACGCCGGTCATGCCCTCCCAGTTATCTGTGCGACCTTCGCGCCACCCGTTCAACCATTCCTGGCGAACTTCCGGTTGTTCAATCGGGCAGCTGTCTTTCGGTTTTCCGGACACTCCGGCTAGATAACCCCTTTTATATGCACGGGCGTACATGTCTCTTTTCTGTCTTTTCATGCCGTTCCTCACTGATGGATTAACAGAACAAGCGTGTACACATCTGCAGTGGTCTCGGCGATCCGGGTTTCCCTCCGGGATAACCCCCTATTGCCAGTAATGACCAGAGCAGTCAGGATCCTGTTAACGGAGGTTTTTCAGGCCTCCGGAACGACGCGTCAGTTACAAGGTAGAACGAACCTCGAGCGCGTGTACACTAATTATTTCATCTATGTGACCGTTTGCTTATAGTTTTATGAACTAAAAATGACGTGGTCAACGTGGAATTACTGCGAAAAACGGAAACTTACCCGGATTGTCTTTTTGCTCAGGAGCTCGCTTTGTCTAAATGTGTCTTTTTTGTAACCTGCCCAAAAGGTGTTGAGTACCTGCTCGGCGATGAGCTTCGGACGTTCGGGCTGGAGACGGTTCGCAATGCGCCGGCCGGGGTGTGGGTAGAAGGGGAGCTGGAAGCGGGATACCGGGCCTGCCTCTGGTCCCGCCTGGCGAACCGGGTGATCCTCAATATCGCCGAGGTGGACGCCGGGAACGGGGACGCCATGTACGAGGGCGTGCTGGGTGTGGACTGGACCCGCCACCTCCCTGACAAAGGCACCTTCCGGGTGACCTTCCTTGGCCAGAATCAGGCCATCCGTAATACCCAGTTTGGCGCGCAGCGGGTCAAGGACGGCATAGTCGATGGCTTTCGCGCCAAGGGCGCGGCACGGCCGGCGGTGGATGCCAAGAACCCGGATGTCACGATTTCCGCCCGCCTCAATCGAAACCGGCTTTCCATTGGCGTGGATCTGAGTGGTCATAGCCTGCATATGCGTGGCTACCGGACTGACAAGGGTATCGCGCCCCTGAAGGAAAACCTGGCAGCCGCACTGCTGATGCGCTCAGGTTGGCCGGAAATTGCGGAGGAGGGCGGTGATTTTGTGGATCCCATGTGTGGATCCGGGACACTGCTGATCGAAGCGGCGATGATGGCGCTGGACATCGCTCCCGGTCGCCGACAGGAGCGGTTCGGGTTCGAGAAGTGGCCGGGCCACGACCCCGAGGTCTGGCTCGCGCTCAGGCAGGAAGCGGAGCGCCGGGCCCATGACGGAAAGCAGGGGCGGATTCCCCGGTTTGCCGGCTTCGATCAGGATTCCCGGGTGATCGCCACGGCCTGGAAGAACATCCAGCGCGCTGGTCTGGAGGGTGTGGTACATGTGGAAGCCCGACCGGTGCAGGAATTCAGTCTGGAGGGGCAGTGGTCAGAGCGAGGTCTGGTGCTGACCAATCCCCCCTATGGCGAGCGCCTGAGCGAGCGCAAGGAGCTGGCGGGTCTCTACCAGGCGCTTGGTGACGCCATGAAACAGGCAGTCCCTGGCTGGCGCCTGGGCGTGTTCACCGGCGCGCCGGAGTATGGCAAATCCATCGGCCTGCGCAGTTTCAAGCAGTACAAGCTGTTTAACGGCAAATTGCCGGCCCAGCTGCTTCTGTTCGAGGTGGTCGAGGAAAACATCATGACCCCGCGGGAACCGGATGTTCCCGGCGAAATCCGCCCACGCATTGCCAATGAAGAGCGCGCGGCCATGTTGCGCAACCGTCTGAAGAAAAACCTGAAGACGATCGGCCAGTGGGCCCGGAAACAGGGCATCGGCAGTTACCGGTTGTACGACGCGGACATGCCGGAATATGCCCTGGCGATTGATATCTACGAGGGGCGGGTGCATGTGCAGGAGTATGCGGCGCCCAAATCCGTGGACGAGCGTGCTGCCCGCGAGCGACTGGCCGAAGCCCTGGCAGTGATTCCCGAAGTGCTCGGCATCGAGCGCTCGGACCTCGTATGCAAACAGCGCCAGCGCCAGGCCGGCACCCAGCAATATGAAAAGCAGGCAGCCAGTGGCGAGTTCTTTACCGTGCACGAGCACGGCTGTCTGTTGAAGGTGAATCTGAAGGACTATCTGGATACCGGGCTGTTTTTGGACCATCGCCCGGTGCGGCACTGGATCCAGCAGCATGCCCGGGGCCAGCGTTTCCTGAACCTGTTCTGTTACACCGGTGCGGCCTCGGTCCATGCGGCCGTGGGCGGCGCTACTCGTTCCCTGAGCCTGGATATGTCGAAGACCTACGTGAACTGGGCCCGGGAAAACCTGGCGCTGAACGATGCCGACCCGAAAAAACATGTGGTAGAGCAGGCCGACTGTCTGGCGTGGCTGGCGGCAAAGCCGACACCGGACCAGCGTTTTGACCTGATCTTCATGGACCCGCCGACGTTCTCCAACTCTGCCCGTATGGCCGGGGTGCTGGATATCCAGCGGGATCACGCCACCCTGATCCGTCAGACGATGGCACGGCTGACCTCAGACGGCTTGCTGATCTTTTCCAACAACTTCCGGCGGTTCCGGCTGGATGAGGCCCTGGAGGAGGAATTCGCGGTGGAGGAGGTGTCCCGCAACACCCTGGATAAGGACTTCCAGCGCAACCCGAAGATTCACCGCTGCTGGCACATCCGGCACAAGGTCTGAGAAACGGCCCGGATACTAGAATTCGTACCGTAAGCCGCCTGAGAACTGGAAGCTGTTCACTTCACTGCCGGTGTCTTCGAACAGCTTTCCGCCCTCGAACACCAGAAAGGTGTCCTCCATGACCTCGAAATCCAGGCCGGCCAACCAGCTGGTGCTAAACCCGCTGTCCGGGAATTCGTCACCGAAATTGCGATAGAAAACATTTCGGTCGGCGTCCGGGTTCTCGAGGGTGGCCTCGCCATGGATGTAGGAGAAGCCGAACTGGCCATAGATGTTGGCGTATTCGCCGAGCGGGTAGTGCATGCCGATGTACCAGCTGGCGAAGTAATCCACCGCCAGGGTGAAGTCGCTGTCCGGAACCTCGGCATCCTTGTAGCCGCCACCGGCGCGCAATTCGGCGTGGAACAGGTCGGTGATGTGCCCGCCCACCACCAGGGTGGCGGCGCTGCCCCAGGCGCGCTCGGCGGCCGGGCCGATGGTGCGGTGGTTGATGGCCGTGGCCAACAGGCCAATGTAGTGCTTATCCGCTCGTGGGGTGGTTTCCTGGGCCAGTGCCTGTGGCGAGGCAAGAAGGGCGCAGAGGTAGAACGTTGCCAGGGCGGATCGAAGGGCAGTGGGTACAACCGTTTTCATTGTTATCGGGCTTCCTGACGGGTGAGCGGTTGGCCCGATTCTGCCTTGTGTAACGGTTTGTTACGTCGACTCGTGTCACAGTTCCCTGTGTCTGGGCTTGGGGGGTAGATCTAAAAAGGGGTCAGAAGAAGGCTTTCTTCAGACTCCAACTTTGACTCCAACTCCGGGGTCAGATGAAAGCTTTCATCTGACCCCATCTTCACGCTCACATCTCCCCAGCTTCAGGCCCCATATCCCGAGCCTCAGTCCTCGTCCAGGTAACCCTCTTCCCGCGCCAGCAGCAAAAGCGCATAAACCCCATTCTCCGGCAGCTGTGGCTCCAGCCCTTCCTCGATCATCAGCTGATGCCGACGATCCTCGATGCTTTCCACATCCAGGCCGGTGATCAGCTCACTGATCGGCGCGATCTCGAAAGGCGGCTCGTGGCCGACGGCACTGAAGATCATGTCCACCAGAATCTCGTCCGGATCCAGGCCGTCCACGTAAACCGTCTGGTCAGGCAGGTCCTCGTGCAGCTCCCGAACCAGCTCGATGATTGGAACGCCCTGTTCCATCAGGAACTGGAGATCCAGGTCACCGGGCTCTTCATCTTCGGGCAGCCAGCTTTCATCGGGAGCGATCACCACGGTCTTCATCTGCCCATCGGCGAGGGACCAGGCGATTGCTGTGGGAAACAGGGCGGTGTCGGTCTGGCAGTATTCGATGTCGAGAAATCTGGGTAGGGACAAGGTCGTCTCCGCTCCGCCGTTAGGGTGGATATAAGGAATGTCACTATGGCCTGTAGGAGCTGTTATCGCTTCATGCCATACTGTTAAAACGCCATTATCAATCAATCAGGGACATCATGGAACACGTTGAATTTAACAAAGATTTGATTGAATTTCTTAACGACTCGCCAACGCCCTGGCACGCGGTTTCAACCATGAAGAGCCGGCTTGATGCCGCCGGGTTCGAACAGCTGGACGAGCGCGAGGACTGGTCCCTCGACCGTAACCGTGGATATTACGTTATCCGCAACGGCTCCTCCATCGTGGCCTTCCGCACCGGAACGAATGATGTCTCCACCGGCGGTATCCGTATGGTCGGGGCTCACACCGACAGCCCTTGCCTGAAGGTCAAACCCAATCCGGAGCTGCGCCGGAAGGGGTATTTCCAGTTGGGCGTCGAGGTCTATGGGGGCGTGTTGCTCAATCCCTGGTTTGATCGGGACCTGTCCCTTGCCGGGCGTGTCACCCTGCTGAACGAAGCCGGCGAAGTTCAGGATGTCCTGGTGGATTTCCGTAAGCCCGTTGCGTTCATTCCGAGCCTGGCAATCCACCTGGACCGGGAAGCCAACAGCAACCGCTCCATCAATGCCCAAACCGACCTTCCGCCCGTGCTCATGCAGGTGCCCGAGGAGGATACCACCAGCTTTGCCGAACTGCTGAGTCAACAGGTAGCGGCAGAGACCGGCATCAAGGCCCGCAAGGTTCTGGGTTACGAGCTGAGTTTTTACGACGCCCAGCGCGCGGAATTTGTGGGGCTGCGTAATGAGTTCATTGCTTCTGCCCGCATGGACAATCTGCTGAGCTGCTATATCGGCCTGCAATCCCTGATTCATGCCACCGGCGACGAGGCAGCCCTGCTGGTCTGCAATGATCATGAGGAAGTGGGCAGCATGTCCGCCGAAGGGGCGCAGGGGCCTTTCCTGACGGCGGTCCTGGACCGCTGGTGCGGCGACGGGAAGGCCAGGGCGATTGCTCATTCCATGATGATATCCGCCGACAACGCCCACGGTGTTCATCCCAACTTCCTCGACAAACACGACGAGAATCACGGCCCGCTCCTGAACCAGGGGCCGGTGATCAAGGTGAATCACAACCAGCGTTACGCGACCAACAGTCGATCCGCAGCATTGTATCGCCATATCAGCGATGAGCTCGGATTGCCGCACCAGACGTTCGTGGTCCGCAGCGACATGGGCTGTGGCAGCACCATCGGGCCATTGACCGCAGGAAACCTGGGGGTGACCACCCTGGACATCGGTGTGCCCCAGTTCGGCATGCATTCGATCCGTGAGCTGGTCGGGGCTGAAGATGGTTTTACGTTGTTCCGCGTACTGGCGGAGTTCATGCAGAGGGAAAAAGTGTTCTAGGATAGAAATGAAAAGGCCGCTGATCGGAAATCAGCGGCCTTTCGGAATAAGTGGCTCCCCGAGCT
>JABURI010000259.1 GCA_014762755.1 Marinobacter sp.
ATGGAGAACATCTGGTACCTGGTGGAATCGATCCAGCGCATGCTAGATGACGGCAAGGGCACGGCGGACGAGATCGGCATCGAGGACGCGATCAGTAAACTGATTCTGCGGGACATGATGGAACAGCGGGAAGAAGAGGATGACAGCGACAAGGTCCAGCTTCTGACCTTGCACGCCTCCAAGGGCCTGGAATTTCCCCATGTCTTCATCATGGGCCTGGAGGAGGAAATCCTGCCCCACCGCACGAGCATCGAAGAAGGCAACATCGAGGAAGAGCGCCGCCTGATGTACGTGGGCATCACCCGTGCCCGGGAAACCCTGACTCTTACCTACGCCGCCTCCCGCAAACAGTATGGCGAGAAGATCGAAACCATTCCCAGCCGGTTTCTGGATGAGCTACCGGAAGAAGACCTGAAGTGGGAAGGCCTCGGGGATCTAGACCGGGAAGCCAACCAGAAAAAAGGCAAAGCCACTCTGAGCGCCCTGCTCGGAGATCTCGGAAGCTGACTATTTTTTAATCTTCTCCCTGCATCTATTCGTGCTCCCGGTCCGTTGAACCCGATGGGGATACCCCCTCTCGACACAACAACAAGACCAGGAGAACGTAATGACACATCATGATCTTTCGTACGGCTCCATCGGCTTCCGTCGCGGCAAACTGATACTGGCCATCGGTTCCGCCCTGGCTCTCTCCGCTTGCGGCGGTGGCGGCGACGGCTCCGATACAAGAGGCGGTTCCGACACGGCAACCACCTCGAGCCAGGACACAGCGGTGGCCGGTGACCAGGTTGTCCAAACGACTCCAACCGGCGACCCGGTGAAAGGTTTTTTCAGCGAGCCGTTCGCCGAGCCCACCATCATGGTTGACGGCGAGGCAGTCGAAACCGACGAAAAGTGCATCACCCGCGAAGACGGCACCGATGAATGCAAGCCGGCGGCCGGCACCATGGCGCTGCTCAGGGACGGACGTCTTTTGTACCTCAACGCGCTGGAGGGTACCGAGAACGTTGAATTATCCATCGTCAAAGAATTTGGCGAAGTATCGGTCAACGATCAGTCACGGGTACTTGCACTCGACGACAACGACACCCCTTCCTGGCTGAAACCTACGCCCCTGGACGCCGGCGCCAACCCTGACGGCAATGACAGCGAAACCTTGCTGGACGGCACAGAGCTGGATGGCCTGCTGAATACCGCGGACGATACCAGCAAAAACGATGGCGCCCTGTTCTGCTCAGACGTGGTGGGCCTGGCAAATGGCGATGTCATGGCCGTTGGCGGGACCGACTACTACACCGAGGCGGGCCTGGTTGAGCTTGAAGGCATCAAGAATTCAAGGATCTTTGACGAGGAGACCAACACCTGGAGCCAAAGTGGTGATATGACCTATGGTCGCTGGTACCCCTCTGTGATTACCATGGGCAACGGCAACCTGTTTGTCGCCAGCGGTGTCACCAAACTGATCAAACCGGTTTATCCGGAGGACCCTCTCAACAGCGGTCGTAACGTTGTGCAAACGGAAACCTACGACCCATGCACCGGTACCTGGACGCAAAACCCGTCGACTGCCGATCGCTCACTGCCGCTTTACCCGCGGATGCATCTGCTGCCCAACGGCCATGTCTTCTATAATGCGGGCGGCCAGGCATTCAATCCGTTCGGCCAGGGCTACGATCAGGCCCTGTGGAATATCGCGGCCAGCTTTAACCCAGTGACCCAGACCTGGACCGACATCGGTTACGCCGGCCTTCCCCTGCGCCTGGACGAAGCGGGGCTCGCCGAGCTTGGCAGCACCCTGAACATCACCAATGCTTCCATGGAGCAAACCGCCTCTCTCCTTGGCGACTTGATCGAATCGCCCGCAGATCTTCTGGAAAGCGGTATGGACCTTGATGTCACTGAGGAAGATCTACAGATCGCCCTTGCCGGCGGCATGCGCGGTTCCACCTCGTCCACGATGCTGCCCCTGAAGCCAAACGCCGACGGGACCTACACGGACGTTGAGTTACTGACTGCCGGAGGTGTGCCGAGCTACGCTCTATTGACCAATCCGGGCGGCTACCTTCCCACGGACCAGAGCCGGATCGACCGGATCTCTACCAATGGAGACGAGATCGACTATGAATCGCGCCTGACCGGTCCGCTGAACCAGCCTCGCTGGTACGGTACCAATGTCCTGATGCCGGATGGCAGTGTGATGGTCTTCAGTGGCGGTGATCGTGACGGCGTCGCAGCACCGGGCCTGGAAGGCCCCATCCGGACGGCGGAACGCTTCGATCCGGAAACCAATACCTGGACCGAGATGGCGATGGCCAATCGTTCCCGCACCTACCACAACACGGCAGTGCTGATGGAGGACGGCCGGGTGATGATTGCCGGACACTCCCCCATCAACACCGCGTATCTGACGTTCGTCGACCTGCAGGACTTCGGGCTGGCCCCCTATGACGGCCGCGACCCGAGCTTCGAGATCTACACGCCGCCCTACGCAATGCGCGATGATCGTCCGGTTATCAGAAGCGCTCCGCGGAATCTGACCATTGGCGATCGCTTCAACGTCCAGGTGGATCAGGCCGACGAGATCAGCAAGGCCTTGTTGATTCGCCGCACCGTTATGACCCACGTGGTCGACAGTGATCAGCGTGCAATCGAGCTGGTGTTTGAGCAGCAGCCCGGCAACAAGGTGACCCTGACCATGCCGGACAATCACAACGTGGTTCCGGCCGGCGAGTACATGCTGTTTGTCAGCAAGGATACACCGGAAGGGCGAATTCCATCTGAATCCGTTCCGATCACGGTTATCAACGAAGATCTTGCCTGCATGGCGCCCGCCGATGGCTCCGACGACACAATCACGACCGAGGACGGCATCATCGAGTCCACGCTCGCGTTGCTGTGAATCAGGCCCGAAGGAGTAATGGATGAAACGAGAACACACAGGAGCGGAACTGAACGCCCTGCTGGTGTCCGGCCTGATCCTCCTGTCAGCCCCGGGGCTGGCAGGAGCGCACGGTGCGCCCGAAGCCGACGAAATCCCTGATGGCTTCGTCAAGGCCAGCATTACCAGCTATCCGGACATCCAGGGGCTCAGCGCGTTGGTTCTGGATGCACCTCGACCGGGCATCATGCTTCGCTACCGCGGCAGCGAGCGCCTCACCGTAATCGGCACTGAAGGAGAGAAGTTTCTACGGTTTACCAGGGACACGGTTGAGGTGAATATTGCCAGTGCAAGCTGGAAAAAACTGCCGAATGCACCCAGGCTCGCGGACAACGCTGCAACGAGGGCAGATCCCTCCGGGCCAGCATCATGGAGGACCCTGTCGCGATCTGGCAGTTTTAGCTGGCTGGACCCACGTCTCAACGGTCAGCGCGATGGTCCCGCCCGGAAGGATGCGGGAACCTGGTCGATTGCCGTCGAAACCGCAGCGGGTAACATTGACCACATTCGCGGCACTCTGAGCTTCAAACCCATTCAATAAAATGCGGAAAGGGTTTCTGCCAACAACAAAAAGCCCCCGCAGAGCGGGGGCTTTGATCTTTTCGCTACCTGTCGAAGGCTGTGCTTATTGACTTGCCTCAACGATATGCTCAACTGCGTTCTTGATTTCCTCATCCGGGCAGCTTGCACAGCCACCTTTGGCCGGCATGGCGTTGAAGCCGTTGATCGCGTGATTGATCAGGGTCTCCATGCCCTGGTCGATACGCGGAGCCCAGGCCGCCGTGTCGCCAATTTTGGGTGCACCAGCGGCACCGGTGGTGTGACAGGCCATGCAGACGGCGTCGTACACTTCGCTACCGGAACGGGGGCCAGAGCTGGCTGCCTGCGTCGGTGCAGCAGCGGCACCACACTCTTCGCCTTCCAGGCACACTTCACCCACCGGTTCGATACGCGCGCGGATTTCATCTTCAACACTAGCCATAACGGCGCCGGCGGTCAGGCCGAAACCGAGCAGAACAACAGCCAGGACTCTCTTCATGTTCACAATGCACCTCGCATTTGAGCGTTATAATCTTTGGTCGCCGCATTATAGCGACTGAACCCCGGCAAAAAAACCAAAGGCCAGAATCATAAATTGATTTCAACCGGTTTAATTGCAATTTCGTAAGCCCTCGGGCATGAATTTGTGAATACAGGTACCATACCGGCAATCCAACCAACATGACTTCCAGGACCCGCTTCATGCCAGACGCAGAAAGCAACCGCCCGCATCCGTGGCGCAAGCCCCTGTTGATTCTTGAATTCTCAGCCCTGGCCGCTCTGCTCGGCTCGATGGCCTGGTTTTCCAGCCAGACCGCCGACGGCAGCAAGATCAGTGCCGGCTGGCTGCTGATCCCGGCTCTTGCCAGTCTGGGCGTGTTTGTCAGTTTTATCGGCCTGATGTACCTGCGCTGGGTTGCCGCCGCCAATGCCGCCAATCGTACCCGCCACAGAATCATTTTCGCATTGCTGACGATTACCCTGCTTGGCGTCTGGGTATACGGCATTGCCAATACCTGGCTGAGCCTGAACGCAGGCTGAGGATCGCTCCATGGTTGATCAATCCTGGCTACGCAATACCGGCCTGAGCGTATGTTTTACTTCCCTGGCCAGCCCGTTGGCGGTTGCCCAGTCGGCTGGCACCGAGCCGTCAGAGCAGTTATCCGCTGAGCAATGCGCACTGATCGAAAACGGGGTCCGCAGGCTGGCCTGCTTTGATCGCGTGTTCAAGGCCGAAGAAGAGAGGCAGACAGCCTCCGAGGATGAGCAGGAGCAGGCCGAGGAGGTTCTGGACGAGGAACTGCCGCTGGCTGATGGACAAGGCCCGGAAGACTCGAAACTTCCGGAAGACGATGACAGCGTCATGAATTCGCTGCTGGAGCAGTATGTCGCGACGGAAAAGGCGATCTTTTCCTTCTCGGGAAGCTTCGTGGGCCATCGCCCGACCTATATCCTGCCGATTACCTGGGCCGATGATCCGAACGCCACTCCCAGCAGCCCGAGACTTGGCACCACGGGCTATGATTACGAGCTCCGGAATGAGGAAGCCAAATACCAGATCAGTTTCAAGGTGCCGTTGTTGACGGGTCTTCTGGAGGATCGCACCACTTTGTGGTTCGGCTACACCCAGCAATCGTTCTGGCAGGTCTACAACCGGGATGATTCGGCGCCGTTCCGGGAAACCAATTATGAACCGGAGATTTTCCTGCGCTACCAGACGGACTGGGATTTCGGGCCGGGGAGGTTGAACGGTGTCACCATTGGCTTCAGTCACCAGTCCAATGGCCAGTCGGAGCCCCGCTCCCGGAGCTGGAACCGGATTGTGGGCAGCGCCGCCTACAGCTACGGGCGCTGGCTGTTGATGGTGCAGCCCTGGTACCGGATTCCGGAGAGTAGCAACGATGACAATGCCGATATCGAGCGGTATCTGGGCCATGCGAACTATCAGTTGGTGTACAAGCTGACGGAGGACCGGACGTTTTCACTGCGGCTGATGAACAATCTGCGGTCGGATAACCGGACGTCCGTGGAGTTCGGGTACAGTTTTCCGATGGGTGAGACGTTGAAGGGGTTCTTTCAGTACTACAACGGGTATGGGGAGAGTCTGATTGACTATAACCACCGGATTGAGAGGTTCGGGATCGGGATTATGTTGAACGACTGGCTCTGAG
>JABURI010000158.1 GCA_014762755.1 Marinobacter sp.
CGCCAGCCTCTGCTGGACCTGATGCTGGAAAAAGACGTCCACGGCACCCTGCTGCTGGCCCGCGAAGGCATCAACGGCACCATCGCCGGCAGCCGCGAAGGCATCGACGCCGTCAAGGCCTGGATCGCCAGTGATGAGCGCTTCGACGGTATTGACTACAAAGAGTCGTTTGTGGACATCCAGCCGTTCAAGCGCACCAAAGTGAAGCTCAAGAAAGAGATCGTCACCATGGGTGTGGAAGGTATCGATCCCAAGCGTGTCGTTGGCACCTACGTCGACCCGAAAGAGTGGAACGACCTGATCTCCGACCCGGAAGTGCTTTTGATCGACACCCGCAACCAGTATGAAGTGGAAATCGGCACCTTCAAGAATGCGGTTAATCCCGCCACCGACACCTTCCGTGAGTTCCCGGAATACGTGAAGGAAAACCTGGATCCTTCAAAGCACAAGAAGGTGGCCATGTTCTGCACCGGCGGCATTCGCTGCGAGAAATCCACCGCGTACCTGAAGGAGCAGGGCTTCGATGAGGTATATCACCTCAAGGGCGGCATCCTTAAGTACCTGGAGGACGTACCAGAAGAACAGAGTCTGTGGCATGGGGAATGCTTTGTTTTTGATGACCGGGTAACGGTGAACCACAGGCTTGAGCGCGGCGAGTACGATCAGTGCCATGCCTGCCGGCGCCCGATCACCGAGGAAGACAAGCAGCGCCCCGAATACGAGCAGGGTGTCAGCTGCCATCAGTGCATCGACTCGCTGACCGAGGAACAGAAGGCCCGGTTCAAGGAACGCGAGCGGCAGATGCGTCTGGCCGAGGAGCGTGGTGAGGCACACGTTGGTGGTGAAGCAGCCCGCATCATTGCCGAGCGCAAGGCCCGCAAGAAAGCAGAACGCGAAGCTCAGGCACGGAAAAGTCTGGAAGGAGAAAAGGCTCGTAAAGCCACGAGCGCCTGATCATCAACCAACAGGAGGTTTCATGGGTTTCAGACAAGCAGTCGCAGTAACGATCACGGCACTGGCGCCGTTCGTGCAGGCACAGGATGCCTCGGACTGGGAAGGCGATGCCGAACTGGGCGTGTTGGTGACCTCGGGCAACACCGAGGAAGCCAATGTTAACGGCCGGCTGGCCCTGACCCATGAAATCGAAAAGTGGCGCAACACCGGCGAACTGAGTTCGAAGTACTCCGAAGCCGAGGGTGAAACCACAACCGAGGAGTACAAGGCAACGGCGCAGACGGACTACAAGTTCGCCGAGCGGCAGTACTGGTTCCTGCGGGGCTCCTACGAGGACGATCGCTTCTCCGGATACGACTTCGAGTCCACCGCCACCACCGGTTACGGCCACCGGGTCTGGGAATCCGGGGAGCGCTCCTTTCTGGACCTCTCCGCCGGTGCCGGTTATCGCTACAATCGGCTGAACGAGCCCAATGCCGACGGCGAGAATGCCGAGGAAGAAGCCATCGCCCGGCTGGCCGGTCATTTTGACTATGCGCTGTCCGAGAACTCGCTGTTCCGCCAGAAGCTGAGCACCGAGATTGGTCTGGACGAGAACAACACCGTCAGTGAGTCGGAAACTTCGTTGCAGTCGACGGTGGTGGGGAATCTGTCGATGAAGGTGGCGTTTCGGGTCAAGCATGTGTCTGATCCGCCGGAGGGGGCGGAGAGGACGGATACGGAGACGTCGCTGTCCCTGTTGTACGGGTTTTGACGTGAACCCCCGGGACCTGCGGGGTCTGAAGAAAGCCTTCTTCTGACCCCTTTTTCATCGAGTTGGGTCATTTCACATCAAGTTGGGGTCAGATGAAGGTTTTCATCAGACCCCTGTGCTACTCCGGGGTCTGAAGAAAGCTTTCTTCTGACCCCTTTTTCATCAAGCTGGGTCATTTCAGATCAAGTTGGGGTCAGATGAAAGCGTTCATCAGACCCCTGTGCCTCAGTCCCCCTGTGCCAAGACCCCTCTTTCAGCCTTCAGACGCTATTCCGCAGCCCCAGCTCATCGGGATACGGTGTCAGATACTTCTGCACATGCAGATAATCCACCGGCTCCCGGCGCTGGGCCATGCGCAGCAGGGTCATGGGTACCACCAGCGGCACTTCGCCGCGCTGGTAGGCTTCCATCTGTTCCAGCAGTACCTTCTTGTCCTCGGCGTGCATGGAGTCCTTGAGGTAGCCCAGCAGGTGCATCATGGCGTTCATGTGGGAGCCGCGGCTGACTTTCTGGCTCATGGCTTCCATGAACAGGTGGATGTATTTGTCCGCGATGTTTTCCAGGGGCTCGGATTTCAGATCGCTCAGTAGCGGACCGAGCTGACGGTAGATCTTTTCCGAGTGGGCCAGCAGCTGGAATTTGTGGCGGGTATGGAATTCGATCAGCGCCTGGGCGGTCAGCTTCTCGCCATCCACATTCTGCATCCAGTCATCGTAAGCAAAGACCCGCTCGATGAAGTTCTCCCGCAGCATGTCATCGTTCAGTCGGCCTTCTTCCTCCACCGGCATCAGCGGATAGGCTTTCATCAGGGCCTCGGCGAACAGGCCTCGACCGTCCCGGCGGGTCACCCGGCCTTCCTCGTTATGGACCTTGATGCGCTCCATGCCACAGCTTGGTGACTTGGCCATCAGAATGTAGCCTCTGAGGTCGGAGAGGGTGGGCATGATGCGCTCAATAAAGGCGTTCATTTCGTCGGTGTGGTCGGCGGTGCCCTTGGTTTCGATCAGGCGGATGCCATCGGAGTATTCCCGCAGGTGGATGGCGGGGCGGGGCACGCCGAGCCCAGCCTCGAGTTCGGGGCAGATGGACCGGAATTCGAAATGCCTGGACAGTACCTGGGTACAGTAGCGGGAGTGTTTGTGGCCGCCGTCATGGCGGACTTCTTTGCCGAGCAGGCAGGTGCTGATTCCGACGGGGATGCCGCTCACGTGTTGTCTCCGGTTGTTAAAACGTCACTTGTAATACGTGATTTCAGTCTAGCTCGATCAGCCTTTTCTCGAAACTTCCTGAACTTTAGGTGAGGTCGGACTAGCGGGTCAGGGGTTCCAGAATACGCTGTGAATACGTCCCTGTACGCTCGGCTCCGCCCCTCACTGCTAAATGCTCCTGCGTCGCAGTGAGGGTCCTGGGCAGGCCGTCCATGGCCTGCCCGTGAAACGCTTATCGCGTTCCACCCATGGCTCCGCACGATTCTGGAACCCCTGACCCGCTAGTCCTCCACAGACCTTGGCAGTCCGCTGATCGGGTGCTGGTGACGTTTCTTATCCACTAGCGCTAGAGTATTCGCGTAGATGTTGCGGACGTCCTTAGCAAACTGTTCCACAGAGAAATCAGCCGCGAACTCCAAAGCGTTACCTGAGAGGGTCTCGCGCAAATCGTCGTCTTCCAGAAGCCTCTTTACCTTCTCGATCCACTGGTCCTGCTTTTCCGGTGTCTTGAAGCCGTTGAAGCCATGCCGGACCACATCATCAATCCCACTGGAACGCACGGCGACCACCGGCAGCCCGGCGGCCATGGCTTCGAGGATGACCATGCCCTGGGTTTCAGATTTGGAGGCGAACAGAAAGGCGTCGCCCAGGTGGTACCACAGGGCCATTTCATCGGGGGGGACTGCGCCTGCCAGTGTGAAGTGTTGCTGCAGGCCCAGGGATTCGATTTTATTCTGCAGCCGCTCCCTCTGGTGCCCGTCGCCGATCATCAGGAACCGGAAGGGCATGTCGGTCCGTTGGCGCAGGGCGTCGATGGCCTCGATCATGAAGTCGATGTTCTTCTCGTTGGACAGGCGCGAGACGCTGACGAAGACTTTTTCGTCCGTGATTCCGAGTTCCTGGCGGAGCTTGTCGACGTTCTCCGGATTCACTTCCTGGAATTTCTGGTATTCGATGCCTGTTGGCTGCACGAAGGTGGGGGTCTTTACCCCGATCATGCGCAGGTATTCTTCCGTGGAGTAGGTGGGCACGATGACGCCGTCGCACTTGTTGGCGAAGTGTTTGATCAGGGCGTGGGAGATCAGGTTCCGGAACAGCATGCCGGGCAGGGGCACGAAGTGGGCGTAATGCTCCAGCCGCGTGTGGTAGGTGTAGATCGCCGGTACCTTGAGGGTGCGGGCGATGAACAGCCCGAGGCTGCCGAGCCAGAACGGGTGGTGCACGTGGATGATGTCCGGCCGGAAGGTCTTTATGTGCTCCCGGATCCGGGGCTGGAAGATGTTGGCCAGCCGGAATTCCCGATTCTTGCCCATGGTCAGCAATGACGGCACCCGGTACACGTATTCCTCATGCTCTGGCTGATCCTTGTAGCTCGGGGCCACGATCAGCAGCTTGTCGCCCAGCCCCTCCAGTCCACGCCTGAGACGGTCGATGGAGATGGGAACGCCGCCGATAAACGGGAGGTAGTTGTTGGTGAACATGGTGACCCGAAGCGGCTTTTCCAGCCAGGGGGCGGGGTCGAGGTCGTAGTCCGGGTAGTAATCCTTGCCGATGAAGATTATCTGGTACAGCTTGATGGCGATGGCGGCGAATACCGCAACGATCAGGATGAAGTTGAGGTAGCCGGTGTAGAACAGCGAGTAGATGAAGAACCAGAGGCTCTCAAGGGTGCTCCAGACCGGATGTTGGCCGATTTCCAGGCGCTGAAGGTTGTGGGAAACGTCGCCATCCGGGCTTACGTTGACCTGCACGTAGTGATAAAAGCTGGTCTCGTTGTTCAGCACCAGCCCTCCGGCCCCACCGGTGGTGATGAACTGTGTGCCTTCCCGCTCCTGCCGGGCGAACATGGACAGGTTTGAGGAGAACACCATGTCGATGCCCTGGGTATCGATCAGTTCAAGCAGCGCCTCCCGGAATTCCGGTGGCTGCAGGTAGTCGTCTTCCTGGTCGAACAGGGGGTTCTGCTCCGGCTGCAGTGGCGGGTGGCCGATGAACAGGATGCGCGCGTTGCTGGTGTCCTGGGTGAGCAGGTCGCTGAGCCAGCGGATTTGCCAGCGCCACGGGGTCTTGCCGGTGCTGTCCAGGAAGATCAGCCGGGCGTTGCCGGTGCGGATGCTGTAGAAGTGCGGGCCGAAATGGTCGTAGAACCGGAAGCTGCCGAAGTTATCGAATTCGTGGGCACCGAAGGTCAGCAGGTAGGGGATCTGCAGATGGTTCAGGGTGCCGTACAGGGCCCGGTATTTATCCTCGCCACCGCCGCTGACAGCATTGCCCGCGGAGACCATGAAATCCAGCCCGGAGCGGTTCAGCTCCGGAATGATGCGTTCCTCGAAAATGCCGATGGAGTTGTTGATGTTGCCGACCACGGCAAAGCTGACCGCTTCTCCGGGTTTGACCCGCTCGTGGATCCGCTCCACCTGGGTGCTGTGCAGGCTGTTGAAATCCTGCATGAACAGGTTGAGGTAGGTCTTGTAGCCCACCAGCAGGATAACGATCAGCAGGCACAGGTAGAACAGCAGCTTGAGCGGGTTTCGGAAGATCATCCGGATCTCCTGCGGTCTTTGGTGAGTTCCCTCTGAAGGACAAACAGCCCGATAATCATGCCCAGGTAGATGGTCAGGAAGCGCCAGCCCACGGTGACCAGTACCAGGTGATTACCGGACAGGA
>JABURI010000048.1 GCA_014762755.1 Marinobacter sp.
TCGGTGAACAACCGTCATGGGGGTGTGGTGCTCAAGAGCAAGATGCTCAAGGCGGCGGCCGAGATTGCCCGTGACCTCAACGTCGCCGGCCTGGTGATGGGGGATGCCGTGGCCCAGGTATCCAGCCAGACCCTGTCGAACCTGAACGTGGTGGACCGGGCCAGTGACGAAGTGGTCCTGCGCCCGCTGATCGCCATGGACAAACAGGAGATCATTCGGATTGCCCACGAAATCGGCACCGAGTCCTTCGCCCGAAACATGCCGGAATACTGTGGCGTGATTTCCCAGAAGCCGGCAACCCGGGCCAAGCTGCATCGGGTCGAAGCCGACGAGGCAAATATGGATGCCGGAGTCCTGGCCCGCGCCGTTGAGGAACGGACCGAGACGCCGGTCAATCGGCTACTGGAAACCACGGTCACGCCGGAAGAAGTGGAACTGGTGGAAACGCCGGCGGTGAATGACGTCATCATCGATGTCCGCCATCCGACGGAGGAGGAGCGCTCGCCGCTGGACCTGACCAATAACGAGGTGCTGAAAATCCCGTTCTACGAACTCAACCAGCAGATCGAAGAACTGCCACAGAACCGCCAGTACCTGCTGTATTGCGACCGGGGCACCATGAGCCGCATGCATGCCGGCCACCTGAAAGCCGAGGGGCACGACAACATCAAGGTCTATGCCCCGGCCTCGTAGCGGGTGAGGCTCAGCCCTCGAGCCCCTTGAAGAACTGCTGCACGTTGGTGCTCAGGGCCTCAAGGTCGTAGCCGCCCTCCTGAACCACCAGTGTGGGCAGTCCCAGTTGGCGGAGGTGGGTGCTGAGCCGGCAGAAACCCTCGGAGGATACCGAGACCTTGGCCTGGGGATCGTTCTTGTAGATATCGAAGCCCAGGGTGAGGATCAGGGCATCGGGCTGGAACAGCCGGATGGCCGCCAGGGCCTCTTCCACTTTGGCGAAGAAATCCTCTTCGCTGGAGCCATGGGGCATGGGCATGTTGATGTTGTAGCCGTAGCCGTCACCCTCCCCGCGTTCGTCCTCGAAGCCGCTCACCACCGGATAGAAGTTGGTGGGATCGCCATGAATGGAAATGTACAGGACATCGCTTCGGTCATAGAAGATTTCCTGGATGCCCTGGCCATGGTGCATGTCGGGATCCAGGATGGCGATTTTCGGGTACCGGCTCTTCATGTGCTCCGCGGCAATAGCGGCATTATTGAGATAACAGAAGCCCCCGGCGGCGTCCTTGCGGGCATGGTGGCCCGGTGGTCGGCAGATCGCATAGGCTGTCCGTTCACCGCCAATCAGGGCGTCTGCCGCACCCAGGGCGGTCTGGGCTGACCAGTAGGCTGCCTTCCAGGTGTTCTCGCCAATCGGACAACTGCCATCGGCCAGGTAGCAGGCCGCCTCGGCCAGGATGCCTCGCATGGCGTTCGGGGAGCGGACGAAGATGTTCGACATCACCTCGTCGCCCCAGTCCTCCATTTCCATCCAGCGCCGGTGTGCCGACTCCAGAAAGCGCAGGTAGCCCAGGTCATGGACCGCGGAAATGGGGCCTGCACCCTGATCTGCCGGTTGCAGCACCGGCACCCCCATTTCCTTGAGGCCCTGCAGCATCTGCCCGGTGCGGTCGGGCACCTCCTGGGGCTGACGCATCTGGCCCCGGGTGAAGTACGTCTTGGGAATATGCAGGTCCTGCGAGGGATGGAAAAATGCTTTCATTGGCCGGCCTCCTTAGATTCGGATTCTCCGAGTATAGGCAGTGTCGGAGCCTGGTCAAAAAACCGGAGTTGACTTTACAGGCTGAGACTCAGGATCCACTATGAAAGACATCATTCATTGACGCAATACGTCCCGTGCGGGGCGCAGGCAAACACTGAAGAGGAGCCGAGATGATCGAGTCACCCCTGCTGGAGAAACTCACAGGTTACATCGGCGGTCGCTGGACGGACAGCGCCGGGGGCAACACCTTCGATGTCTATAACCCCGCCACCGGCGAGGTGATCGCGAAAGTTCCCTCCATGCCCGCGGAGGACATCGAGGCTGCCATCGAGGCGGGCAAGTCGGCCCTGAAGCTGACCAGTCCGTACTCCATCGAAACCCGCCGCAAATGGCTGGAGGATATCCGGGACGGTCTCAAGGACAACCGGGAGGAAATTGGCCGTATCCTGTGCATGGAACACGGCAAACCCTGGAAAGAAGCCCAGGGCGAGGTGGATTACGCTGCCGGCTTCTTCGATTACTGCGCCAAACACATCCAGGCTCTCGACGCCCACACCATTCCCGAGAAGCCCAAGGACTGCACCTGGACCGTGCACTACCGGCCGGTCGGGGTGACCGGCCTGATCACGCCGTGGAACTTCCCCATCGGCATGATCGCCAAGAAACTGTCCGCGGCGCTGGCAGCAGGTTGTCCCTCCGTCATCAAGCCGGCCAGCGAAACTCCGCTGACCATGATCGCCCTGTTCAGCCTGATGGACAAACTGGACCTGCCGGACGGCATGGTCAACCTGGTGATGGGTAAGGCCAGCGTGATCGGCAAGGTCCTGTGCGAAAGCCCGGACGTACCCATGCTCAGCTTCACCGGCTCCACCGAAGTGGGGCGCAAGCTCATTGTCGACACCGCTGACCAGGTCAAGAAACTGGCCCTGGAGCTCGGTGGCAACGCCCCGTTCATCGTGTTTGAAGACGCTGACCTTGACGCTGCCGCCGATAACCTGATCGCCAACAAGTTCCGGGGCGGCGGTCAGACCTGCGTGTGCGCCAACCGCATCTTTGTCCACGAGAAAGTGGCCGATGCCTTCGGCGAAAAGCTGGCCGAGCGCGTCAACAAGATGACTGTTGGTGACGGCATGAACGAAGGCGTCGACATTGGTCCGTTGGTGAACAAACAGGGCTTCGACAAGGTCAAGCGTCACCTGGACGACGCCCTTGAAAAGGGTGCCAGCCTGGTGGCCGGCAAACAGCCGAACGAACTCGGTGACGGCCTGTTCTTCCCGCCCACGGTGGTTCTCGGCGTCAACCGCGACATGTGCTGTTACCAGGAAGAAACCTTCGGTCCGCTGGTGCCCATGGCCCTGTTCCGCACCGAAGAGGAAGTCATCGAGGCGGGCAACGACACCGAATTCGGCCTGGCCTCCTATGTCTTCACCGCCGACGCCGATCGCGCCCAGCGGGTCGCCGCCGGCCTCCGTTTCGGCCACGTCGGCTGGAACACCGGCACCGGCCCGACCCCGGAAGCGCCGTTCGGGGGTATGAAGGCCTCCGGTATCGGACGTGAGGGTGGTCTGGAAGGTCTGTTCGAGTTTGTTGAACCGCAGACCGTGCCGCGGGGTTTCTGACTCCGTTAGCTCTCTGATTCCGAGTTGTCGCACGGGGGAAGTTCCCCTTCAGGACACGCTACGAGCACATCCATGTGCGCTTGACTGTGGCCATCCCTGGCCACAGACAGTCCTGAAGGGGAACCTCCCCCGCGCTCTTTCCGTCTAATGGAGATGGCTTTTCCGGTAGCCCGCCCTCGTTCGTTCCCAAAGAAAGACGGCTAACTGAGCCCCCCGACAACCCCTATCATCTCCTGTTATACTCCCAGACCTGTTTATTTAACCAGTAGCGAATCTATTCTTTATGGACGTCTCCCATATTATTGACCCCTTGAATGACGCCCAGCGCGAGGCTGTCACCGCCCAGAACGACCACCTGCTGGTACTGGCCGGTGCCGGCAGTGGCAAAACCCGGGTACTGGTGCACCGGATTGCCTGGTTGATGACCGTGGACCGGGTGCCACCGACGGCGATCCTGGCGGTGACCTTCACCAACAAGGCGGCGAAGGAGATGCGCTACCGGGTCGAGCAGATGATGCAGATTCCGACCCGGGGTCTGTGGATAGGCACCTTCCACGGGATCGCCCACCGGCTGCTGCGGGCGCACTGGCAGGACGCCGGTCTGCCGGAGAACTTCCAGGTACTGGACAGCGACGACCAGCTGCGGCTGATCAAACGGGTGATGCGGGAGAACCAGATCGACGAGAGCCGCTGGCCGCCGAAGCAGGCCCAGTGGTTCATCAACAGCCAGAAGGATGAAGGCCTGCGAGCGGATCACATCCAGGAGAATCCGGGCGACCACTTCACTTCCACCATGCTGAAGATCTACCGCCAGTACGAGAAGCTGTGCCAGCAGGGTGGCCTGGTGGATTTCGGCGAATTGTTGCTGCGTTCCCATGAACTCTGGCTGCACAAGCCGGAACTGTTGGCGCATTACCAACAGCGTTTCCAGCACATGCTGGTGGACGAGTTCCAGGACACCAACACCATCCAGTATGCCTGGCTGCAGGTGCTGGCCAGCAACCGGGTGCCATTGACCATCGTGGGTGACGACGATCAGTCCATCTACGGCTGGCGCGGTGCCAAAATCGAGAATATCCAGCAGTACCAGCGGGACTTCCCCAACGCCCGGCTGGTGCGCCTGGAACAAAACTACCGCTCCACCCAGACCATCCTGAAGGCCGCCAACGCGGTGATCGCCAACAACCAGGGGCGTCTGGGCAAGGAACTGTGGACCGACGGGCCCGAGGGTGAGCCGATCAGCCTGTATGCGGCCTTTAACGAGCAGGACGAGGCCAACTACATCGCCGACAGCATCTCGGCCTGGGTCGACGAGGGTAACCTGCGCAGCGAGGCGGCGATCCTCTATCGCTCCAACGCCCAGTCCCGGGTGCTGGAAGAAGCACTCATGCGCCAGGGGATTCCGTACCGGGTGTATGGCGGCCTGCGCTTCTACGATCGCCAGGAAATCCGCAACGCCCTGGCCTATCTGCGCCTGGTGCATTACCACCGGGACGATGCCGCTTTTGAACGGGTGGTGAACGTGCCCACCCGCGGCATCGGAGCCAAGAGTTTGGCGGAGCTGCGTGAATACGCCACGGAGCAGGGCATCTCCCTGTGGGAGTCCGCCGAGCGCTTGCTGGCAGCGGGTCAGGTGAAGGGCCGTGCGAAAACCGGCTTGCAGTCGTTTATGGAGATCATCAACGGTCTGTCCGAGATGGTGGATCATGCTTCCCTGCAGGGTCTGATGAAGCAGGCGATCGAGGTCAGCGGGCTGAAGGACTACCACGCCAGCGAGAAGGGCGAGAAAGGCCAGGCCCGGGTGGAGAACCTGGAGGAACTGGTCAGCGCCCTGTCGGACTTCGAGGTGGAAGAGGGCGTGGATCCGCTGTCGGAATTCATTGCCCAGGCCGCGCTCGACGCCGGCGAGTCCCAGGCCGATGCCCATGAAGACAGTGTGCAGCTGATGACCCTGCACTCGGCCAAGGGGCTGGAGTTCCCGCTGGTGTTCATGGCCGGCGTCGAGGAGGGGCTGTTTCCCCACAGCATGTCGCTGGAGGAGCCAGGCCGCATGGAGGAAGAGCGCCGCCTGGCTTACGTCGGCATTACCCGCGCCATGAAAAAGCTGGTGCTCACTTACGCCGAGTCCCGCCGCCTGTATGGCCAGGAGAAGTTCCACGCCCTGTCCAGGTTTGTGCGCGAGATTCCCGGCGATTGCCTGCAGGAAGTCCGCCTGCGCAACACCGTGAC
>JABURI010000217.1 GCA_014762755.1 Marinobacter sp.
ACGAGTTTCCCATCGTGCAGAGCGGCACCTACTGGTTCCACAGCCATTCCGGTTTCCAGGAGCCGAACGGGGCCTACGGCGCGATCGTGATCGAACCCGAGGGGCGTGAGCCGTTCCGGTACGACCGGGAGTATGTGGTTCAGCTCACCGACAAGCATCCCCACGATGCCAACCGGGTCATGCGTAATCTGAAAATGATGCCGGATTACTACAACCGTCAGCAGCAGACTGTGGGGGATTTCTTCGCCGATATCTCGAAGCACGGCTTCATGACCACCCTGCAGGACCGGCTCGCCTGGGGCGACATGCGGATGATGAAAGCGGACGTGGAAGACGTTCAGGGCTTCACTGGACTGATCAATGGCAAGGGGCCCGAGCAGAACTGGACCGGTCTGTTTGAACCCGGCGAGCGCATCCGTCTTCGGTTCATCAATTCGTCCGCCATGGCGTACTTCGATATCCGGATTCCCGGGCTGGAGATGACCGTCGTTCAGTCCGATGGCAATAACGTGCAGCCGGTCACCGTGGACGAGTTCCGTATCGGTGTGGCGGAAACCTACGATGTCATTGTCCGACCGAAGACCGCCGAGGCCTACACCATCTTCGCAGAATCCATGGGCCGCTCAGGCTACGCAAGGGCAACACTGGCGCCCGAGGAAGGTATGGAAGGTCCTGTTCCCGAGTTGCGGGAAGCACCGTTGCTGACCATGGCCGATATGGGCGGCATGCACGGGATGGATCACGGTGATATGGCCGGCGATGGCGCATCGGCAGGCATGGATCATGGCGACATGAACCAGGGCGCCATGGACCCGGACGGTATGAATCATGACTCCGGTATGGCGGCTGACGCCGGCACGTCCATGGCGGGCATGGATCACTCCGGTATGGATCACGGCGCCATGATCATGGCCGAAGGTGGGGCCAGCGATCCCTTCTACGCCGAGGGCAGTGGCCTGGTGCCGGTGGCGGCGAATGGCGGCAAGTTCCTTTCCTATGCCGATCTGCGCGCGCAGAACCCCTTGTACGAGGACCGTGAGCCGACCCGTGAGATCGAGCTTCGCCTGACCGGTAACATGGAGCGGTACAGCTGGAGCATCAATGGGGTCAAATACGAGGACGCAGAGCCGCTGAAGCTGCAGTACGGTGAGCGAGTCCGTTTCAAGTTCGTCAATGAAACCATGATGACTCACCCCATGCATCTGCATGGCATGTGGTCGATCCTGGATGTCGGGGCCGGCGAGTGGAACCCGATCAAGCACGTGGTCAGTGTCCAGCCGGGAACAACCGTATACATGGAGACCGAGGTGGATGCACCGGGCCAATGGGCCTTCCATTGCCACCTGTCCTACCATGCTGCCTCCGGCATGTTCCGCAAGGTCGTGGTTGAGGGTGGTCCGGATCAGGGCAACACCGCCGGCGTCGAGGTTGCAAAGGACGGAGGTGACGCATGAGACATCTGACTCTGTCTGTCTTTGCCGCGGCGCTGACGTTGGCCTCGCTGCCTGCGCTGGGCAGCGATATGCCCCGGGATGATTCCGGCCGCAAGGACGCTTTGACCCTGTGGGGTGTCCAGTTCGAGGAGCTGGAATATCGTTACAGTGACGATGATGAGGAGCTGGGTGTCTGGAACGGCGATGCCTTCTACGGCACCGACGAACTCAAGTTTCGCTGGCAGTCCAAGGGCGAGTACGCTATCGAGGAGGAAGCTTACGAAAAGCTCGAAAACCAGCTGCTCCTGCAGATGCCGGTTTCCGACTTCTTTGACGCCAAGGCCGGTGTCCGCTTCGATACTCCAGAGGGCCCCGATCGGACCTACGGGGTATTGGGGCTGACCGGCCTGGCGCCGCACTGGTTCGAGGTCGATGCCAGCCTGTATGTCAGTGACGAGGGTGATACCTCGGCGGAGTTCGATGCCGAGTATGAGCTGCTCTTTACCAACCACCTGATCCTGTCCGCTGCGCTCGATGCTACCGTTGCCTTCAGCGAGGACCGGGAAATCGGTGTCGGCAAGGGCCTGGTGTCCACAGAAACCGGGCTGCGGTTGAGCTACGACCTGATTGACCGGTCCGTCTCGCCCTACCTGGGTGTGGTCCACGAGCGCAAGTATGGCGACACTGCCGACCTTGCGCGGGCTGAGGGTGGAGGCACGGAAGACTGGTTCGCCGTTATCGGAGCCCGGATTTCGTTCTGAGCTCGCGTTGCCTCCTGAAACGAACGGGTCGCGGGATTTCCGCGGCCCGTTTTTATTTGCCCTTAGTTGATGTGGATCAAGTGGTGCACGTAGGAGACGCCTGATTTTCAGCAGAAATTCAGCTTCGGATGTTGTGATGGGGTTGTAAAGCAAACAGGTCGGGAGGTAACAGCCATGACCAAAGCTCACAAAGCAACCAGCCAGGAGTCGTTCCTTCTCCGCCGGAAATTGACCGTTGAGGGTCTGGGTGAGGGGCAGTGGGAGGATTTCATTCACGAGCTGAATCACCACCCCTGTGTGGATTTTGCCGAGCACAAGCCGGGCAACCGTCTGTCTATAACCTATGACGGGAGCCACTGGTCTACCGACGAGCTGCTTGACCTGATCGCAGGGTATGGCGGGAGGCTTCCGGGCGGTTGGTGGACACGAAGGAAACTGGCGTGGTACCGGTTTACAGATGACAACGTCCGGGCGAATGCCAACCATGAGCCATTCTGTTGTTCTAAGATTCCTCCTATGAAACGTAAATAAAAGGAGATTGAATGGGTAGTGAGCAGGACAGAACCACCCACTATCAGGAGGGCAGTCTGACCCTTCCGGGGACCGTGATGCTGGGAACCGGCGTCATGATCGGCGCCGGCATCTTTGCACTGACCGGCCAGATGGCGCAGATGACCGGTGTGCTGTTCCCGCTGGCATTCCTGGCCGCGGCAGTCATCGTGGCCTTCAGCGCGTACTCCTACATCAAGATTTCCAATGCCTGGCCCTCCGCCGGGGGCATCGGCATGTACCTGCACAAGGCCTACGGAAACCGCTTGCCGACCGCGTTCAACGCCTTGCTGATGTATTTCTCGATGGTAATTGCCCAGAGTTTTCTGGCCCGAACCTTCGGTTCGTACACCATGCAGCTGTTCGGGGGCGACGAGAGTGGGCGCATGGTGCCGATACTCGGTGTGTCGCTGATTCTTGCGGCTTTTCTGATCAACCTGCTGGGAAACCGGATGATCCAGGGGGTGGCTTCGTTCATCGGCATCCTGAAGATCGGAGGAATACTGGTTTTTGGACTGGTGGGTGTCTGGATAGCAGACAGCATTTCAATGGATTTCTCGACACCGGGAGAGGCAGGAACCGTTGGTAATTTCCTGGGTGCCGCTGCGCTCGGAATACTGGCTTTCAAGGGCTTCACCACCATCACCAACAGTGGCTCCGAAGTGCAGGATCCGCACCGGAACGTGGGCCGGGCGATCGTCATTTCCATCGCCGCCTGTGTGGTGATTTACACCTTGGTGGGCTTTGCCGTTGCCAGCAACCTTTCACTGCCCGAAATCATTGAGACGCGGGATTACTCCCTGGCCGCTGCCGCGCGGCCGGCCCTGGGTGAGTACGGTGTCTGGTTCACGGTCGCTATCGCCATGATGGCAACGGCCGGAGGCATTCTGGCCAGTATCTTTGCGGTCTCGCGCATGCTGGCCATGCTGACCGAGATGAAGCTGGTGCCCCACAGCCATTTCGGTATGCCGGGTACCATTCAGAAGCATACGCTGGTCTACACGGTGGTCCTGGGACTGGTCCTGACCGCTTTTTTCGATCTTTCCCGGATTGCCGCCCTGGGGATCGTGTTTTACCTGATTATGGACATCGCCATTCACTGGGGAGTACTTCGTTATTTGCGGACAGACGTGAAGGCAAGCGCCTGGGTGCCTGCGACGGCGATTGTTCTGGATATGCTGGCACTCGGTGGCTTTGTCTGGGTCAAACTGAACACGGACCCCTTCGTTATCGGTGTGGCCGTGGCAACGATGGCGGTGATTGCCATTGTTGAACAGGTGTTTCTGACCAGATCCGCGCGCACCCGGGAATCCGGGCATGAGGGAACTCACGCGCATCATCACCAGTAAGAGGTTGTCGACCTGGAGGGCAGTACCATGATGGGAGAAGGAGCGTTTGGAAATACCATGTTTTACAACACCATGTGGGCAGGGCATTGGTTGTGGATGCTGGTGATTGCCATTGTGGTCGTGATACCGGCCTGGCGTATTTGCCAGCGAACCGGGTATCCGGGCTGGATGGGGCTTCTGATACTGATTCCGGTGATCAACCTGTTCCTGCTCTACTTCCTGGCATTTTCCGAGTGGCCCATGGATAAAAGAGGGGGGCCTGATGTCTGAGCACCAGCACGCGCATCATGTTCACCACGGTGAAGGGGACGCCGGCGAGCACCTCGCCACGGACCCGGTTTGTGGAATGTCTGTTGACCCCCACACCGCCGAGCATCGGAGCCAACATCAGGGAAAAACCTGGTACTTCTGTTCAAATGGCTGCCTGTCAAAGTTTGAAGAGAATCCGGAACGCTATCTTGGTGACGAGCAGAAGCCGGATGAGCCCGTGGCTCCCGGCACCATCTACACCTGCCCCATGCATCCGGAAATCCGGCAGGAAGGCCCCGGCGACTGCCCCATTTGCGGTATGGCTCTCGAACCGGAGCAGGTAAGTCTTGATGACGGGCCGTCCGAGGAGCTGCGCGACATGACTCGCCGGTTCTGGATCGGGCTGGTACTGACCCTGCCGGTCTTGGTGCTGGAAATGGGCGGGCACCTCACCGGACTGGACCATATGGTGGCACCGCAGACCTCCAACTGGATCCAGCTGGTGCTGGCCACGCCAGTGGTTCTCTGGTGTGGTTGGCCATTTTTTGTTCGCGGCTGGAAGTCTGTGGTCAGCCGTAACCTGAATATGTTCACGTTGATTGCCATCGGTACCGGTGTGGCCCTGATCTACAGTCTGGTGGCGACCCTGGTGCCGCAGGTTTTCCCGAATGCATTTCGGCAGGAAGATGGCTCCGTCGCCGTCTATTTTGAGGCGGCCGCCGTCATCGTGGTTCTGGTGTTGCTGGGCCAGGTGCTGGAACTCCGTGCCCGGGAGAAAACGTCAGGCGCCATCAAGGCCTTGCTGGATCTTGCTCCCGCTACAGCGCGGAAACTGGATGACAACGGTGGTGAGACCGATGTCTCACTCGATCAGGTCAAGGTGGGCGACCGCCTGCGGGTCCGTCCGGGCGACAAGGTCCCGCTGGACGGGGAGGTACTTGAGGGCGGTTCGAACATTGATGAGTCCATGGTCACCGGCGAGCCCATGGCGGTCAGCAAGAAACCCGGCGACCAGGTCATCGGTGGCAGCATCAACCAGCAGGGCAGCTTTATCATGCGGGCCGACAAGGTTGGCCGGG
>JABURI010000131.1 GCA_014762755.1 Marinobacter sp.
GCTTGTTGGCCTTGAAGTGATCCTGCAGCTTGTTGATGTTGGCGCTCAGCAGTGCCACCTGAACTTCAGGGGAACCGGTATCGCCTTCACCTTGCTGAAAATCCTTGACGATCTGTGCTTTCTCGTTGGCAGAAAGTGCCATATTTCACCTCATTGGTTGCGATGCTGATAAATCCGGCCGAACCGCGCATCTCTACAGCCCGGCTACGCAGCGCCTTGACTAGCGTCCGGCGCTGCCTTTCACCAGTCGGCGGGGGACCAGCAGGACCCGCTCACCTTCCGGGAAAGCTTCTGCCAACCCGATGAAACCCTGCTCGCCATAGACGCGCACGAAGCCTTCAAGGGGTTGATTGCTTATTCTAACCTGTTGCCCGTTCAAGATCGATACCGCTGCACTCCCCTCCAGGCGCACCTCCGGGAACATGGAAAGCGCACTGTCAGGGGCTTCAAGCAGGCCATCGAGGCTCTCGCCACGCTCACGCATGGCCTCCAACTCACTGACGTCATGGGCGTTTGCCAGGGTGAAACCCGATGCCATGGTCCGACGCAGGGCACTCACGTGAGCACCACAACCCAGGGCCTCGCCGATATCCTCAACCAGTGAGCGAATGTACGTACCCTTGGTGCAGCTGACCGCCAGGTCCATCTCGTTCTCACGTAGCTCCAGCAAAGTCAGCTCGTAGATGGTGACCGGGCGAGCCGGACGGTCCACCTCGATGCCCTCCCGGGCGTACTCGTATAGAGGACGGCCCTTGTGCTTGAGGGCCGAATACATGGAAGGGACCTGTTCGATTGCACCGCGGAAGCGTTCCAGCACAGCCTCTACCTGCTCCACATCCAGGTGCGGGACCGGCTTTTCCTCCACGATCTTGCCCTCACTGTCACCGGTTTCTGTGCGCACACCAAGCCGGGCCGTAGTGATGTAGGCCTTGTCGCTGTCGAGCATCATCTGGGAGAACTTGGTCGCCTCCCCGAAACACAGGGGCAGGACCCCGGTGGCCAGCGGATCCAGCGCGCCGGTATGGCCGGCCTTGGCCGCACCATACAGTCGCTTTACTTGCTGGAGGATACCGTTGGAAGTGACGCCCTGGGGCTTGTCGATTACCAGAATGCCGTTTACGTCACGGCCTTTGCGTCTTCGGCTCAAGCGTCTCGCTCCGGATTGTCCGAGACCGGATCGTCATTGTCATCCCGGGGCACGGAAGGCTTGTCGCCAACCGCTTCACGGATGAGCTTGTCCATTTTCCGGCTGTGGCCGAGGAGGGTGTCGAAGTGGAAGCGCAGGTGGGGAACCACCCGCAACTTCATGGCACGCCCCACCTGACCACGCAGGAAACCGGCCGCCTTGTTCAGGACGGCCAGGGACTCCTTGACCTCCGGAGACTCCTCGGTGAGTTCCTCGGTGGACAGCAGAGAGACGTAAATGTCGGCATAGCCCAGGTCACGGCTGACTTTGACGTCATTGACCGTGACCATGCCTACCCGCGGGTCCTTGATTTCCCGCTGGATAAGCTGGGCCAGCTCCCGTTGCATCTGATCGCCAATGCGATCCAGTCGGCTGAACTCGCGTGCCATCAGGCCCCCGTAGACTCGAGCTTGCGCTCTACCCTGACGCGATCGAACACCTCGATCTGGTCCCCGACTTTCACGTCGTAGCCTTTAACGCCAATACCGCATTCCATGCCATTCCGGACTTCCGGAACATCGTCCTTGAAGCGGCGCAGGGATTCCAGCTCGCCCTCGAAGATCACCACGTTGTCACGCAGGACCCGGATCGGCTTGTTCCGGTACACTGTACCTTCAACCACCATGCAGCCGGCCACCTGGCCAAACTTCGGTGAGCGGAAGGTGTCCCGAACTTCGGCGATGCCAACGATGTCTTCCCGGAATTCCGGCGCCAGCATGCCGGTCAGGGCTGCTTTCACGTCATCAATCAGGTTGTAGATGATGCTGTAGTAGCGCAGGTCCAGGCCTTCCTGTTCCACCAGGCGCTTGGCGGCAGAGTCGGCACGCACGTTGAAGCCGAAGATAACCGCGTTGGTGGCGGCCGCCAGGCTGACGTCGGTCTCGGCGATACCACCGACACCGGAAGACACGATCTTGACCTGCACTTCCTCGTTGCCGAGATCCAGCAGAGCCTTGGTAATGGCCTCGAGGGAGCCGCGCACGTCGGTCTTCAGGACCACATTCAGGGTCTTGACCTCGTCCTTGCCCATGTTCTCGAACATGTTTTCCAGCTTGGCAGCCTGCTGACGCTGCAGACGCTGCTCCCGCTCGCGGGTCTGGCGGAATTCGGCCAGTTCTTTGGCCTTCTTCTCGTCGGCGACGGCAAAGAACTCGTCACCGGCATCCGGTGTGCCGTTCAGGCCAAGAATCTCGACCGGAATGGACGGGCCGGCTTCCTTGACCTGCTTGCCAGCCTCATCGGTCATAGCGCGAACCTTACCGAAGAAGGAACCGGCAACAACCATATCGCCCTGGCGCAGGGTACCGTTCTGAACCAGAACGGTGGCAACAGAACCACGGCCGCGCTCCAGACTGGACTCGACCACAACACCCTTGGCCGGTGCGTCCGGAGAGGCTTCCAGCTCGAGCATTTCTGACTGCAGCAGAACGGCTTCGAGCAGGTCATCGATACCCTGGCCGGTGTGCGCGGATACCGGCACGAACTGGGTATCACCACCCCAGTCTTCCGGGATCACGTCCATGCCCGCCAGTTCGGTCTTGATACGGTCCGGATCGGCCTCTTCCTTGTCCATCTTGTTGATGGCAACAACAATCGGAACGCCGGCAGAACGGGCATGGTCCACCGCTTCCTTGGTCTGCGGCATGACGCCGTCGTCGGCGGCCACGACCAGGATAACGATATCGGTACATTGGGCACCGCGCGCCCGCATGGCGGTAAACGCCGCGTGTCCCGGGGTATCCAGGAACGACACCATGCCGTGGTCGGTTTCCACATGGTAGGCACCAATGTGCTGGGTAATACCACCGGATTCACCGGCGGCCACCTTGGTGCGGCGGATGTAATCCAGCAGCGAGGTCTTACCGTGGTCAACGTGACCCATCACGCTGATAACCGGTGCCCGTTTGATCTTCTCTTTACCCTCGGCGGTTTCGGTGATCTCGCTCAGAACCTCCTCTTCGAAGGCATCTTCGCTGACCGCCTTGGCCTTGTGACCAAGCTCCTCGGTCACTAGGATTGCGGTTTCCTGGTCCAGCGCCTGGTTGATGGTGGCCATTACGCCCATGCCCATCAGGGTCTTGATGACGTCTGCGGCCTTGACCGCCATGCGCTGGGCAAGGTCACCCACGGTAATCGTTTCAGGAATCTCTACTTCTCTGACCATTGGTTTGGTCGGCCTCTCGAAGCCGTGACGCTTCTCTTTGGGTTTCTTTTTCATGCGCAGCGACTTGCGCGGCGCAGACTCTTCCTCGTCCTCGGACAGGATGACCGGCTCTTCCACCGGACGACTGCGAGGACCGCGGTGACCAGCCTGCTTCTTCTTCGGCTTGCCTTCCTCGAGTTCTTCACCGCGCTCACGGCCCTTTTCTTTCTTCTTCTTGGGCTTGCGATCCTTGCCCTCTTTCTCGGGCGGCGGAATCGGCACCTCTTCCGGCTGCGGCTCGGGTTCAGCGGCAGGCTCGGCTGCTTCCACCGGCTCTTCAGCCTTGGGCTCCTCGTCCTTCGGGGCCTCTTCCTTCGCGGCTACCTCGGCCTCAGCCGGCTTTTCAGCCTCCGGCTTCGGTGCCTCGGCTTCCGCAGCCACCTTCGGTGCTTCTTCGGCAGGTGCCGGCGATTCGACCGCCTGCTGCTCTTCAACTTGCTCTTCCGGCTTGGGCGCTTCCGGTTCAGGCTGCAATTCTGCTCGCTTGATGTACGTGCGACGCTTGCGAACCTCGACATTCACTGTCTTGGCCTTGCCCGCCTTCAGGGTTGTTGTAGTCTTGCGCTTCAGCGTGATCTTGCGGGGCTCTGCCTCCGCCTCACCGTGCGTCTTTCTCAGATAGGCCAGCAACTGCTGCTTCTCATCGCTGGTTACAGCATCGTTCTCGGAACGGGCATCAAGGCCTGCCTCGACAATCTGCTTCAGCAAACGATCCACGGGAGCGCCTACATCTGCGGCCAGTTGTTTTACCGTTACTTCAGCCATACTGGTCCTCCTCCCGAATTAAGCCTGGTCTTCAAACCAGGGGGCACGTGCCGTCATAATCAACTGACCGGCACGCTCTTCATCCATACCTTCGATATCGAGCAGGTCATCGACTGACTGCTCGGCCAGATCTTCCATGGTGCGCACACCCATTCCGGCCAGTTTGAATGCCAGCGCCCGATCCATGCCTTCCATATTGAGCAGATCGTCAGCCGGCTCGGCTCCCTCGAGCGCCTCTTCACTTGCCAGCGCCTGGTTCAGCAGAACGTCCTTGGCACGGCGGCGCAGCTCGGTCACGGTTTCCTCATCAAAGCCTTCGATCGCCAGCATTTCTTCCATCGGCACATAAGCGACTTCTTCCAGCGAGGTAAAGCCCTCTTCGATCAGGACACCGGCGAACTCCTCGTCAACATCGAGGTTGGAGGTGAAATGATCCAGCAGCCGGTTGTACTCCTGCTCTTGACGCTCTCCGGCTTCTTCCTCGGTCATCACGTTCAGGGTCCAGCCGGTCAGCTCGGTCGCCAGACGCACGTTCTGGCCGTTACGACCAATGGCCTGGGCCAGGTTATCCTCCGCCACTGCGACATCCATGGTATGACGATCTTCGTCCACTACGATGGACGCCACTTCGGCCGGCGCCATGGCATTGATCACCAGCTGCGCCGGGTTGTCGTCCCACAGCACAATGTCCACACGCTCACCGCCCAGCTCGTTGGAAACGGCCTGGACACGGGAACCACGCATTCCAACACAGGCACCGACCGGGTCGATTCGACGGTCATTGGTCTTGACCGCAATCTTGGCGCGGGAACCGGGATCACGGGCGGCGCCGCGGATCTCGATCAGGTCTTCGGCAATTTCCGGCACTTCGATGCGGAACAGCTCGATCAGCATCTGCGGTGCGGTCCGGCTCAGGATCAGCTGCGGGCCGCGGTGATCAGTGCGGATCTCCAGCAGCAGTGAGCGAACGCGATCACCCATGCGGAAGGTTTCCCGGGGAATCAGGTGTTCCCGGGGCAACAGCGCCTCGGCATTGCCGCCCAGATCCACGATGACATTGTCACGGGTCACTTTCTTGACGGTGCCGGAGACCAGCTCACCCACGCGATCGCGGTAGCTGTCCACGATCTTGGAGCGCTCGGCCTCGCGGACCTTCTGGAAGATGATCTGCTTGGCAGCCTGGGCGCCGATACGGC
>JABURI010000183.1 GCA_014762755.1 Marinobacter sp.
TGGAAGCCGGCGATGCTGCGGCCGAAAGCCTGGCGTTGTTTGGTGTAGTCCAGGGCCGCCTCGTAGGCGAGCTGGGCGGTCATGTAGGCCATGATGGAGAGGCTCAGGCGTTCTGCCAGGAAGTTGCTCATGATGGCGATGAAACCGGCGTTCTCGGCGCCGATCAGGCGGTCGGCCGGCACCCGGCAGTCTTCAAAGAACAGCTCGGCGGTGTCGCTGGCCCACCAGCCCATTTTCCGGAGCTTCTTGCCGGTGGAGAAGCCCGGCATGTCCCGGTCGATGAGCAGGAGGCTTATACCTCCGTGGCCCTCGCCGCCGGTGCGGACGGCGACAGTGTAGTGATCGGCGCGCAGGCCGCTGGTGATGAAGGTCTTGCTGCCGTTGACGATGTAGTGGTCGCCGTCGCGGACGGCCTGGGTTTTCAGGTTGGCGACGTCGGAGCCGCCGCCGGGTTCGGTGATTGCCAGGGCGGAGATTTTCTCGCCGCGCAGGACCGGCGGCACGATCTGTTCCCGGATTTCCTTTTTGGCCCATTTCGCCACCGGCGGCAGGCCGATGTCCAGGGAGCCCAGGCCCGCGACCAGGCCGCCGGAGGTGGAGCGCATGAGTTCCTCGGAGACCGCCACTTTCAGGAAAATGTCACCTTCGCCGGTGCCGCCCAGGGCTTCCGGAAAGCCGATGCCGAGCAATCCGGCGTCACCTGCTTTTTTGTAAAGCTCCCGGGGAAACTCGCCGGCTTCCTCCCAGTCGTCGATGTGGGGCAGGACGTGGGTTTCGATGAATTTCCGGGCACTGAGGCGTGCCTGTTCGTGGACGTCGTTGAAGTAATCGGACACGGTCAGACTCCCTGTGGACAATCGTGAGTGGGAGCAGTGTTACCCAAAAACGGTTACCAAGCAAGCGCTTGGTTTGTAATTCCGGGCAAATAAAAAGGGCTGGCCCTGACAGCCAGCCCTTCAGACTATCGCCGTTCAGGCGCCCTTGCGGGGAATGCTCTTGACGCCCTCGCTGGTGCCCAGCAGCAGAAGGTCTGCCGGTCGACGTGCGAACAGGCCGTTGGTGACCACGCCAACGATGTTGTTGAGTTGCTCTTCCACGTGGATGGGGCGGGAGATGTCCATGTTGTGGACGTCGATGATGATGTTGCCGTTGTCAGTGACTACACCCTCACGGTAGACCGGGTCTCCGCCCAGCTTGACGATTTCACGCCCGACATGGCTGCGGGCCATGGGAATGACTTCCACGGGCAGGGGGAATTCGCCGAGCACGCCGACCATCTTGGATTCGTCTGCGATGCAGATGAATGTCTTGGCGACCGCCGCCACGATTTTTTCCCGGGTCAGCGCGGCACCGCCGCCCTTGATCAGCTCCAGCCGTTCGTTGGTTTCATCGGCGCCGTCCACATAGAACTCCAGCTCGCCGGCGCTGTTGAGGTCATACACCGGAATGCCGTGGCTCTTCAGGCGCTCAGCCGTGGCTTCGGAGCTGGCCACTGCGCCGTCAAACTCGTTCTTGAACTCGGCCAGCATGTCGATGAAGAAGTTGGCGGTGCTGCCGGTGCCCACGCCGACGATGCTGTCGCTCTCGAGTCGGGGGGCGATGTAGTCCACGGCGGCTTTGGCCACGGCCTTCTTGAGTTCGTCCTGGGTCATGTCGGGCTCCGTCTGCAATTCCGGATGAAATTTAAGGCCATTATAGCGGCCTGTGAGGTCTGCTTATAGACGGCTGCCGTGCAAACTTTCTACACTGTCGGTTTTTCCCGCACACTCACCAAGCAACCGGAACCACTATGCCGCAACGCTATATCAAGAAGATACTCGATGCGCGCGTCTATGACGTGGCTATCGAAACACCCCTGACTGAAGCCCGTAGCCTGTCCAAGCGCTTTGCCAACAACATTATGCTCAAGCGCGAAGACCTTCAGCCGGTGTTTTCCTTCAAGATTCGCGGCGCCTACAACCGGATTGCCCAGTTGTCCGAAGAGCAGAAAGCCAAGGGCGTGATCTGCGCCTCCGCCGGCAACCACGCCCAGGGCGTGGCCATGTCCGCGAAAGAGCTGGGCATCAAGGCGGTGATTGTGATGCCCCAGACCACGCCGGACATCAAGGTAAAGTCGGTCCGGGACCGGGGTGCGAAGGTTGTGCTCAAGGGTGATGCCTTTGACGAGGCCGCTGCCCACGCCCAGGAACTGATCAAGAAGCACGGCTACACCTACATCCCGCCCTACGATGATCCCGACGTCATCGCGGGGCAGGGCACGGTGGCCATGGAGATGATGTGGCAGTTCTCCCAGCCGATGCACGCAGTCTTCATCCCGGTAGGCGGTGGCGGCCTGATTGCCGGCATGGCAGCGTACATCAAATACCTGCGCCCCGAGATCAAGGTGATCGGTGTCGAGCCGGAGGATTCGAACTGCCTGCAGGCCGCCATGAAGGCAGGTGAGCGGGTGATCCTGGACGAAGTCGGCATCTTTGCCGACGGCGTGGCGGTGCGCCAGGTCGGTGAGGAACCCTGGAACATCTGCAAGGACCTGGTGGACGAGGTGATCACGGTCACCACTGACGAGATCTGCGCCGCCATCAAGGATGTGTTCGAGGATACCCGTTCCATCGCGGAGCCGGCCGGCGCGCTTTCCATCGCCGGGCTCAAGAAGTACGTGGAGCGGGAGCAGCTGGAAGGCGAGAATCTGGCTGCGGTGCTTAGTGGCGCCAACATGAACTTCGACCGCCTGCGTTACATCTCCGAGCGCACCGAGATCGGTGAGAAGCGCGAGGCGATCCTGGCCGTCACCATCCCGGAGAAGCCGGGGGCGTTCAAGACCTTCATCAATGCCCTGCACAAGCGCAGCATCACCGAGTTCAACTACCGGTATGCCGACGATCAGAAGGCCGTGATCTTCGTAGGTATCCAGATCCAGGCCGGCGGCCATGGCCGGGACGAGCTGGTGCAGGAGCTGCGGGAAAGCGGCTATTCCGTGGTCGACCTGACCGACAGCGACCTGGCCAAGCAGCACATCCGTCATATGGTTGGTGGCCATGCCCCGAGCATCAGCAACGAGAAGGTCTACCAGTTCGAGTTCCCGGAGCGTCCGGGCGCGCTGCTGAAGTTCCTGATGTCTCTCGGCACCCGCTGGAACATTTCCATGTTCCACTACCGCAACCACGGTGCCGCCTACAGCCGCGTCCTGCTGGGAGCCCAGGTGAACGACGACGAAGAAAAAGACTTCGAGAAGATGCTCGACAAGGTCGGTTTCCGTTATGAAAACATGACCGATAACGAAGCCTACCGGTTATTCCTTGGTGCGGGTAACGGTCAGTCCTCCTGACTGGGAGTAGGATCCATGCCGCGAGGGGCGTTCCGAAACACGCTCCTGGCGGCACGTCCATGTGACGCTTGAGCTCCGCCATCCATGGCTCCGCACAGTTTCGGAACGCCCCTCGCGGCATGGATCCCCTGGCTTTCGAGGGATTCTTAACTAATTTTAATCAGTCAAAAATTGTAAAATCAGAGTTAACTGTTAGTCTTTCGTCTAATTCTCGGAAGCGAGAATACCTCACTGATTTTCCGATAATTTACCAACTGCGTTCGAGGGAAGAATAAAAATGGGTGGCAAGCCTGACATCATCAAAGCCATCGTGCTGATTTTTGCTGTCGGCCTTGTGATAACCGGATTTACCTCTATCCATGCGTCGGAAGACAAGCCCCGCTATCAGGATAACGTGACCCTCAGCGCCCTTCAGGCCGGAGCAGACCGCCTGAACCGGTAACAGCGCCGGTCCGTCACTACGCTGTGCAAGGGCACATCCCAGGGCTCTATCGGCAGCGCTTTTACCTTCTGGAAATCATGAGCCAGGCCAATCAGTTTTGGTGCCAGGCGCGGTCTTAGCCGGCTGAAAGCGAAAGTCCGGTCGTAGAAGCCCCCACCCATCCCCAGGCGTCCTCCATTTTCGTCAAAGCCCACCAGCGGGAACAGCACCGCATCCAGCGCCCAGGCCGGCCGACGCAGGCCTTTGCTGAACGCCGGTTCGGGAATGCCGAAACGGTTTGCAGTCAGTTCAACGCCGTCGTAGTAAGGGCTGAATACCAGTTTGCCGGTATGAACCGGGTGCAGGACCGGCAGGTAGAAATTCACCCCCTTGCGACGGGCGATGTCCATGTAGAGATGAGGATCGATCTCGCCGTCATTGGGCAGGTAGACGGCTATGTGCCGGGCACGGTGCAGGTCTGGATTCTTCAGCAGATTCAGCGCCAGGTATTCCGAGGCCTGCATCTGTTCTTCGAAGGACAGCGAACGCCGCCTCTGGCGCAGGTGTTTGCGCAGCTGGCTTCGGTTCAGGTTATCGGGATGGGGTTCGAACGGTTGGGGAGGAACAAACTTGCTCAAAATAAAGCTTCCCGGGCTGCCGTTATCGGATGTGGCCCTTGAACCCAGAGTTCAAGGTCGGTGGCCGCTGTGACATATTAGGCTTTCCCCTGTCGGGGACGTGCTCACAATGCCCTGAAGTAGCCACCTGGGTAGTGCGCATCGGCTCGAGGACGTATCCGACTATCCCGAACAGCCCAGGAAGTTGGTCCCATTATACGGGCAGGTCCGGGCCCAATTGCAACACCTGATCCGGAATCAGTGCCCCGTATTTTCCCCGAGGGCCTCGTCGAGCTTGCTGTCCATGGCCTTGAGAATCGAGCTGGTGGCGTCGGACATGGAATCCTGCTCCAGCAACTCGTGGGTGATGTTCAGGGCTGCCATCACAGCAATGCGTTCGACGCCGAACACCTTGCCGCTGGAGCGGATTTCCCGCATTTTGTGATCCAGGTGCCTGGCGGCGCGAATCAGGGCCTCCTGCTCTTCTTCCGGGCACGCAACCAGGTATTCCTTGTCGAGAATCTTCACCTCAACGGTGGTAGATGACTGAGACATCAGTGGTGCTCCAGTGCCCGCAGGCGGCCGATCATGGCTTCGATCTTGTTTTTGGCAAGATCGTTCTTGTGTACCAGCTGGGCCCGCTCGCGGTTCCAGTCATCCTGCAACTCCCGCAGCATGGCGTTATCCCGCTCCAGCTTCTGGCAGCGTTCGATCAGCTTTTCCAGCTTGTCCGCTAATGCCTGTACTTCGGACTGTTCCATGGCGTGCCCAACATCGGTTGTTATGAATGCAAATAACTATAAGTGTGGACGCTAAGTCGGTCAATTTACAGGGTTGTCAT
>JABURI010000057.1 GCA_014762755.1 Marinobacter sp.
TCGGCGGTGCTGATGAAGTCGAGATCATCGAAATCATCGTCAGCGAAGGGGATTCCGTTGAGGAAGAAGATCCGATTCTGACTGTGGAGTCTGACAAGGCCTCCGTTGAACTGCCGGCGCCGACCGCCGGCAAGATCACCAAGATCACCGTCAAGGTGGGTGACAAGGTCAGTGAGGGCGATGTCGTCGGCATGATCGAAACGTCCGGTGGAGCCGGTGCGTCCGCGGAGGACGCGGGCGAGCCGGGGCAGCAGGAGGAGAAGGCCGAGGAGACGACATCCGAGGCCAAATCCGAAGAGAGCAAGCCGGCGCCGAAGAAGAAATCCGGTGGCAGCCGCAAGGAAACGGTCAAGGTGCCGAACCTGGACGGTTTCGACAATGTGCCGGTCATCGAGATCAACGTCTCCGAAGGCGACACCATCGAAGCGGACGATCCGCTGGTAACGGTGGAGTCTGACAAGGCGACGATGGAAGTGCCGTCTCCGTTCGCCGGCAAGGTTGAGAAGATCCTGGTGAAGGAAGGCGACAAGCTGTCCGAGGGTGACGACCTGCTGGAAATGACGGTCGTTGAGGAAGGTGGCGAAGAAGAGGAAGCGCCTTCCGAACCTGCGAAGGAAGAAAAAGCGGAAAGCAAGCCAGCCGAAAAGCCGAAGCAGGAATCTGCACCGCAGCCTCAGGGCTCCACCTATGAGCCGCCAGCTCCGGGCACCAAGGTGCATGCCGGCCCGGCGGTGCGCAAGCTTGCGCGGGAACTGGGTGCGGACCTGACTCGCGTCAAAGGCAGTGGTCCCAAGAACCGGATCGTAAAAGACGATGTCCAGGCTTATGTGAAGAGCCAGTTGCAACAGGCCCAGCAGGGCGGTGGTGTGGCTACCGGTTCTGGCATTCCGGGCGTGAAGCTGCCGGACTTCAGCCAGTTCGGCGAGGTGGAACGCGAGTCCATGTCGCGCATGATGGCGGCCACCGCCACCAACATGCAGCGTAGCTGGCTGAATGTGCCCCACGTAACCCAGTTCGACGAAGCCGACATTACCGAGATGGAGAGCTTCCGCAAGGCACAGAAGGCGGCGGGCGAGAAGAAGGGCGTGAAAATGACGCCGCTTCCGTTCCTGCTCAAGGCCTGTGCCGCGGCGCTGGCGGAGCTGCCCCAGTTCAACGTGTCCCTGGACATGGAGCGCAAGGAGGTGGTTCGCAAGAAGTACATCCACATCGGTATTGCGGTGGATACGCCCCATGGCTTGATGGTGCCGGTCATTCGTGACGTGGACCAGAAGGGCTTGTGGGAACTGGCGGCCGAGAGTGCCGAGTTAGCCCAGAAGGCGCGGGACAAGCAGCTGAAGCCTGCAGAGATGCAGGGTGCCTGCTTTACCATCACCAGTCTGGGTGGTATCGGTGGCACGGCGTTCACGCCGATCGTAAACACGCCGGAGGTGGCGATCCTCGGTGTCTCTAAAGCGGCGATGAAGCCGGTCTGGGATGGTAACGAGTTCCTGCCGCGGTTGATGCTGCCGCTGTCGCTGTCCTACGACCACCGGGCGGTGAACGGAGCCGATGCGGCTCGGTTTACCAACACGTTGACGCAGCTGTTGGGGGATATTCGGACCCTGCTGCTGTAGGTTGTAGGCACCGTGCTGTGCGTCCTCCCAGCCTGAGAGTTGGGAGGCGCGACAAAGGCCGGGGCCGCGTTTCAGGACACGCTACAAGCACATCCATGTGCGCTTGTTTCGGGCCGTCCCTGGCCCTCAACAGTCCTGAAACGCGGCCCCGGCCTTTGTCGTTCTGGCTTCTCAGATATCTCTGCAACGTTCAGCCGGCCCGGGGTCAGAAGAAAGCCTTCTTCTGACCCCTTTCTTGGGCAGATGCACATGGCCTGAACGCTACTCCGGGGTCTGAAGAACACTTTCTTCTGAGCCCTTATTGGACTGATCCCCGAAGCTTTGGCGCTGACTTCCAAAACGGGGTCAGATGAAGGTTTTCATCAGACCCCTGAGCAGGGCCTCCTGAGTTGCATCAGACCCTGGGGTTAGCCAAACGGTGTCGGGCGAGAGCGGATCGAAGCGCAGCGATGAATCCCGGCTCTCTCCCAGAAACGAAAAAGCCCCGGCAAATGCCGGGGCCTTTCCGAGTTAACTTCTAAAAAGGAAGGATTAGAAGTTGTACTGCGCTGCGAACATCAGACGGTTGGCGTCGTCGCTGTCGCCACCTTGGGTCTCGGTCTCGTAGTATCCGTATTCAACACCCATCATGACGTTCTCGATCGGCGTCCACTGGTAGTTAATGAAGGCGTTCTGGTTAGTTTCTTTGGCTGCCGCGCCCAAGTCGTCTACGTCCAGCTTGGTCATACCATAGGTGGCATTAATCGTGCGGCCGCCACCAAGGCTGATAGAGGCACCAATAGTGCCGCCCATACCGGAAATAGTTTCCAGGTCGCCGTTCGCATCCACATAGGCATCTGCGCCACCAGAGCGGTACAGGTAAGCGTTAGCGCCGTCGGTGTAGTTGATTGCGCCACGGACAGTAATCATGTCAGATACTGCCATGCTGGCTGCACCGAAGACCGCGTAGCCAAGAGCGTCATCGTCTGTGTCTGTACTGGCAACCTCATAAGAGGTCTGCTTGACCAGTGCAGCGGCAGCGTAAGAGAAGCCACCAGCACTGTCTTCCAGGCGAGCGGTAAATGCTGGCATACCGTTTTTGGTGTTCTCAGCCGGGTTTGTCGCATTGTCCGTATTATCATCAGGAGTAGCGCCTGCAACCCCTCCTTTCGGATCCTCGACAGAGAACGACAGCGGTCCGGTTGTGTAACGAAGCTGGGCAGTACGTGAGCCAAAGCCCGCTACGCCAGCCACGCCGTCGAAGTCCAGCGTAGAAGTTGAGCCGACAAAGCTGTTGTAGTTGGACCAGGTCTGGCCAGCCAGAATGCCATTGTAGGAACCATAGGCGTGACGAAGGCGAAGGGCTCCACCTTTATAATCCGCACCCATGAAGTCGCCTTCGACATTAACCATCACGCCGTTAGAATGGGTGGCTTTCACACCAATCCGGCTCTGAGAAGCGGCGGCACCAAAATGGCCGTCTACGTCCTGGGTATCATCGATATTTGGGAAAGTGCCCCCGCGGTGACCTGAGTTTGCGACATTTTCGTCCATGTCGTAGCTCATGTTCAGGCGGGCATAACCGTAAACGCTTGCATCCACGTCGCCAGCGCTGAAGCTGAAGGCTTGTGCCTGGGCTGCCATACCGAAGATGGTTGCAGCTGCCGTCGCACGAATTGCCATTCTCAATTTGTTGTTGCTTTGCATCGTTGTTGTCTCCACACATTTGTTGTTGTTGGACCCACAAACAAGGTAGTTACGAATCCATGACAATTCAAATAAATTCGTCATTTATTTAGACGAATGTCTATAGTCGAATTTCGTTGATATACAGACATCTGCGGTTGACCTTTTGTCGTAATGGTGAGCAATGACCTCCCAAAGTACATACCTTGAAGACAACACCTTTGCCTTTCTGGATATTGAAACCACCGGAGGCAATTCTTCCCATGACCGCATAACGGAAATCGGTATCCGCTTCTGGCGTTCCGGGGAGGTGGTCGGGGAGTGGCAGACGCTGCTTAACCCGGAAACCCGGATTTCCCCGTTTATTGAACGGCTTACCGGTATCAGCAATGAGATGGTGGCGGAGGCGCCGTTGTTCGGAGAGGTGGCCGATGAGCTTGAGGCGCAGTTGAAAGACTGTGTGTTCGTGGCCCACAACGCGCGCTTTGATTACGGCTTCATTAAATCCGAATTCCGGCGACTGGGCCGGGTGTTCTCGGCCCGGGTGCTGTGTACGGTGAAGCTCTCCAGAAGGCTGTATCCGGAGTTCCGGAGGCACAACATGGATGCGCTGATCGCCCGTCATGGCCTTGCGCAGGTTCAGCGGCATAGGGCGATGGGGGATGTGTCGGCGATGCTGGCGTTTTTCGAGCATGCCCGGAAGGAACATGGTGACAAACCCATGGAGATGGCGATCCGGGAATTGCTGCAGAAGCCAAGTGTGCCCTCGAACCTACCGCCGGGGATCATGGACGAGTTGCCGCGGGTGCCGGGCGTGTACCGGTTCTACGGTGAGAACGACGTGCTGCTTTATGTCGGCAAGAGTACCAACATCGCCCAGCGGGTCGCCTCCCACTTTTCCGGGGATCACAATTCCAGCCGCGGCGTGCGGATGTCGGAAAGCCTCCGCCGGGTCGAGTGGACGGAGACCGCCGGCGAGCTGGGAGCGTTGCTGCTGGAACTGAAGCAGATCAAGACCCTCAAGCCCATGTTCAATCGCCGCTCCCGTGCAGCGAAGAATCTCGTCAGCATTGAACTTACAACCTCCGAAACCGGCTACCTGCAAGCGAGACTGGTGCGCGAAATCGAGGCCCACCGGCTCGGGGATTATTTCGGCTTGTTCCGCAGCAAGCGGGATGCGGAACGCGCGCTCAGCGGCATCGCCGCCAAAAATGATCTGTGCAACCGGCTACTTGGCCTGGAGCCGAAGCAGGAAGGCCCCTGTTTCCAGCGTACCCTCGGCCGCTGCAAGGGCGCCTGCGAAGGGGAGGAGGATGTCGTCCGCTACAACCTGAGGATGCAGATTGCCTTCCATGGTCTGCGCCTGACCACCTGGCCCTGGCAGGGACCGGTCGGCATCGTCGAACGCAACGAGAAGACCGGACGAACCGACATCCTGGTGGTCTACAACTGGATACACGTTGCCACCGTGCACCACGAAGACGAACTCCATGACCTCTCTCTGAGCGGCCAGGTCGTGACCTTTGATCTCGATTCCTACAAACTGTTGGTCAAGACACTGATGGGGCGCGACGAAAAGAACAGGCGCCTGATCGAGTTGCCGTACACAGGTACTCCGGATGTGCTTATGCCCTGAGTGGCGTATTATGGAACCGTCCGCATTCCTACCTAGTGCGAATCCGAAACATTGCCTGCTATGTTAAAGGTTTAGATACCGCTGAGAGAGATTTATGAACAAAGAGCCCGTTTCCCGCGAACTGTTTGATGAAGTCATGGTGCCCAACTACGCCCCCGGAAGCATCATCCCGGTGCGTGGCGAGGGCTCCCGCATCTGGGACCAGGA
>JABURI010000147.1 GCA_014762755.1 Marinobacter sp.
CTTCCACGGTCGGGGCGCTGTGAACGTACTGGCCTTCCTTGAATTCCGGCAGGTTGACCGGCACTTCAGGTTGCGCCAGGGAAGCCGGGCTGGCAACCAGCAGGCCGGCGAGCAGGGAAATCGTATGCTTCATTTTCATGGCTCTGCCTCCTGTTATTTCGCGGTTGCACTCTGGCTGCCCAGATAGGCGGCCACGGCGTTGATCTGTTCTTCGGTCAGGCGCTCCGCAACGGCCGTCATCAGCTGGTTGGGGTCGTTGTTGCGCTGGTTGTTCTTCCAGGCATTGAGCTGTGACCGGATGTAGTTCGGATGCTGGCCGGCGATGGCCGGGAAGGTTTCGCCGACACCGCGGTTACCGGGGCCGTGGCAGGAGGAACAGGGTGGAATGTAGTTGTCCCAGTCTCCCTGGTTGGCAAGCTTCTCGCCGAGGGCGAGGACTTCGTCACTGACATTGGCCGGTGTCGTGGTTTCCGGTATCGACATGGCGGCATAGTAGGCGGCCAGGTCCCGGATCTGCTGTTCGTCGAAATTGTCGACATTGGGCTGCATCACCGGGCTGATACGTCCACCGTTGTTATAAGCCAGCATCTGGTTGGCGAGGTAGTTGGCGTCGAGTCCGGCCAGGCGTGGAAAACCAGCGGCGTTGTTGCCCGAGCCGTCAGCCCCGTGGCAGGCCAGGCACGGGGCACCGCTGCCGTCACCCTGTGCGGCCAGCTGGGCGCCCCGTTCGGGGTCACCGCCGGCGGCGTAGGCGCCGGAGGCCAGGGCGGTCATTGCGCCCGTAAGAATCAGTTGAGAGAGGGTTTTCATGGTTTGCCTCCGTTCATAAATAAAGCGCATTAGCTTATTTCCCTTTGTGCTAAAGTCAATAAGACTTCGGTTACTGGTCTCCGGTGGCTGAAGTGAGGTCGGTTGCGACGACCGGCGTTGGCAGCTGGTGTTCCCCGGACACGGCCTGGCGCAACTGAGCGAGCAATCGAAAGTCGCGATTGTAGATATCATCGCGGAACTGGATTCGCTGCGCCTCATCTACCCAGGCCGTCCAATATTGAATATAGATGGCAATCGGCTCGGGGAGAATGGCGGTGACCGGCGTTTTCTCCTCAAGGATGCGATCGATCGTGCCCCGATTCCACTCGGGGGCGCCGGCAAGAAGGAGTTCGGCCAGCTCCATCGGTTTTTCCACCCGGATACAACCGGAGCTGAAGCTCCGTTCCTGGCGGCCGAACAGATATTGGCCCGGTGTATCGTGCAGGTACACTGCATAGGGGTTGGGAAACATGAACTTGACCTGTCCGAGGGCGTTCAGCGGCCCAGGTTGCTGAACCAGCTGATAGGGAAAGTTGTCCCTGGACAGTGAAGACCAGTCAATGGTCGCCGGATCGATTTCTTGCCGGTCTACCCCCCAGCCCTGATAGATGCTGATGTCCTGGCGCTCCAGGTACGCCGGATCGCGGATGATTTCTGGCAGCAGGTCCTCGATCATCAGCTTGCGAGGTACCGTCCAGGTGGGGTTGAACACCAGGTAGCGGATGCGATCGGAAAACACGGGGGTCTGGCGGTAGGGGCGGCCGACAATAACCCGTGAACGCAATGCTTCGCGGCCATCCAGCACCAGCTGTAGTCCGAAACCGGCAATATTGACAATCACATAGTCATCACCGAGGGATTGGGGCAGCCAGCGCCAGCGTTCCAGGCTGGCGTCGATTTGCCGGATGCGCTCCACCGGCATGAGATTCACCGCCGCAAGTGTTTTTTTGCCGATGATGCCGTCTGGCTCCAGGCCATGCCGCGCCTGGAAGCTGGGAACCGCCAGGTCCAGTTCGTCGCTGTAGAGCGTCGGATCAGTGACCGGGGATTCGGTGCCGGAAATATCGCCGAGGGCGGTCAGTCTGCGCCGGATCTCCGGTAGCCGGGGATCCTGGTCGCCGGGATGAATGGATGGGCCATCGGCAATCGGCAACCAGGGGTGTCCAAGCAAGGGTGTGAGCCGGTTGCGGGCATCCTTCAGTTTGGCATAGGCCGGATGGGTGGGCCTGAGGCTATCCAGAGTCGCTGCAATGGTGTCATTCCGGAGCGCCTCGGCAAGAGTGACGGCCAGGTCCTGGTGTTGGCGACTGGCGTTCCACTCCGCGTGAATGGTCTGAGGATTCACCTTGCCCTCCAGCAGGTGGGATGCGGCCAGCAGGAAGGCATCGGTAAACAGCAGGTCGATGTCTGCCCGCATTTCCCCGGGCAGGTCGTCTCGTGCCCGCAGGACCAGGTCTGATAAAAGTTCTCCGTGATAGTCCAACGGGTTGAGACCGTCGCTGGCGATCTGCCTGATGGCTTCAGCCAGTTCCTGGCGATGTCCCGGGGAGGACCAGGCCAGCTGGAAACCATGATTTTCGTAGAACCTGCGCAATGCTTCCCGTGCCAGCAGTGGCTCGCCAAGCACCTGCACCGGCTGACCGCCTTCGAGCGCTTCAATTCGTTGGACGAGAGGTTCGCTGGGGCCTGCTGCCGTGACAGAAGGCACAGGTAGCATCAAGAGGATCATGGTTGCCAGGAGGGCCAACGTTGCGTGCCTGCATTTACTCATAACTTCCCGTTACCACAGTGCCATCTGGTCTCCGGCGGGGCGGCGGAACAGGTCGGTCCTCAGGGGTCCCGTTTTTCGGTCATTGAGCCCGAGTTTGCGCACCTTGTTCCGGAAGCGCTGGCGAATGAGGTCGGAGTACGGGCCCTCGCCGGTCATCCGGCTCCCGAAGGTGCCGTCGTAACTCTTGCCACCCCTCAGATCACGGATCCGGTTCATGACGTGCCCGGCGCGATCCGGGAAATGCCGTTGAAGCCAGTCCTGGAACAATTCGTCCAGCTCATAGGGTAAACGTAGCATAATCCAGCCGGCCTGGTCGGCGCCGGCGTTGGCCGCCGCCTCGAGAATAGCCTCGATTTCGTGGTCGTTGATAAAAGGGATGACCGGACCGATGATGATCCCGACCGGAATGCCCGCTTCACGGAGCCGTTCAATCACTTTCAGCCGTGTTGCCGGAGCGGCCGTCCTGGGCTCCATCCGGCGTTTCAGGTCATTGTTCAGGGTGGTCAGGCTGATGGTGACCGAACACAGTTGATCCCGGGCCAGGTCCGATAGCAGGTCCAGGTCCCGCAGGATCAGGGCGCCCTTGGTTATCAGGGAGACCGGGTGCCGGTAATCGCACATAACCTTCAGCAGGTCGCGTGTGATTTCCCGCTGCCGCTCGATGGGCTGGTAGGCATCGGTGTTCATGCCCAGGGCAATGGGAGAAACCCGGTAGCCGGGCTTGTCCAGGCTTTCCCGAAGCTTGGAGGCTGCGTTCTGCTTGGCAATCAGCCGGGTTTCGAAATCCAGCCCCGGTGACATGTCCCAGTAGGCGTGGGAGGGCCGGGCGAAGCAGTAGATGCAGGCGTGTTCGCAGCCCCGGTAGGGGTTGATGGACTGTTCAAACGGAATGTCCGGGGAGCTGTTGCGGCTGATGATGGATCTGACCGTCTCATCCATGACTTCCGTCGCCACGGAATCCGGGCAGATCTCATCCACCGGGTCCCGGTACCAGCCGTCGTCATGATCGCGGTCGGTGGCAATGGGCTGGAAACGGTTTTGCGGGTTCAGGCTGGTGCCCCGGGTTTTCATAGTCTCACCAATACTGTTTATGTATACAGTACTGTTGATGCTACTACCCCTGTATCCTTCCCGGCAAGCAGAATCCGGTAGTCCCGAACGCCGGGCTGATGTCTGAACGCCGAGGAATCCATGTCTGATCTTACGCTGGCCCAGTATACCCTGATTGGTCTGATTTTTGTGTGGAGCGGATTTGTCCGTTCGGGCCTGGGGTTTGGCGGAGCGGTATTGTCGCTGCCATTTCTGCTGCTGGTGTACGATGAGCCACTGGTATTTCTGCCGATCATTGCGGTACACCTGCTGGTGTTTTCCTCCCTGACCATCTGGATGAATAACCGGAAAAACCGGACGCGGGAGAATCCCGTGGAAGGGGGTACCGTCGACTGGCCCTACCTCTGGCGGATTCTTGGCATCATGATCGTGCCCAAGCTGATCGGGGTGTTCGGCCTGATCACCATGCCCGGTAACGTGCTGAGCGCCATTATCTTTGTGATCGTGGCGCTGTATTCGGTGTCCTACATCATCAACAAACCGTTCCGCAGTGGCAGCAAGACAGTGGATGCCATTTTCCTGATGGTGGGGGGGTATATCAGTGGCACGTCCCTGATCGGGGCACCCCTGATCATTGCGGTTGCGGCCCAGCACGTGGTGAAGGAAAAGCTGCGGGATACCCTGTTCGCCCTCTGGTTCATCCTGGTACTGATCAAGATGGCCGCGTTTGTCTGGGCCGGTGTGGATCTTCAGCTCATTCACCACCTGTGGCTACTGCCCTGTGCAGCGGTCGGCCACGTGATCGGACTTCGTGTGCACGACCGCATGCTCAGGGCAGAAACCCCGGTTTTCTTCCGGGTCCTCGGGGTGGTCCTGCTGGTGGTCAGCAGTGTTGGTATGGTCAGTGTATTGGGCTGAGGGGTTCCCCTCAGCCCGCGCGACCGAAGACTTTCTCCAGGAAGCCGACGGAACGGACATCCGGAATCGGCAGGTTATCCACCTCGTCCATTGCCTTGCGCCAGAACGTCTCTGGGGTGTCCAGATGGGCAACCTTGGCCCGCTCTTCCTTGCTGTAGTGGTTGTGCTCGCCCTCAATGCCGTCGGCCATCAGCGCCTGGGTGTACAGGTAGATGGCGGCGCGAACGGTACGCAACACACGACAGTAGACATCCCGGCTGAGATTGATGGCCAGCTCTGCTGACAGGTTGATCTGCTTCTGCAGGGCTACCATCGCCTCTTTTTCCAGCGGAACCCGGTTGCCGTCGCCTTTCTTACAGTTCAGGCAGACCTTTTCCAGCACCTTGATACCGTCGGTCAGGTCCATGTGGCCATATTCGGCTTTCTGGTCTTCCTCCAGAGGAGCGGGAATCCAGCCATACTGGGGCGAGCGGGCAACGATGTGTCCTGGCAGGTCCCGCCGGAAGGGCGGGGCGGAAGCCAGGTCCTGGTAACCATCGAATTCCGTGCGCAGCCAGGCTGCCATCTCCCGATGCCGGAGCATCATGGCGAGGGTGATGGCGGATTGCACGATGTCCTCGACCAGTTCACTGGAATCCTGGGTCCGTTCCTCCAGGTGATTGACGGATGCAGACATGTTTTCCTCCCCGGCAATGGTCATTCGGGGTGGTCTGTTCCATTGCCGTGTTTTTGTTGTTGTTGATTCGGCTTCCGGTTGTTGGATCCGGAAGTTCTGGACTAAAACGTATACACGGGATCCGGCTTTCGCCGTTGTAAAAAGGTTATCGCTTGTAACCGACGGTAAGTGGCCGGGGAGGTCTGGAAATGAGAGCAGAAGAAAGATTCACATCACGCCGGGAATCCATGGTGGATTACCAGATCATCAGCCGGGGCATTGATGACCCGTTGGTGGTGGAGGCCATGCGGCGGGTTCACCGGGAAGCCTTCGTGCCGGACAGCCTGCGGGATGCGGCCTACGAGGACGGTCCGCTGCCGATCGGGGCCGGTCAGACGATCTCCCAGCCCTATATCGTTGCCTTGATGACCGACGCTCTGGAGCTCAGAGGTGGTGAGCGGGTGCTGGATATCGGTACCGGCTCGGGCTACGCGGCGGCTGTACTGGCCTGCATTGCCGCCGAGGTGTTCAGTATCGAGCGTATTCCGGAACTGGCAGAGCAGGCCCGGAAGAATCTGGCGGCGGAGGGGTTCGACAGTGTCCGGGTGCTGTGTGGCGACGGCACCCTCGGGTGGCCGGAGGAGGCCCCGTTTGACGGCATTGCTGTCGCGGCGGGAGCTCCGGATGTGCCGCAGGCGCTCAAGCATCAGCTGGCGGTTGGCGGGCACCTGGTGATTCCCGTGGGCTCGGAACACATCTCCCAGTCCCTGATGCGGGTAACCCGGGTGTCAGAAGAGGACTTCAGAACCGAGAATCTCGGCGGCGTCCGGTTTGTGCCCCTGCTCGGGGAGCAGGGGTGGTCCTGAGGGCAATACGCTCAGTTGCCTGCGTGTGTGCTCTCGAAGATCTTGTCCGCCGAGGCAGCCACAAAGCCGCTGTACAGTTCGCCATCGGGCTTGGGGTAACGCAGGGCGAACTCGTAGAAGCAGCTGGGAATGGTCGCCTCCCGATCGGAAAACCGGACGGCCACCCGGTCTGCCATGGTGGATGACTGTTCCAGCATGTCCTCCGGTGAGCCTTTGACCTCGCCGCCACTACTGTTGACGGTAAAGCCGTTGTCCTTGAGCAGCTGGTTCATTTCGGCAACGCTGTGGATGCTGTCCAGGTCATTGATACTGACCGTGAAATGATTCGCCCGGTAGCCCCAGGCTGCCATCCAGGCGGCATACTCGCTCTCTTCCAGCAATTCCTGGTAGGTGTCGTGGCTCACCTGCCAATGCCTTCCCGAGTACAGGAAATCGTCGGCATTGGTACTCTCCGGCTCGACCTGAGCCACCAGTTTGCGAACGAGTTGCTGCAGCCTCGGCGAGCACTGTTCAACCAGCAACTCCGAGATGAACACCTTGGGTGCATGCTTGTCCGGGTGCTCGAAATGGCGGGCGTAGAGTTTCTTGGCCTCGAAGTGGTATTCCCCGCAGGCCTCGTATCCGAGATTCAGGAAATGCCGTGCCAGCGTTTCGAGCCCGACCGGTTCCAGATTGAAGGTGCGTAACGCGATGTGGTCATTGACCACCGGGCTCGATTCCCGCTCGTCCAGAAGCTGATGGATCCGGTCAGCGGAGGGGGTGACGGCCCGGTAATTCTCCCACAGTTTATCGAACAGGGACTGGTAATCAGTGTGCATAGTGTCTTTCTCCGTGTTCTTCAGCAACGATGGTTGCCGGATGCGCTGGCTGTCTCCGGGTGCTGGTGCCGGCGCGGTTCAGGGGCAGTAGCCAGACCCCCGCCGGGTCCCGGATGTCCAGCTGTTCGCCGATGTGGGCCGGCAGGATCACTGTCGAGCCTTCCGGCTCTATCCGGGCCTGATCGGTCACCGTAGCCCGGAAATCCTCCGCGCCGCCGGTGGCGACAATCACCGGCTCCGTGGCCTGGCCCTGGTGGCGGGGGCTGTCGATACCCGCGAGCCGGGCCGTGCACTGCGCTGAACGCCGGACACTGGCTATATCCCCCAGACCGCACTCCACGGTCGGCCCGGCATCAAACAGGTCCACAAACCCGCGGTGGCGAAACCCTTCCGTCTCAAGCATCTTCAGTGCCGGGCGAGTGTGGGGATGAACCTTGCCAATCACGGCTCTGGCTTCGTCGCTCATCAGGTGCGTGTAGAGCGGTGCCGCCGGCATCAACTCCTCAATGAAATCAGTGTAGCCGGAGCCCACCAGGTGTGTGGCGGAGGTGAATTCCATATCCACAAAATGCTGCCTGAGCCAGTTCCAGAAGGGGGACTGCCCGGCACGGTCGGAGACGCCTCGCATCTCGGCGATGACCTTATTGGCAAAGCGTTCCGGATGCTGCGCCATGAACAGGAACCGGACCCGTGACAACAACTTGCCGGCATTGGCCCGGCGATACTCCGGACGCAGGTACAGCGAACAGATTTCGGTATGGCCGTTGTAATGGCTGCACCGGGTCAGGGTCTCCATCTCTCGTCGCAGTCCGAGATCCCGGGAATGGTGGATCACGGTATTGTGATGAAAATGGTGCAGGGGGCGGGTATGGCCGGTACGGGCCTCGATGCCGGTGGTACCCATGATCGCACCAGTGGCTTCATCCTCCAGGACGAACAGGTAGTGCTCATCGCCGGGCGCATCGATCTGCCGGCAGAAGCTGGCACGGGAGTGATCGATTTTCCGGGCCAGAGCATCCCGGTCCGGCATCAGGGAGGTGAAGCCGGGGCCGGACTCCTCGGCAATGTGGTAGAGGGTATCGAGATCTGTTGCTGCAACCGGTCTGATGATCATGGCGAATCTTCCCTGTTGTTTTGGTGCCAGTATGGGGAAGAATGCTGTCGAGTTGCAGTTTCAATCTGATCGATATGATCTAAAATGGTGGCAAATTGCCATATAAAGATATCAGAATGATTAATTCTCAGGATCAGAAATTGCTCATCCTGCTCCGGCAGGACGCCAGAACCAGCATTACGGACCTCGCCAGGACACTCGGTGTGTCCCGTTCAACGGTACAGAATCGCCTGGCCCGGCTCGAGAAAGCGGGCATCATTCGGGGGTATTCGGTGGAGCTTGGCGGGGAATATCTGGCCAACCAGGTCGAGGCTCACGTATCCATCAAGGTCATCCAGAAGCTTACGGCACGAACCAACATGGCGCTCGAAGGCATCCGCCAGGTCGTGCAACTGTTCTCGGTCAGTGGCGAGTATGACCTGATCGCCATCGTTCAGGCTCAGTCCCTCGAGGAGCTGAGCAAGGTTCTTGATGACATCGGTAATCTCGAGGGCGTGGAGCGCACCAATTCAGCGGTCGTGCTCGAGACCCGATTCAGGCGCTAGCGCGCATCGCTGGCGTCAGCCGCCCAGCAGGCCCGCGTAGGCACAGTAGAAGAAGGCGGCTGATCCGACGAGGATGACGCCCCAGGCAGGGAAGATCAGAGCCGAGCGAGTCGATGTTTTCATAGTCATCTCCTGACATTGATGCGACTGCTTTTTAGTTACGCTGCAACCCTCACTGTAGATCAGTCTTGATTAATGTCACGGTTTATTTTTTGAACAACTTCTCAGTGCGGACGAATTGGCCAACCGGGACGTTCTTTATTGCTATTGAGGCCAAGGCGAGGTCGGCTACTATGCAGGTAAAGTCATAACAACGATAAAGCACCGCACAATACCGGCTGAACAATAACAATCAGGAGTAACGAATGGCGGTAGATCCTCGAAAGCAGACCTCACTGCACTGCCTCTATTACTGGGCGGAGCAGACCCCCGATAACGTCTATCTCACCCAGCCCTATCCCGATGACCGTGTGGAAGATATCACCTGGAAACAGGCGGCAGACCAGGTTTCCCGAGTGGCCGGTTACCTGATGGGGCTGGACCTGCCGGAACGCAGCAACATCGGACTCCTGGGCAAGAACAGCGCCTACTGGATACTGGCGGACCTGGCGATATGGGCGGCCGGTCATGTCAGTTTGCCGCTTTATCCGACTCTCAACGGGGAGACGGCGGCCTATATCCTGGAACACAGTGAGGCCAGTCTGCTGTTTCTGGGCAAGATGGATGGCACCGCCGATGGCTGGAATGACATCAAGGGCAGCCTGCCCGCCGATCTGCCGATTATTTCCTTGCCACTGTCGCCCCGGGACGATACTCCGAAGTGGCTCGACATCATTGCCGAGCAGGAGCCCGCTGAGCCCCGGATGCCCGATCCGGATGACCTGGCAACGATTGTCTATACCTCCGGTTCCACCGGTCGCCCGAAGGGAGTCATGCACAGTTTCCGGAACATGATTTCCGTGGCGGACGGCCTGCAGCAACTGTTCCCGGTCAGCTCCGAGGAGCGCATGCTGTCCTACCTGCCCCTGGCCCATGTGGCGGAGCGGGCGGCAGTCGAGACCCAGTCCCTGTATTTTGGCTTCCATCTCTACTTCGCCAACTCCCTGGATACCTTCCAGGAAGATCTGCAGCGGGCCAGGCCGACACTGTTCTTCTCGGTGCCCCGTCTGTGGATGAAGTTCTACCTCGGCGTGAACGCCAAACTGCCGCCGAAGAAGCAGAAGCTGCTGTTCAATATCCCGATCCTGAATTCGGTGGTGAAGAAGAAAGTACTGCGACAGCTGGGCCTCGACCACTGCCGTGCTGCACTGACCGGTGCCGCACCCCTGTCGGCGGAAATTGTCTCCTGGTACCGCAACCTGGGGCTGGAGCTGCTGGAGGTGTATGGCATGTCGGAGAACTTCGGCTATTCCCACGCCAATCGCCCGGGCGAGGCCAGGGCCGGGTATGTGGGCATGGCTAACCCCGGGGTTGAGCACCGGATCGGCGAGGGGGGCGAGGTTCAGGTCCGGAGCCCGGGCCAGATGCTCGGCTATTACAAGAACGAGGAGAAGACCCGGGAGGACCTTACCGACGATGGCTTCCTGAAGACCGGGGACATGGGGGAGATCGATGGGGCCGGTTATCTTCGCATCACCGGCCGGGTCAAGGACCTGTTCAAGACCTCTAAAGGCAAATACGTGGTGCCCGTGCCGATCGAGAACCGCTTCAATCACCCCCAGGCCGAGGTGGTTTGCGTGGCCGGGGCCAATCAGCCGCAGCCGTGCCTGATGGTGCTGCTATCCGAGGAAGCAAGGGATGAGCTGGAACGGGGTGCCGATCGCTCAGAGCTTGAGCAGGAGCTGGCGGCCGAGCTGGATGCGGTAAACACGGCCAGCGAGGCCCATGAGAAGGTCGCCTTCGTGGTGGTGGTGAAGGAACCCTGGACCATGGAGAACGGTATGCTCACGCCCACCATGAAGATCAAGCGGAACGTGATCGAGGACTTCTATAACGACAGGATGGAGGACTGGTTCGCCCGGAACAGCAAGGTGATCTGGGAGTTCTGATCATTATTTTTGGAACCAATAAAAAACGCCGGCGATGATCGCCGGCGTTTTTTATTGGGCTGTTCTCTGACCCGAATCACCTGTGGTGAATCAGTGTCCACCCTGAACCTGAGGCATATCCTGAGCCACAACCGCAGCCTTGCGGTTGAAAATGCGCACCTTGCGACTGATAAACTGCGCCGCCTGCTTTGCTGCAGTACGGGTATACTGGCGCCTGACCTCAGCACTGTTGTGGAGGATACTGGACGGCAGCGGGTTAACGGTTGCGATATGGTTCTGAGTCATAGCGCCTTCCTCCTTTTCATCGGGTGGATTGATTAGCGATCTACCTTTAATTTACGAACTATTCTAAGGATTCTTTTTTGCAGCTTGAATACGTTAAACTCCGTATCCGCGTTGCAAATATGCAGTGATTATGGACTGGGATTATCTTCGATATATAAGGGCCCTTGCAATAGGCGGAACGCTCGCAAAGGCCGGTGAATTGCTGGGTGTGCACCAAACCACTGTTCTCAGGCGCCTCGACCAGATGGAAGAGTCGTTGGGTGTGCAATTTTTTGAACGCAATCAGAACGGATTGCAGCTGACCCCCGTGGGAGAAATGGCGTTCCGGGAAGCCGAAAGGCTGGCCACGGACATGGAAAACCTGGAACGCAAACTGGTCGGCGGAGATTCAGCGCCGGTGGGCAAGGTCCGGATCGCGGCCGAGGACATGATGCTGAACGAGCTGCTCAGTCCGATCCTGGCAGAGCTGGTTCGGGAGTTTCCGGATATCGAGCTGGAAGTGCTCACCGACAACGACGTGGCCAACCTCTCGCACCGGGAGGCGGATCTCACTCTTCGGCCGGAAAACAAGCCCCAGGCCACCCTGGAAGGTGAGCGTATCGCCGCTGTCGAATCCGCGGTTTACGGTTCCGCCCGTTATTGCCGGCGAAACCGGGACATGGATATCGAGAACCGGCCGGAGGACTGCCTCTGGATCATCCCGGACGAAACCTTCAGCCAGTTGGCAACCGGGCGGTGGTACCGCAAGCACCTGAAAAACGTCACGTCAGTGATCCGCTGCAACAGCCTGCAGTCCATGGCTGCCCTGGCGAGGGCGGGCGCCGGCCTGGCAGTACTGCCGTGTTATGTCGGTGAGAGTGCCAAAGAACTGCGCCGGCTATCGGATCCGCTCGAGGGCGAAAGTGTCGATCTGTGGTTGCACGTCAACCAGGATACCCAGCAGATGGCCCGTGTGCGCATCGTGATGGAATTCCTGGTGGATCGGCTGCGGGCGCTGGAGTCGGCGATCGAGATCAGCACCACCTTATGATGATTACTCTGACCGGCAGAACGGCCAGAACTGGTACCAGCGCCAGCATTGGAATTCCTGTTCGCACTGCTGCAGCTGGTTATGGTAGCGGAATGCCCGGCTGCGGACCCGGGCAGCCAGTGCCCGGATCTCCGGTTTCTGGTCATAGGTTCGGCGGGTATAGCCTCCGCGGCCCTCGTGGTACGCCAGGTAGAGTTCCCGGGGCGCGGAGAAGGGAATGTCCAGGTGTTCATGGCTCAGGCGGTTGTACCAGCCGACGAAATCCAGGGCGGATTCCATGTCCGAGCGCACGGTAAGCCAGCCGCCATCGTTGTCTGCCAGGTATTCCCGCCAGGCCGGATCCAGCGCCTGGGCGTAACCGAAGGCGGTCGTCGGCCGTGTCCACGGAATCAGTCCCCAGAGCAGTGTCCTTGGTGGCCGGGCGTGACTGCGAAACGAGGATTCGTAGTACACGAAGGCCATTTGCGTGGCGATGGGGGTCCCCCATTTTTCCTGGGAGGCCCGGGCATAGTCGTACCAGACGGTGTGCTCCCTGAAAATCTCGCAAAGGTTGTCAGGATTGGCCGGCGGATCCGGGGCCAGCAGGCTGAACCTGAGGGTGGCCCATACGCCCACCAGCAGTCCCAGAACCGGCAACCCATACCACTTTGCCCGCGCACGCCACACATTAAGGCGCTTGGTGCGGCGCTGTCTGCGCGGGGAGCGTGGTTTGCGCGATTTCCCTACCAAACTGTCATCTCCTGGGGCTCTGAATGGCTTGCTGACGGGCCTGCCGTCATGTCATAAACGGCGCTATTCCCAACTCAGGATGATAGTGAAATGAGACTTGGCACCCTAGTTAAACCTCTTTTAGTCGTAACGCTGCTGGCTGGCGGTGTGGCTCATGCCGCGCCGAATGCGCAGCAGGTGCTGGCAGCGTCTCCCATTGACGACATTGTCGCCCAATACCCCGCCATGATGAGTCAGGGTATTCGCGAGGGCATGAAGCGCAGTGGCCAGGTGCCTCCAATGGTGGCGGAAACCCTCGGGCAAATAGTCAGCAGCAGCTTCCGGGCCGAGGATATTGAACGCCGCATCGTCACTGAACTTGACGAGAACCTCTCGGACGCCCAGCTGACTGCCGTGCGTGACTGGTATGAGACGCCTGTGGCACGCAAGATATCCGAAGCGGAAATTGCCGCTTCAGCCCCCGACAGCTGGCAGGAGGTCCGGGCTCAGGCTCCGGCGCTGAACGAAAAGTACCGTGGAACCGAAAGGGACCGAATGTTTGACCGGTTCGATCGTGCTTCCCGTGCCACGGAGAGTGCCGTGGATACCTCTATTGCCGTGCAGCTTGGCATGGCGACAGCAATGGCCGCACTGAGCACCGATTCCGTGCACTATGAGCAACTCCGCCAGCGCATTGAGAGCCAGCGCAGCATGCTGCGTGGCATGATGGAACAGCAGGTCTACGACAGCTATCTGTACACTTACCGTAATATCAGCAACCAGGAGCTGGGGCTGTATCTGGACTTTCTTGAAAGCGATGCCGGTTCCGCATTTTCCCGGGTGGTGACCGACAGCATTCAGCAGGCGATCACCGAACCGGTGGAAAGCGTCGGCCAGCAGATGTCCCGTTTTCTCAGTCCGGGATCACCAGCCGGTCAGTAAAGCCACTCAGTTCCCGGTAAACCTCTGCCCGCTTACGTTCATAACGGTGGGAGAAGTGAAACGCGATCAATTGCCGCACCTGCGCTCCGTTGGCAATCCTGGCGCAGGCCCGGGTGGTGAGGTGGTGGGTCCGGCGGGCCTGGTCCTCATCCTCCGCCATGAAGGACGCTTCACAAAACAGGGTGTGGGCGTCCCGTGCCAGGGCAGTCATTTTCCCGATGTTTTCCGGGGTATCCGCGAAATCGGTGCCATAGACCACCTTGTCCCCCGGGGCCTGTATCAGCAGCTTGCGGGCCAGATCCTCCGCCCGCCAGGTGCGGAAGGAATCCGGTGAAATCAGCTCGTCAGGCCGCTTGCGCAACACCGCCATTTTCAGGTCGTGCAGCCATGGTCCCGGTTCCAGGCTCATCGCCTTGAGACGGTCATTGCGGACCTGCAGCTTGCCGAAGGGTTCCCACGCATAGGCCAGCACCGGGGTGCCATGATCCAGCAAGGTAGCCCGCACCTGGAATTCCGGTTCCCTGTAAAGCACACCGTCAGGCGTGGGCTTATCCTCCAGGGGCGTCGGTATTGCCTCGCCGGCGGTGATTTTCCAGCGTTTGAGGTGATCCCCGTGCCATTCGTGAACCACGAACCGGGGGCCCCGGTCCTCGACCCGATCCCACAGGATGCCACTGATCATGCCGGTGATATGCCGCATCAGGCCGGGTGGACCGAACAGCCGGCAGGGCGGGAAGTGGCCGATCCGGCTGCGCAGGAACCACATGAATCCGCCGATGTGGTCGGCGTGGCAATGGGTGATAAAGACATCACTGACCTGGTGCGCGGACCGAAGGGGCATTCGCCCGGTATCTCCGAGGTCGAAAAGCAGGCTGCGGGCTTCATGTAGCAGCCGCAACTGCAGCAGCGGGTCGCCGCCCACGCCGTTGACCAGGGATGCCACTACGGGGCTGACCCTGACCGCTACTTGTGGGTCCTTGGCCACGCTGGTCAGGGCGCCCAGTTCAACGTTGACCTGCACCGCTCCGCTGGGCTGTCGTTTGCAGTCCATACCTGCTCCCGGCAAATGAATTTTCGGGTGTGTGAAATTTGTACAAAGTGCGATTTCGGTCCACTCTCCCTAGTATATGCGAGTGGGGAGAGTCGCTATGGATTTCAATGCCTATCAGAAAGCCTTGTCCTCGCAATTCAGAGGGTTGGAGTGCCCGTTTAGTGAAAAGGAATTTGACCAGCGGCTGGCCCGTGTCCGGGACCGTATGGCCCGGGAAGACTTCGGGGCGCTGCTGCTGACCGATCCTTCCGACATCTTCTACCTGACCGGTTATAGCACCTTCGAGGTGTCTGTCCATGTCGCCCTGGTGGTCACCCAGGAAGAGCTCCTGTTGCAGGTGCCCTCCATCGAAATGGGGCCGGCCATGGTCACCACCCGGGTTGCCCGGGTCAGCGGTTATCGTTGGGAGGGCATTGGAGAGGTCCTGGAACCCCTCGTGCAGATTCTCAACGATGGTGTTGAAACCGTGGGCATTGACGCCTGGCACGGCTCCCTGCGCCAGGGCGTTCTTGAGGGATTGAAGGCCAGGATGCCCGGTGTCCGCTTTCTCAACAACGGAGGGCTGCTGAAGAAGATCAGGATCGTGAAGTCGGCGGCTGAAATCGGCTTCCTGCGGGAAAGTGCCCGAATAACCGCGGAAGGTCTCCAGGCCGCAGTGGCGGCTGTGCGGCCTGGCATGACGGACAATGACGTTGCCGCAATCGGGGCCCGGGCCTTGCTGGAAGCCGGCAGTGAATTCATGAGCATGCAGCCGATTGTAACCACCGGCCGGCGCAGCAGCGTGATCCACTGCAACCACAAGCGCACGTTGATACAGGAAGGGGATCCGGTATTCCTGGAATTCGGGTCCGCCTGGCACCGCTATACCGCACCCATGATGCGCACCATTGTGGCTGGAGCCCGGCCTTCCTCGGAAATGGAAAGGGTTCATGACGGCTGCCGGCGCATCGTCGATACACTGCTGGCGTCTGTCCGCCCCGGCGTTACCTTTGATCAGGCCGCCCATGACGCCGAACGGGCGCTCCAGCCGCTGGCAGACAAGGTGTTTTTCTCCGGCGTGTTCGGCTATACCGTCGGCGCCCAGTTCCCGCCATCCTGGGTTGAGGGCTCGGGCTTTATCGCCCGGGGCGGCAACATGGAGTTCCGCGCCGGAATGGTCTTTCATTTGCCCATCTGCCTGAGGATTCCGGGGCAATGGGGGATAGGTTGCAGCGAAACCATCCTGGTCACCGCCGACGGCGCAGAGCCGATTACCCGCAATCCCTGGACCCTTGGCTAGTTCAGCCTGAGGTCCGACAGGAAGACGGTCCGGGGCGCCGGCAGGCGCACGGTAAAAAGCCCCAATCTCCGCACGTTCGCCATATCCATCATCCTGTTTGCCGGCGCGTTTCTGACGTCATCGAGATTGAGAGTGAACGTGTTAAAGCCGGTATCAAGAAGCAGTCGCGTGTTGAAACGATCGCCGTAGGCATTGTCACCTCTGTCATGGACAACGTCGTTGATCCTGAGGGTAAGTTGCAGCGGTTCCTGCGAGGGATTGAACAGTGTGATGGTCAGCTGCTCGTAGCCTCGCCAGTCAGCGGGCAGATTGTCGAGGGAAATCCCGGAATAGGTCTCCGTGCCCAGTTCAAGTTTCAGGCTCTGGGGGTGGTTGGCGGTGTGGCGGTCCGATGGAGCCGGGTTGCCGCTCCAGAACAGGGCAGGATTCTCGTTCCGGAAGTCGTAGAGTAGCGGAAGTTGGTGGTTGACCTGCCATTGTCGGGCGGCGACTGTGCCGGTGGCGCCCAGCTCGAGCAGCAATAACAGAGCAGCGACGACCGGAAGAGGCCAGGATGGCCCATACGTGCGGCTGTTGCGGGAAAATACCGGCCACCAGGCCAGCACCAGCCATACGCCCACCAGGTTTCGCAGAATGTCGTGCCAGTCGGTCTGTCGATCCGTACCGGACTGAAGCCACTCGATCAGGATGCCCAGCAACAGGACCAAACCCGTCATGGCCAGCCAGAGTCGCCAGCCTGAGAGCCAATGCCAGGGTTTCAACGCATAGGTGAGAAGTGCAAACAGGCCGATGTGGCCGAGGTTCCAGACGGACCGGTAAAACGGACCTGAGGCCCAATCCGGTCCTCCGATAAACAGCAACGGTGCCATTCCGGCAGCGCCCGCAAGGGCCAGCAGATGCACCCGCTGGCCCTTGAGAACGCGTGCCGGCATGGAGCCAGACCCCATCAGCTGCGGCTGGTGACTTCCAGCAGGTGGTAGCCGAACTGCGTTTTGATCGGACCGATCACAGTGTTCAGCTCGCTGTTGAAGACCGCCTTGTCGAACTCCGGCACCATTTGGCCCGGGCCGAAGGAACCCAGGTCGCCGCCGTTACGGCCGGAGGGACAGGAGGAGTGCTGCTTTGCCACTTCGGCAAAGTCCTGGCCGCCTTCGATGGCCTTCTTCAGTTCTTCACATTTTGCTTCGCTGTCCACCAGAATGTGGCGTGCGGTTGCTTGTGCCATGATCAATATCCTGTGTCTGGATTAAAGGGTAGGTCAGAACGGGAATGCTGCCCGCACAGCCCGCCAGAGGCAAGCGCTTTTTATCCGTGTTTCTGCGGCCTCACAGTCCGCACGGCAAACCTGTACAATGCCGGCTTTCTCTTCGCCGGCGCCCGCCCGGCCCCACATCGACAGGTTTTTTCTTGATTTCCACCGCCAATATCACCATGCAGTTCGGGGCGAAGCCCCTGTTTGAAAACGTTTCCGCCAAATTCGGCAATGGCAACCGCTACGGTTTGATCGGCGCCAACGGCTGCGGCAAGTCCACCCTGATGAAGATCCTCGGTGGTGACCTCGAGCCGTCGGCCGGCCAGGTCATGCTGGAGCCCAACATCCGGCTCGGTAAACTGCGCCAGGACCAGTTCGCCTACGAAGATTGCACGGTGATGGACACCGTGATCATGGGCCATGAAGAGCTGTGGCACGTCAAGAAGGAACGTGACCGCATCTACTCCCTGGCGGAAATGAGCGAGGAAGACGGCATGGCCGTGGCGGACCTGGAAGTCCAGTTCGCCGAGATGGACGGCTACACCGCCGAATCCCGCGCCGGCGAACTCCTGTTGGGCCTGGACATCCCGCTGGAGCAGCATGACGGCCCCATGAGCTCTTTGGCTCCAGGCTGGAAACTGCGGGTTCTGCTGGCCCAGGCGCTGTTCTCGGACCCGGACGTACTCTTGTTGGACGAGCCCACCAACCACCTTGACATCAACACCATCCGCTGGCTGGAAAACATTCTGGTGGCCCGCAACAGCACCATGATCATCATCTCCCACGACCGCCACTTCCTGAACAGCGTGTGCACCCACATGGCGGATCTGGACTACGGCGAACTGCGCCTGTTCCCGGGCAACTACGACGAGTACATGACCGCCGCCACCCAGGCCCGCGAGCGCATGATGGCAGACAACGCCAAGAAGAAGGCCCAGATTGCCGAACTCCAGCAGTTCGTCAGCCGCTTCTCGGCTAACGCCTCCAAGGCGAAGCAGGCTACCTCACGCGCGCGCCAGATCGACAAGATCCAGCTGGAGGAAGTGAAACCCTCCAGCCGGGTAAGTCCGTTCATCCGTTTTGAACAGGGCAAGAAACTGCATCGCCAGGCGGTCACCCTGAAAGCCCTGACCAAAGGCTTCGACGAAGGCCCGCTGTTCAAGAACCTGGATCTGCAGATCGAAGCCGGAGAGCGGGTCGCCATCATCGGCCCCAACGGCATCGGCAAAACCACGCTGCTGCAGTGCCTGGCCGGCGCCTACACACCGGACAGCGGTGAGGTGAAGTGGACCGACAGTGCGGAAGTGGGCTACTTCGCCCAGGATCACACCGCGGACTTTGCCGAGGACGAAACCCTCACCGACTGGATGGCCCAGTGGACCAAGGGCGGCGAGCAACTGGTGCGCGGCACGCTGGGGCGCATGCTGTTCTCCGGTGACGACATTGGTAAATCGGTGCGGGTGATTTCCGGTGGTGAGCAGGGGCGGATGCTGTTTGGCAAGCTGATCCTGCAGAAGCCCAATGTCATGCTGATGGATGAGCCGACGAACCACCTGGACATGGAATCCATCGAGGCGCTGAACCTGGCGCTGGAGAACTATCCGGGTACACTGATTTTCGTCAGCCACGATCGGGAGTTTGTTTCTTCGTTGGCTACTCGGATTATCGAGATGAAGCCTGATGGGGTTACCGATTTCAGTGGGAGCTATGATGATTATCTTCGGAGTCAGGGGTATTTGTAGGATTTAGGCTCTGGGGGGTGGCGGCCAGCCCCGCCCGGCCGCTCATTCTTCTGAGTGGCCTTCAAATGAATCAAGGAAACTTCTAGAACATGGGCGAGACAGAGATTATCAACGCAACCCGAAAATGGGTCGAAGACGTGGTCGTTGGCTACAACCTGTGCCCGTTCGCCAAACGGGAACTGGTCCGTAACCGGGTGCGGTTTGTGGTGTCGGAAGCCGAGACCGAGGACGATCTGCTGCACGCCCTGCATTCCGAACTCCAGCGCCTGGACGACGAACCAGAGGTTGAAACCACGCTGTTGATCCACCCGGGTGTACTGCAGGACTTCGGTGCCTACAATGAATTTCTGGACGCGGCCGACGGTTTGCTGGCGTACCTGGAAATGGAAGGCGTTTACCAGATTGCCAGTTTCCACCCGGACTACCAGTTTGCGGGCACCGAGCCGGATTCGGCAGAAAATTACACCAACCGTTCTCCGTTCCCGATGCTGCACCTGTTACGGGAAGCCAGTCTGGAAGCCGCGATTGACAGCTATCCGGATGTGGAAGGTATCCCCCAGCGGAATATCGAGTTGATGGAGAAGTTGGGTGCAGAGAAGATGAGGAATATCCTCAGGTCGTGTTTACAAGGATCTTCCCCAGAGCGCCCAGGGGAGTAGAACAAAGAGCCGGTGGGCAGGGCCGTCCAAAACTGTGCGGAGCCATGGATGGCGGAGCTCAAGCGTCACATGGACGTGCCGAAGGAGCGGGTTTTGGACGGCCCTGCCCACCGGCGACCGCACGGACTTTCAGGCTGCGGACGGCGAACTCGGAAGTACAGGTTCCGCCGCAAACCAGATACGACGAAAGAGCCAGAATCAATGGGACTGCTTTTCGAACAAATAGACAGCCAACCCTCCGTAATTGGTGAAATCACCCTCCGGAGGCGCCGCATTCCGGCCATTGGCGACCGCGACATCTACGAAGTGAAACTGGGCGAGGAATTCCTCATGTCCAGCATGTTCGTGGACGCAGAAATAGCCCTCTCCGACCTGGGACTGGACGCCACCAAAGGCGACAACCTCAGTGTCGTGGTCGGCGGTCTGGGGCTTGGCTACACCGCCGTGGCCGCGCTGAAACACCAACGGGTCAGTGAACTCCTTGTGGTGGAATACCTCGAGCCCGTCATCCGCTGGCACCAGCAGGAACTCGTGCCCCTTGGCAAGGAAATCAATGCCGACCCCCGCGCCCGGTACGTCCACGGCAGCTTCTTCGACCTCGCTGTAGCCGATCCCGAAACCGGCGGCTTTGATCCCGATGCTCCGGGCAAACAGTTCGATGCCATCCTCCTGGACATCGACCACTCCCCCCGGGCACTGCTCCACGATTCCAACGCCAGCTTTTACACCACCGAAAACATCGGCCTCATGGCCCGCCAACTCAAACCCAGCGGCATCTTCGCAATGTGGTCGAACGAAGGTGAAGACGACGAATTCATGGCCGTGCTGCGGCACGGGTTCATCGATGTTGCCTGCCACGTCGTAAAGTTCTACAACCCGTTCCAGAACCGGGAATCGTTCAACACCGTTTACGTTGCCCGAAAGCCGGGCTGACAGAACCGGAGTTTTCATGCCAGTGACCACCCACCGTACACGCCCCTTCAGTTCCAGCCAGCGCCTGCCGGACACGGACCGGCCGCTGGTAAACCATAATCCGGAAGAAGCCGGCGAGCAGCTGGCGGCATTTATCCGCCGTCATCCGAGACTCCTGATCCTGACCGGAGCCGGGGTGAGCACGGATTCGGGAATACCGGACTATCGGGATGGCGATGGTGCCTGGAAGCGCAAACAGCCGGTGCAACATCAGGACTTTATGGAAAGTTTCCACACCCGCCAGCGTTACTGGGGCCGGAGCCTGATTGGCTGGCCGGTGATGCGTAATGCCACGCCCAACCTCTCGCATTCCCACATCGCCGACCTGGAATTGCTCAATCACAGCAACCTGGTGGTGACACAGAATGTGGACCGCCTGCACCAGAAAGCCGGCACCCGCGCCGTGCTGGATTTCCATGGCCGGGCGGACGAAGTCCTGTGCATGAGCTGCGGCTATCGATGCCCCCGGGATGAAGTGCATGATCGCTGTGCCGATCTGAATCCGGGGTTCCGGCAATACACCGCGACCACCGCGCCGGATGGTGATGCGGATCTGGAAGTGGATTTCTCGGATTTCCGGCCGGCCGGCTGTCCCAGGTGCAGCGGCATCCTGAAGCCGGATGTGGTGTTCTTCGGCGACTTCGTGCCGAAACAGCGCGTCACCTCGGCACTGGATGCCCTCAAGGCCAGCGATGGTTTGCTGGTGATCGGTTCCTCGCTGATGGTGTATTCGGGTTTTCGCTTCTGTCGTTACGGGAAGGAGTGGGGCAAGCCCATGGCGACCCTTAACCTTGGCCGTACCCGGGCGGAGGAGCTGGTGGATCTGAAACTGAACGCGCGCATCGGCGAGACGCTGGCTGCTGCGCTCCGGCAACTGTGATGAAAACGGGGTCAGATGAAGGCTTTCATCAGACCCCTTTTTAACCCCGGGGTCTGAAGAAAGCCTTCTTCTGACCCCTTCTTGACTTACCGCAGCATCAAATCAGGTTATAGATAAACACCACAGCCACCGCCACCGGTGTAACAAACCGCAGGGTCCCGAACCACAGGCTGAACGCCGGTCCCGACAGTGACAGCTCGTTCTCCAGGGCCTGCTTCGACATCACCCAGCCGGCGAACAGGGCTACCAGCAGGCCGCCCAGCGGCAGCAGGATGTTGGCGGTGAAGAAGTCCAGCAGGTCAAAGATGGTCTTGCCTTCGAGCATCGGAATGAAGCTCAGCGGCGCCACGTCGGACCACAGGTTCAGGGACAGGATCGAGGCAATACCCAGGGCCCAGCATACCATCCCGGCACCCAGGGTGCTCACGGTGCGATTCAGGCCTTTCTGTTCTTCCAGCCACTCCACGATCGGCTCCAGCAGGGAGATGCCGGAGGTCCAGGCCGCGAAGATCAGCAGCACGAAGAACAAAGTGCCGAAGAAGCTCCCCATGGGCATCTGGCCGAAGGCCAGCGGCAGGGTCTGGAAGATCAGGCCTGGACCGGCGCCCGGCTCGAGGCCGTTGGCGAACACGATCGGGAAGATGGCCAGGCCGGCCAGCAATGCCACGCCGGTGTCGATGATGGATACCGTGATGGAGGTTTTGGCAATGGAGATCTTCTTGGGTAGATAGGAGCCGTAGGCCATCATCACCGCCATACCCAGGCTCAGGGTGAAGAACGCATGCCCCAGGGCCACCAGCACGCCGGAGGTGGTCAGTTTGGAGAAGTCCGGCTGGAACAGGAAGGTCACTGCCTTGCCGAAGGAGCCGGAAGTCATCGCGTAACCCACCACGATCAGCAACAGGATGAACAGACCGGGCATCAGGATGCTGACCGCGCGCTCAAGGCCGGAACGAACACCGCGAGCCACAACCACCATGACCAATGCCATGAATACGGTGTGCCACAACAGCAGGGTAAGCGGGTCGCTCAGGAGGCCGGAGAAGATGGCGCCAATGGCATCCGCGGACTGACCGGCGAGCTGGCCGCTGGCGGCAGTGCCGACGTAAGACACTGCCCAGCCGCCGATCACCGAGTAGAACGACAGGATCAGGAAGCCCGCCAGGACACCCACGGCGCCCACCAGTTTCCAGGCCGGGTGGAGCTTGTCCCGCTCGGCAATCAGACGCAGGCTGTTGACCGGGCTGCGGCCGCCGCGTCGGCCGATCATGACCTCGGCCATCATGATGGGAATGCCCACCACGGCAATACACGCCAGGTACATGATCACAAACGCACCACCGCCGTTCTCGCCGGTGATGTAGGGGAACTTCCAGATATTGCCCAGGCCCACGGCGGAGCCGGTTGCCGCCAGGATGAAGGCGAGCCTTGATGACCAGAGCCCGCGCTTGGCGTTGGAACCCTCGAGGGCCTCCGAATAGGTGGCCGATCCTGAAGAAGAAACAGACATGACTATCTCCTGTGGTACTTGTTTTTGTGTCAGGGCGAAAAAGGAGAGCCGCAGATGCCTGCGGCCCCCAAGGGGGATGGCACCGGTGTCAGGTTAACCGGTGCGAGCCAACCGCTCAGGCGCCAGCCCGGCACCCGCGGTATGCTTGCGGAACCGCTCTTCGGCCAGTTCGTTGGCGATTTCCCCGGTGGGAAGGCCGGAACGGTCGGAACGGTTGAAGATTTCGGTCAGGGTGTCCCCGATGGTGTCCACATGGGCGCGGACTTTCTCGGGCGTAGCGCCAGTGCGTTCGTAGAATACGTCGATGATGCCGCCGGCGTTGATGGCGAAGTCAGGCGCATAGAGGATGCCACGCTCTTTGAGCATGGCGTCATGTTCGGGGCGATCCAGCAGATTGTTGGCGGCCCCGGCAATGATCCCGGCTTTGATTTCGGGAATGCTGTGATCGTTCAGAACCGCCCCCATGGCGCAGGGAGCAATCACATCCACCGGCAGGAACAGGATGTCTTCGGCGGTGGCGGGTTTCGCTCCCAGCTGTTCCACCGCGCGGCGCATGTTGTCCTCGTGGATGTCATAGACCCAGAGCTCGGCGCCGGCTTCTTTCAGGTGTCTGGCCAGCCGGAAACCGACGTTGCCGATGCCCTGGATGGCGACTTTCAGGCCAGCGAGATCGTCCTGCCCAAGCTTGTGCCGCACCGCGGCCTTGAGGCCGATAAAGGTGCCGTAGGCGGTGGCGGGGGAGGGATCGCCGTTACTGGGGTTGCCGTCAAAGCCGGTGCGGGCGGCAACGCCGGCGACGTTGCTGGTGTGGCGCCCCATTACTTTCAGGTCCGGCACACTGGTGCCCGAGTCCTCGGCGGCGATGTACTGGCCACCCAGGCTCTCCAGATGCCGGCCCATGGCTTCCATCAGGGCTTCGGTCTTGTGCTTGCGGGGATCGCCGATAATCACCGATTTGCCTCCGCCCAGATCGAGGTTGGCGAGGGCTGATTTGTAGGTCATGCCGCGGGACAGTCGCAGAACGTCGCGAACGGCTTCTTCGTCGGTCGCGTAGGGGAACATGCGGCAACCGCCGAGGGCCGGGCCCCGGGAAGTATTGTGGATGGCGATGATGGCTTTGAGTCCGGTTTCCGGATCACAGCAAAAGGACAGGTGTTCGTGGTTATCGAACTCCGGATGGGTAAACACGTTCATGATGAAATCCTCTCCCACCTGGCCGGATCGCGGCGGTAGGTCTGTCTTGTTTTTGTCATCCCGGCTTGTGGCCGGAAGTTTGATTTCATGTGCCCATGCCCGATGGATTTTGTCGGGCGTGCCCTTGTGAGGCAGGACAAAAAAGAACCTAGCCTTGATTTACGTTAACGTCAACGTTTAATTTGTCCGCTTGCTCAGGATAGTTCGGCGGATTACCTGAGTTTCTCATCCAACTGTTTGAGTCAGTGAAAATTTTCAGGAGGGGTAGTGGTTTCTACTTATTCGAATTGTACGGTTTCCGACTTAGCTTTCTTCGATGCCTAACCATTCATATCCTTATCAGCTCCAGCCCCGGAAGGTGCGTGCGGAGTTCGTCCGCCTTTTCCCCATCTCGTTGTTCGTGGTGGCGTTTGGTACTGCCTTCGGTCTGGCGGCCATCCAGTCAGGTTTGGCACCGCTGGAAGCCATTCTGATGAGCACCACGGTATTTGCCGGCGCCTCCCAGTTTGCCGCGCTCGAGCTGTGGGGTAAGGAAGTACCGATTCTGCCCCTCGTTGCCGTTGTATTCGCCATTAACTCCCGTCACCTGCTGATGGGAGCATCGCTCTATCCCATGCTGAAGGACGTGTCACCGGGCAAACGCTACAGCTTGCTGCTGTTGCTAACGGACGCCAACTGGGCAGTCTCGGCCCAGGAATACCAGAATGGCCGCCGTAACCTGGAGGTCATCCTCGGTGGCGGACTGGTGCTCTGGCTGGCCTGGATTTTCGGCACCTGGCTGGGCGTCTATTTCGGGGGGCTGCTGCAGAACCCCAAGAACCTGGGATTGGACATGGTGCTCGGCTGTTTCCTGCTGTCGATGGCGCTGGGAGGAAAGAAATCTCCCCGGGTTCTCGTGTCCTGGGCCGTGGCTGCGGTCGCTTCGCTGGCCGCCTGGAAATGGTTGCCCCCGAACACCCATGTGGTGACCGGTGCCCTGGCAGGGGGGCTTATCGGTTATTTCTGGCTAGACAAGAAACCCGCCGGGCAGGCGTCACAGGAGGCGGAGCAATCATGACTATCACTGCAACAGAACTCGGTGTGGTGCTGCTGATTGCCATCATGACGGTCGTCACTCTGCTGACCCGCTTTGGCGGCGTCTTTGCCATGTCCTTCGTGCGTATCAGTCCGCGGATCGAGAGCTTTATCAACACCATGGCAAGCTCGGTGCTGATTGCGATCATTGTTCCCATGGCCTTCAGCGGCGATGCCGGGGCCATCGCAGCGCTTTCAGTGACTGCCGTCACCATGCTGCTACTCCAGAAGCCCTTGCCCGCCATCGCCGCCGGCATTGCTTCCGCTGCCCTGGTCCGCTACCTGTTCTGAAACCTCTCCGGCCATGGGGTTCGGATTTCTCAGGGCCAGCTCGCCGATCCCCGGTAACTTGATGCCGAGGGCGAGGGGGTTGACGCCCAGGGACAGGCCGAGCACGTTCAGCTCCAGCCCTTCGCGAACGCCTGCCAGCACGCCGAAGTAGCCGCCCAGGGAGAACTGGTAGCCGGCGCCACCGGGAACCTCCGCGACAACCCCGTTGCCGAGGTAGTCCTTGCCAATGGCATGGTTGGGTAAGGCGACGTTCAGTCCGGGCACCTGCCGGATCACCCAGGCCGTGAAGGTGTTGCTGTTCGGCCCGGGCCAGGCTTCATACTCGGTGGGGTAGGGGTAGTCCTCGACCGCCTGGTAGATCTGTGGAATCAGCGCCGCCGCCTGTTTGCCCCGGATATCGGCATAGAGCTCCGGTTCTGCACCGTACCACCGTCGGTCGGGCAGGGACGGGCGCGAGTTCACCACGTACCGGCGCCAGCCGGTGACTTCGTGAACCCGGTACTGGCTGGCGCCGGCCTCCTTGGTCGCGATCCAGGTGTGCACTGCAAAATAGCCCCTCCAGCTCCAGGCACGGGCCCCGTATACCTGCACGATGGCGCCTTCGTACTGCTCGGGTTTCGGGGCGATATTGGCGCTGTCCCGACTGGCGGTCTGCCAGCTTTCCGCACCCTGCAGCGTTCCGCTGGCTGCCATCAGCACCGGTCCTGCCAGCAAGGTCAGCAGGCTCGCGAAAATCCAGGCTGCACTGTATTTCAGTTTTCTCATACGAGTCATTCTCCGGCCGTCATTTGCTGGCCTCGGGCTTGTCTTCTAATCTCAAAGTACATCGTTTATGTACTGGGAGATAGCCAATGTCCGATCACCATGTCTACAAAAAAGTGGAAATTGTCGGTTCCTCGAAGAAGAGCATCGAGGATGCCATCGAGAACGCCCTGACCGAGTGCGGCAAGACCATTCGCAATATGGAGTGGTTTGAGGTGACGGAAACCCGGGGCCACATCGTGGATGGGAAGGTCGGGCATTACCAGGTGGCGCTGAAGATCGGCTTTCGGATTGCCGGAAGCTGAGACCTTCCCGCATTGCCCGCAATCATTTCAGTGAGCGTGGCAGGAGGTGAGTGATATGGCCGCTGCAAACACAGCCCTGTTATTGGTGGATATCCAGAATGACTTCTGTGAAGGCGGTTCATTGGCCGTAGAGGGCGCCAGTAACATCCTCCCGGTCGTCAACCGGATGATCGCGGAGGCAGAACAGCGTCACCAGCTGATCGTAGCCAGCCGGGACTGGCATACCGTGGACCATTGCAGTTTCCAGGACCGAGGCGGGCCCTGGCCTCCACACTGCATTCAGGACACCCGCGGTGCTGCCTTTCATCCGGACATGGCGTTGCCGGACACTGCTGTCCGGGTCAGCAAAGGCACGGCGTTCGATACCGATGCCTATTCCGCCTTTGACGGAACCCAGCTTGAGAGCTTCCTGAGGCGCCACGAGATCTCCACTCTCAGGGTCGCCGGCCTGGCGCTGGATGTTTGCGTTCGGGCGACGGTGCTCGATGCGCTGAAACACGGCTTTCAGGTGGAACTGGTCGGCGATGGCTGCAGGGCTGTTGACCAGAGCAAGGCGCCGGAGGTCCTGGAGGAGCTGCGGGCTGCCGGCGCGACTATTTCATGACCCCGGGAGGCCCGCCATTGATTCGGGAACAGGATCTGCCCCTGCTGGTTGATCTTTACGAGCTGGCCATGGCCCAGGCCTACTGGTCCGAGGGTATGCATGAGCGGGCCGTATTCAGTCTGTTTTTCCGGGACATGCCCGAGCACCGTAACTTTGTGCTTGCCTGTGGCCAGAGGAATATCTGTGAGGTGCTGGAAAACCTCAGGTTTACCGATGAGCACATTTCACGGCTGCGCCAGATGAACCGGTTTCAGGAGGGATTTCTGGAATGGTTGAGGGGCTTTCGATTCACCGGCACCGTGCGGGCGGTGCCCGAGGGCACGCCGGTGTTTCCCCAGGAACCCCTGCTTGAAATCGAGGCACCCATCGCCGAGGCGCAGTTGCTGGAAAGCCTGGTCATGAATTATGTCCACCTGGAGTCCGTGCTGGCCTCAAAGGCGGTCCGCGTGGCATTGGCGGCCCGGGGCCGTTCGGTGGCGGATTTCGGATTACGTCGGATGCACGGAGTGGATGCGGGGCACCGGAGTGTCCGGGCCTACCGACTGGCAGGGTTGTCGGCTACCAGCAACGTGCTGGCGGGGCTGGATTTCGGTCTGGAAGTTACCGGGACCATGGCCCACAGTTTTGTGCAGGCCTATCCGGTGGAGCTGGAGGCTTTCAAGGTCTACGCGACGCTCTACCCCGGCACGACATTGCTGGTGGACACCTACGACAGCCGGCGGGCGGTCCGTCGCATTGTCGAGTGGCTGAAGAATGATCCCGATGCCCGCGTCGGAGCGATCCGGCTGGATTCCGGGGACCTGGGCGCCGAAGCCAGGGACTGCCGCAAAATCCTGGATGATGCCGGGTACCCGGGTATCAAAATTGTCGCCAGCGGTGGCCTCGATGAATACGGTATTGCCCGGCTAGTGGAGGAGGGCGCCCCCATTGACGCCTTCGGGGTGGGTACTTCCATTGGCGTCGCGGTGGATTCCCCCTCTCTGGAGCTGGCCTATAAACTCACCCAATATGCCGGTGAACCGAAGATGAAAAGCTCGTCGGGCAAGGTGTCCTTTCCCGGCGCCAAGCAGGTTTTCCGGCAGTTCGACAGCAGCGGGCGGGTGAGCTGCGATACGGTGGGCCTGAGCCATGAGCAGCTCGATGGCGAGCCGCTGCTGGATGTGATCATGACGGATGGCCGGATTGTTGACGGTGCCATACCGCCGCTTGATGAACAGGTGCGGCAGGCCGGTGCCCGGATGCGGGCCTTGCCAGAGCAGCTGCTCGGCATCGAGCCCGCCGAACCACTGACGGTGATCATCAGCGACGAACTCCGGGAGCTCCAGAAAGAGACCTTTGCGAGAGTGTCGGTATAAGGCCTCACGCTTTAGCCGTTGTTCAGGGTCCGTTTGCGAATAACCTGTACCAGCTGGGTCATCAGTTCCCGTGCCTCGTGATCGTGGAGGGCGCTGCATTTGTCCCGCATCACGCGGCGATCGTGGTCGGACGCGTGGCCGCCCGCATCCTTCAAATCATCCAGGTACTGGCACGCGGTCAGGTGGGCCTTGATCTCGGTGTCTATCAGCTGGGTGATCAGGTGCTCGGCGGTATCGCAGCAGAAGGGGCGGTTGTGGTTGAGGCGTGCCCTGGCGTCCAGGGCTGCGTTGCGGGCGTCGAGCCGCAGTTCGCCCGGCGGGTCTCCGGCTTCCACCGCCCGCAGGAAGGTCCCAACCCGGTCGTACAAGTGCCAGACCTGGGGCCAGAGTCTGTCATAAGCGGCCTTCTCGGTCCGGTAGCGGGCGTCGCTATTCGGGGTTGCGTTGTTGTCGGTCAGTACTGGCGGCTCGCCGTCGAAACCGGTCACCCTCAGCTCGTCCACCTCCCGCCAGAGGGTGGAGGTTTTCTCCTCCAGCAACTCCAGCCTGTCCTCATAGATCCGCCGGGTGCGCCCCGCCTGGATGGCTGCGAGCAGGGCAATGAGCAGTGCGGTCACAGCGACAATCATCAGGCTGCTTGGTGAGAGTAGAATTTCAGACAGGAGCTCGCTAACCATGGCAGTGCTTCCCGTTCAGACCCGAAAGTTGATTTGGTTCACACCAGTATAGAAGTTATTTCCCATCCTGTTGGCGATACGGCAGCAGGGTTTGCGCCTCCTGGTAGTAGGCCTCCACCTGGACGGCTTCGTCTTCGGTGAATTCCCGAATGGCGTCCCGGAAGCCCGGATGGGCGATGCCATGCCAGGAGTGGGTCAGGGTCGGTTCGAAACCCCGCACCAGCTTGTGCTCGCCCTGGGCGCCGGCGTCAAAACGCTTGAGCCCGAGTTCTATGGCCAGCTCGATGCCCTGGTAGTAGCAGGTTTCGAAATGCAGGTGGTTGTACTCTTCCAGGCAGCCCCAGTAGCGGCCATACAGGGTGTCCGCCCCATTGAGGAACAACGCACCGGCAATCATCTGGCCTTCCCGCACGGCCATGATGATGTGGAGATGTTCCGGCAGGCGCTCGCGCAGCAGGGTAAAGAAAGTTTTGTTCAGGTAAGGTCGTTGGCCACGCTTGAGATAAGTGGCCTGGTAGAACACGTAAAAGGCATTCAGCACGTGGTCGGGAATGTCCGCTCCTGAAAAGCGTTCGAAGCGGATGTCCTGCTCGGCCACCTGGCGCCGTTCCTTACGGATGGATTTGCGTTTGCGGGAGGTGAGTTCGGCCAGGAAGTCCTCAAACCCGGCATAGCCCCGGTTGTGCCAGTGGAACTGGCAGCCAATCCGGTGCAGCTGGTCCGGATGGCTCAGCAACGACTGATCACGGTCATCGGGGAAAAGCAGATGCCAGGAATGAGCCCCGAGCTGACCGATCAGCCCGTCCAGTAATTCCGCCAGGGTACCGCCCGACAGGTTGGCTCTGAGGCTGTCCTCGAGTAGCAGGCGGGGTCCCCGGGACGGGGTAAAGGGCACAGCAATCAGTAACTTCGGGTAGTAGTCCAGGCCATAACGCTGATAGGCATCCGCCCAGGCCCAGTCGAACACATATTCACCCATGGAATGGCTTTTGAGGTAGCCGGGGGCAACGCCGACGATGGCGCCGCCCTGCCGGAACACCAGGTGGCAGGGTTGCCAGCCGGTTTCGGCGGTGGTGCAGCCGGATTCTTCCAGGCTCCGAAAGAATTCATAGCGCAGGAACGGATTGGTGCGACCTGCCAGGCGTTCCCAGTCTTCCACGGGAATCTCGGTGATGCTTGTGCAGGTCTGCAGGGTCAGGGGTGCGGGTTTGGTCATGGCTCGAATAAATTCTTGACGCGTACCCGATACCATACGCCAGAACCGGTCGAATGATCACTTTTGTCGGCGCAGTTCCGGTCTGTAAAGGTTGTGCAAAAGAACAGCATGCAAATCAGTGCCGTGCGGTGCCGTGTTAGACTTCAGGCAGCTCAGTGGGAGGTGCGCGAATGCAGAACAGGGTTTTGCTGGTTGAAGACGACGAGGAGCTGAGAGAACTTCTCGCCCGTTATCTGACCAATCAGGGATTTACCGTGCGAGAGGCCGCCAATGGCCGCGACGGCCTCGCTTTGGCCCTTGGTCAGGATTGCGACATCGTGGTGCTGGATATCATGCTGCCGGACATCAGCGGGCTCGATGTATTGCGGGAGCTGCGGGCTGAGACCCATCTGCCGGTGGTGTTGCTTACCGCCCGTGGGGATGAGACCGATCGCATTGTCGGTTTCGAGGTCGGCGCCGATGACTACATTCCCAAGCCCTGTAACCCGAGGGAACTGGTGGCCCGGCTGCAGGCCCTGCTCAGGCGCATTGCCTGGGACCAGAAAGCCGAGGTGAATGACAACCGGGAATATGGCGATCTGAGGGTCGAGCGGGCCCACCGTCGAATTTACCAGAACGACCAGCCGCTCGATCTGACGGCTACGGAATATGAGGTGCTACAGGTCCTGCTGGCCCATGCCGGCAGTGTGGTGCGCAAGACCGATCTCATGCAGTGGGCCCTTGGCCGTCGTCTTGAAGCCTATGACCGGACGCTCGACATGCACATCAGCAATCTTCGTAAGAAACTGGGCAATGACGATCCACCCCGGATCGAGACTGTGCGCGGGCTCGGCTACAGCTACCGGGTGCCTGTGTGAAGAAGCCGAGAATGTTTCCGTTGTTCTGGCGGATTTTCCTGTCGATCTGGCTTGCCATGGCGGTCACCGTCGTGGCCAGCAATCTGGCCACCCGCTTCCTGCTGGATCGGGAGCGGCAGGCCATTGAACGGCAGGTCGGCCTTCGGGGCCTGGGTATGGAAGCCATCGACATCCGGGAGCGTGAGGGGAGAGGGGATGCCTGGCGTTTCCTGCGCAGCCAGGGCGATCGTCTGGATCTGCATCTGATACTGTTCGAGCGGGATGAGGAGGACGACCGCCTGCCCGAACCGATCCGGGAACGGATGCGGTCGAGCTGGAATCCCCAGAAGCCGGCGGTGATTGATGTCACGGACGAATACCGGCTGGTGGCCTGGCCCAGGCTCAGTGGTGAAGGTTGGCTGGAACCCGGCTTCTTCAAGTTCATGGAGTTCGTCCTCGCTGCCGTAATGATCACGCTGGCGTGCTGGTGGATTGCGAGGCTGGTGTCACGCCCGCTCAAGCACATGGAGACCACGGCGCAGGCCATCGCCGCGGGCAAGAATTCCCTGCGGGTGAATGATGAGATTGCCCGTCGTCGCGACGAAGTGGGCCAGCTGGCGACTGCATTCAATGCCATGACCGATCAGTTGTGTAACCTGCTGGATCGCCAGACCCAGCTGCTCCGGGACATCTCCCACGACCTGCGTACGCCCCTGGCCCGTCAGCGGGTGGCCATCGAGCTGGCCAGTGAGAGCGGTGCGGATGCGCCGCTGATGGCCAGCATCCTGCGTCAGAATGAGCGCCTGGAAGCGATGACGGGGCAGATCCTGACCTTGTATCGGATCACCGAGCAGGGCGAGGAAATTGACCGGTTACCGGTGGAGCCGCTGCCCTTGGTAAACCGCGTTCTGGAAGATGCTGCCGACTATGCCAGGCACCAGCAGGTGGACTGCAAAGTTGTCGCAGCTCCCGACGTTGCCAATGTCCGGGTGCTTGGCGATGCGGGATTGCTGCAACGGGCGGTCGACAATATCCTGCAGAATGCGGTGGATCACACACCCGGGGGCAAGGCGGTTCACCTGAACCTTTCGCGGTCTGCAAAACAAATGATTCTGGACGTTCGGGATGAAGGGCCGGGCGTACCGGAGGAAATGATGGGCCAGTTGTTCGAACCGTTCTTCCGGGCCGACAAATCCCGGGGTGGCAAGGGCTGGGGACTGGGTCTGGCCATTGCCCGCGACATTGTGGCCGCCCACGATGGTACCATCACTGCCAGTAACAGTGCCGAGGGGGGGCTAAGAGTGACGATCTGCCTTCCGGTTTCTACGACCGGATAATGGACGTTGAGCCTCTGGTAGCTCCTCGTCTTCGGGTTTGAGCGCAGCGGCACCCGAGAAGTCGATGCCTTCCTGCAGTTCGTCCTCGTCAAAACGGATACCACAGGCGGCCTTGCGGATTTTTGCGGGCTTGGCGGTACCCGGCGCGTTTGTTTCGTCGTCGTTTGTCACAGGTTTTCTCCATGAGTAAAGATTACCCGGTACCTGCAGGATACCTCGAACGGGAAACCGAAGTTAAGAAGAGCCGGTTCATAGCCCGTGTGGCGCCGGTCAGCTCCCGCGAGGAAGTTCATCAGTGGCTGGAACAGGCCCACAAGGACCACCCGGATGCCCGGCATATCTGCTGGGCGTATCAGATTGGCCGGCCAGGATCGGCGGCGGAAGCGGCCATGAATGATGATGGTGAACCCTCCGGAACCGCCGGCAAGCCGATCCTCAATGTCATCCAGCACAAGGATATGGGGGATGTGCTGGTGATGGTGATTCGCTATTTCGGCGGTATCAAGCTCGGTGCCGGCGGCCTGGTGCGGGCCTATGCCGGGGCAGCGGAGAGCGTGTTGTCCGCGGTGGACCGGGTGGTCCAGCAACCGGTGACGCCGGCCCGGGTCACCATGTCGTTTGCCGATGAGCAGCCACTGCGGCACTGGTGCGAAGTGCATGGCGCCAGTGTCGATAACATCGATTACGGGACCTCTGTTCTGGCCGAGCTGTCGGTGCCCATGGACAAGCTTGAGGAGTTCACCCAGTTCTGTAACGCCCAGAAGCTGGATTACGTTCTGGAAACCTGAGGATCGAAACGGCATCGGCACGCGTGTAGCAGGCGTATACTGAATTAAATCTTACTGCGGGCCAGCCGTGTGAGGAGTCAATCATGATACGTTTTCTGACCATAGCTTTCGCCGCGCTGTTGATGGCCGGTTGTGCTGCCAATGTGGTGACTGACTACGACGATGCAGTGGTGTTTGGCAATTATTCCACCTGGGCCTTTGCGCCGAGTGCGGGTAATTCTTCTTTTGTATCCCTGGATGGCAACCGGGTGCGCCAGGCGGTTGACCGTGAGCTGAACCGAAAGGCCATGCGCCAGGTCGGCGAAGCCGAGGCCGATTTGCTGGTCAACTGGCAGATTGTCGAGGAGGAGCGGCTGGAGCAGAGCGGCGTCGGCCTGGGGTTCGGTTTTGGCACCGGTCATTTCGGCTGGGCACTGGCCGCGCCGCCACCCGTCCGTGAAATCCAGGAGGGTAAGCTGGTCATCGAGTTGGTGGATAACGATACCGATCAGGTGGTCTGGCGCGCCGCCAGCCGTCGCTATCTCCGGGAGAGCCAGTCACCGGAGACTCGTAGTGAGCTCATTGATGAGGTGGTGTCCGAGATGTTTTCAAAGTACCCTCCGGGCCTGGAATAAACGGACGAAGTTTTCGGAGGCACCATGAAAAATCGGTCTGGCGGTCTGGTCTATTCGACCGAGCAGGGCAAAATGTGCCCTGGATGCCGGAATCCGGTCGATCAGTGTACCTGTGGCAAGCCCGAAAGGCCTGCCGGGGATGGTATCGTCCGGGTCAGTCGTGAAACCAAGGGACGCAAAGGCAAGGGCGTGACCCTGATCACCGGTATCCCCCTCGATGACAAGGAACTGAAATCGTTTGCCAAAGTGCTCAAAGCCAAATGCGGCACTGGCGGCACCATCAAGGATGGCGTGGTAGAGATTCAGGGTGACCACCGGGACCTTCTGGTGCCTCTGCTTCAACAGAAGGGCTGGACCGTCAAAAAAGCCGGTGGCTGATCGTCTGATACGCAATTCGTTTTCGCTCACGTTACAATTAAGCGTGAAACAGCATTTCCCCGAATTCTGAGCAATCAACGAAATCCCTCACTCCGGCACCCCGGGGCTGAGGGATTTCTGTGACCGGAGGCAAGCATGCATATACTGGTTCTGGGTGCGGGTGTGGTAGGCACAACCACCGCCTGGTTTCTGCAAAAACAGGGGCATCAGGTCACGGTGGTGGATCGGCAGAGCGCTGCCGGCCTGGAAACCAGTTACGCCAACGGCGGCCAGATTTCGGTCTCTCATGCCGAGCCCTGGGCTAACCCGTCGGCGCCGCTCAAGGTCCTGAAATGGCTTTTCCAGTCGGATGCGCCCTTGCTGTTCCGGCCCCGCCTGGATCCGGCCCAGTGGCGCTGGGCGCTTGCCTTCCTGGCCGAGTGTACGTCCGCCAAAGCGGCCCATAACATCCGCCAGATGGTCAATCTGGGTACCTACAGCCGTAGCCAGCTCCAGGCCTTGCGGGCGGAGCTGGGCCTGGACTACGACCAGCTCGAAAAAGGCATCCTTCACTTCTATACCAACCCTGAAGAGTTCGATGGCGCCATGGAGCCCACCCGCATCATGCAGGATCTGGGCTGTGATCGTCAGATCATCGATGCCAACCGGGCGGTGGAACTGGAGCCGGCCCTGGCACCGATCAAGGGCCGTATTGCCGGCGCTACCTACACCTCCGAGGACGAGTCCGGAGACGCGCGAAAATTCACCCAGGCGCTGGCAAAACGTTGCCAGGACGCTGGCGTGGAGTTCCGGTACGGTACCGACATCTTGGGCTTCGACCAGGCCGGCGACCGGATTCTGGGTGTCCAGACCCTGAGGGAAGGTCACCATGAAACCCTGCGCGCCGACAGCTATGTCTTGTGCCTGGGAAGCTACAGCGCCATCCTGGCGCAGCAATTGGGTATCACGCTGAATATCTATCCGGCCAAGGGCTATTCCATCACGGTGCCGGTCAAGAACGAGGAGGCAGCGTTCAAGGTCAGCCTGACCGATGACGAATACAAGCTGGTCTATTCCCGCCTCGGCGACCGGCTCCGGGTGGCCGGCACGGCCGAGCTGAGTGGCTACAGTCGAAAACTGAATCTGACCCGCTGCCGCGCCATCGTGCGCCGCACCGCCGAAGTGATGCCGGAGGCCGGCGACTGGGACCGCGCCGAGTTCTGGACCGGCCTGCGCCCGGCCACGCCCTCCAACGTGCCCTACATAGGCAAGAGTCACCTCGCCAACCTTTACCTCAATACCGGCCACGGCACCCTCGGCTGGACCCACTCCTGCGGCTCAGCCGCGGCTCTGGCGGATATCGTTGGTGGTAAAAAGCCAGAGGTGGATTTCTCTTTCGCGGGTATGTGAATCGCGGGCATGAAAAAGGGGTCTGATGAAAGCCTTCATCTGACCCCAAGGTTCACGTTTATCCCTACAGTTACTTCAACTGATCCCGAATCAACTTCTTATTGATCTTGCCAACGCTGGTCTTGGGAATATCATCCACAAAGTCCATCTGCTCGGGAATGGCCCACTTGTTGATGTCGCCGCTGTCGACGAACTGCTGCAGGTGCTTCTGGATGTCTTCCTGGTTGGCGCTTTCGCCCGGTTTCAGGGTGACCAGGGCGTAGGGCCGTTCGCCCCATTTCTCGTCGGGAATTCCGACTACCGCGGCGCCGGCCACTGCCGGGTGCTGGCTGATCAGGTTTTCCAGGTCCAGGGAGGACAACCACTCGCCACCGGTCTTGATCACATCCTTGATGCGGTCCTTGATGGTCAGGGTGTTGTCTGGCTCCATGCTGGCGACGTCTCCGGTGTGCAGCCAGCCGCCTTGCCAGAGTTCCTCGCCTTTCTCGGGCTCCTTGAAGTAACTCTGGGTCAGCCACGGCGCACGGGTAACCACTTCGCCCTTCGCGTCGCCGTCGTGGGGGACGGGCTTGCCATCAGGATCGACGATCTCGATCTCCACCATGGGCACGGCAATGCCGGTTTTGACCCGTTTCCCGGTCTGCTGTTCCAGTGGCAGCTCCAGGTCTTCCGGCTTGAGATGGGTGGCGCTGAGCAGCGGGCAGGTTTCGGACATGCCGTAACCGGTGTACATGCGGATGCCGAGCTTGGCGCCAGCGTCGCACAGACCCTTGGTCAGGGCGCTGCCGCCGATCAGCACGTGCCAGTTGCTCAGATCCGCGGTCTTGATGGATTCGGTGCCCATCATCATCTGCATGATGGTGGGAACACAGTGGGAGAAGGTGACCTTGTGCTCCTTGAGCAGGTCCACCAGCAGTTCCGGCTCGTAGCGGCCCGGATAGACCTGTTTGATGCCCATCATGGTGGCCGCGTAGGGCACCCCCCAGGCGTGGACATGGAACATGGGGGTGACCGGCATGTACACGGAGCTGGAGCGCAGCAGCGGCATCTCGTCATAGGCCGCCAGGGAGCCGGTCATGGCCAGGGTGTGCAGGACCAGCTGGCGGTGGCTGAAATACACACCCTTGGGGTTGCCGGTGGTGCCGGTGGTGTAGAAGGTGGTAGCCACACTGTTCTCATCGAAATCCGGGAAATCGAACTCGGTTCCTGCCTTGCTCAGCAGGGCCTCGTATTCCCCGGCGGTGTCCAGGCTGGTGTCGGCGGCGGAGTCCGAGTCGGTCAGCTGGATGTAGGTCTTGACCGTCTCGATTTCATTCTTGACGCCCTCGAGAATGGGCAGGAAGTCGTCGTGGACCAGCACCACGTCGTCTTCGGCGTGGTTCATGGTGTACACGATCTGTTCCGGGGAGAGGCGCACGTTGATGGTGTGCAGTACGGCGCCAATCATCGGGATGGCAAAGAAGCACTCCAGGTAGCGGGGCGTATCCCAGTCCATGACCGCGACCGTATCGCCCGGCTTCACGCCAGCATCGGTCAGGGCATTGGCCAGCCGGTGAATGCGTTCCACCAGTGTGGTGTAGGTGTACTTGCTGCGGTTGGCGTAATGGATTTCCTGGTCCGGGTTATAACGGGGCCCCGAGAGCAGGAGCTGTTTGATAAGCAGGGGGTACTGATAGGCGTTCTTGGCCGGAGACAGGATTCGGGTCTGTGCCATCTTGTGTTCCTCTTTCTCTGCTTGTGCTTGTTATTACGATGAGAAAGATAAATCTGACACAGTTTGGGAAAAACGGGAACCGCCGAAAGGGAAAAAATTGCAGAACGTACGTGTCACTTTGGGTTCAACGGGTACGCTCTGCGAATCTCGATGTTACTGATAGGTGCAAAGATAGGCGGTATCGATATCGGCTTTCGCTTTGAAGCTGGCCTGGCCGGCCACGTCAAAGCTCTCGCCGGCGCCGTAGGTCATCCACTCGTCCATGCCCGGCAGCAGTACCGTCAAGGCGCCGCTGATGACCGTCATGGTTTCCTTCTTGGTGGTACCGAACTCGTACTCACCCGGGCTGATCACGCCAACTGTGGCCGGCAGGGTAGCCGTCTGGAAGGCAATGGATTTGGCTTTGCCGTCGAAATACTCGTTCACTTTAAGCATACGCTGGCCTCCTGAAATGGATTGGGGCGACTACTATACGGCAAAACGTTACAAGTCCAATGACATTTTTGAGACTGTGGAGAGGGCCTGAAGGTGGGGTCAGAAGAAGGCTTTCTTCAGACCCCGGTTCGCGTCGAACTTCCCCAGGGGTGGTCACCTGCTCAGGGGGCTGATGAAAACCTTCATCTGACCCCATGTTCAACTAATCCCCCGGCCCAATCACTGTTCCCAGGGCTTCCCCTCGGTGCCATCCATGGTCCTCACTCCGATATGCATCGCCGCCTTGGCCAGGATGTTGGCACTCACCGGCGCTGTCATGAACAGGAACACGGTGATCAGCACTTCGGAGATGCCGATACCTTCCCCCCGTGCGCTGAAATAGATCACCGAGCTGAGCATGATGGCGCCCACGCCCAGGGTGGTAGCCTTGGTGGGGCCGTGCAGCCGCGTGAAGAAATCCGGCAGGCGCGCGAGGCCGATGGCGCCGATCAGGGTGAAGGCGCCCCCGAGCAGCAGCAGGAAAGCAATGGCGTATTCGGCAAACGGGCTCATGTGGCTCTCCTATTCGATCACGCTGCCGCGCTTGAGGTACTTGGCCATGGCGACCGTCCCGACAAAACCCATAACCGCGATCAGCAGGGCGGATTCAAGGTACATCCGGGTGCCCAGGGTGATACCCAGCAGGATGATCAGTGCGATGGCATTGATGTAGAGGGTATCCAGGGCCAGTACCCGGTCGGGTGCATCCGGCCCCTTGATCAGACGGTACACGTTCAACAGGGCGGCCAGGGTGACCATGGCGATGGTGATGTAGAGGGCGATGGTGATCATTTGAACATCTCCAGCAGAGGCTGTTCATAGCGTTTTCGGATGGTGTCGATCACTTCCTGTTCATTCTCGGTGTCCAGGGCGTGAATCAGCAACAGGCGCTGGTCGTCACTGACATCGGCGCTGACCGTGCCGGGCGTCAGGGAAATGGTGCTGGCGAGAATGGAGATGGCGAGCGGATGTTCCAGTTCCAGCGGGTAGCAGACAAACGCCGGGCGCGGCTTGCGGGGGCTGATGATCAGTGCCGCCACCTGGAAGCTGGCAATGACAATGTCCTTGAGCACGCGAGCCAGGTATTTCGGCATCAGCCAGAACCGCATGAATGACGGACGCTCGGGCCAGAATCCCTGGGTCATCTGAGGAATGGCCCAGGCCAGAATCAGACCAAGCACCAGGCTGCCTCCGCTGATGCCGTCACTCAGGAATTGCCAGGTGACAAACAGGATCAGGCTGAGCCAGGGCTGGGGAAAACTCAGTCGGTCAAGCATCAGTTTTCCTCCCCGACCATTGGCGTCTGCAGGATTTCCAGGTAGGCCGCGCGGTTCTGCAGCTGGGCTGCGGTCGCGTCGGTGTATTCGTTGATCGGACCCGCGAAAGCAACGATAACCAGGCTCAGGCCAACCAGGGCGCCGGTGGCGGCCCGCAGGTTACCGCCGAGCGGTTTGGGTTCCTCGATATGGCCGTCAACGGTTCGCCAGAAGACAATGCTGCCAGCACGACTGTACGCGATCACCGTGAAGAAGCTGCCGATCAACAGCACAGACCATAGCCAGGCCATTTCGGGGCCGGAGGTCACCGAGTTGAGGATCAGGACCTTGGCAAAGAAGCCACTCAGGGGTGGCAGGCCCGCCGCGGCCACCGCGCCGACGAGAAACAGCACACTGATCAGTGTGCGGTGACGCATGCGCGGCGCGGTAACAATCTTGTCCAGGGCACTGCCGCGTTGACTGGCTACCAGCTCCGCCACCAGGAAGAGCCCGGCGACGGTCCAGGTCGTGCTGAGCAGGTAGAACAGTGCGGCGGAGATGCCCTCCTCGGAGCCGAGGGCAATGGGTGCCAGAAGGGTGCCGACGGAGATAATGACCTGCCAGGCCACCAGGGTCTTGAGGCTCTGGGCACCGAGAGCGCCCACGACCCCCATAACCAGGGTGATCAGTGCCAGCGGGAACAGCCAGTCCATGCCTAGGTTGGCCAGGGCGCCGGCATCGTCACCGAATATCAGCAGGTAAACCCGAAGGATCGCGTAGATGCCGACCTTGGTCATGACTGCGAACAGGGCGGCGACCGGTGCGGTGGCGCGGGCATAGGCTTTGGGCAGCCAGAAGCACAGGGGCAGCAGGGCGGCTTTGAGGGCAAATACCACCAGCAGCATCATGCCACCGGCCTTGACCAGTTCCAGCTCCTCACCCGAGAGCAGCAGCACCCGGATGGCAAGGTCCGCCATGTTGAGAGTGCCGGTCACGCTGTAGATCATGCCGACACTGATCAGGAATACCGCCGAACCGACCAGGTTGAGCACGACGTAATGCAGGCCCGGAACCGTCCGGGCGGTGCCGCCGCCATGCATCAGCAGGCCGTAGGAGGCAATCAGCAGTACCTCGAAGGCCACGAACAGGTTGAACAGATCACCAGTCATGAAGGCGATGTTCAGCCCCATCAACTGGAACAGGAACAGGCCGTGGAACTGGCGGTTGCCTTCATCCGCTCCGCCAATCGAGAACAGATGGGCGAACAACGCCAGAATGGCTGTCATCACCAGCATCAGGGCCGCCAGCCGGTCCAGGACCAGGACTATGCCGAACGGCGGCTGCCAGTTGCCGAACGCGTACAGTCGGTAAGTGCCGTCATTAGCCATCAGCAGCAGTACAATCGTGGAAACCAGCAGAAGTACCGTAGTGGCAACCGCCAGGGTGCGGCGCAGGCTGATCGGGGCGTAGCCCATGAATGCCTGCAGGACACCTCCGAGCAGGGGAATCAGGATCGGAGCGATGAGCCAGTGGTTCATTGACTGCTTTCCTCTTCGGTCTTCTTCTCCGGTTTCTCCGGTCGTTCTCCCTGGCGGCCGTCCACATGGTCATCCTCGTTGTCCGCGAGGTTTCTCAGGGACAGGACAACCACAAAAGCGGTCATGGCAAAACCGATGACAATGGCTGTCAGCACCAGTGCCTGGGGCAGGGGGTCGGAGTAGTTCTCCGTGCTGCCGAGAATGGGCTGGCCTCCAGTCGCCAGCCGCCCACTGGAGAACAGGAACAGGTTGACCCCATAGGATATGAGCGTCAGCCCGACGACCACAGGGAAGGTGCGGGCCCGCAGCAACAGGTATACGCCCGAGGAGGTCAGGGCGCCGATGACAAGCGCGAAGACAAGCTCCATTACGCAGCCTCCTTCTTGGGCTTGATGGCGGAGTGTGGCGATAGCCGGCCAATACTGACCAGAGCCAGCAGTGTTGCGCCGATAACGGTCAGGTAGACACCCAGGTCAAACACCAGCGCCGAGGCCACCTCGAACTTGCCCACCACCGGCCAGGTAATGTAGCCAAAGGTAGAGGTCAGGAACGGATAGCTGAAGGCCAGGCTGCCGGCGCCGGCAATGATCGCGAACAGGAGACCCAGGCCGATCACGTTGTGGTACTTGATACCGATCCGCTCCTGGGTCCAGACCATGCCGCTGGCAATATACTGGAGAATCAGGGCTACGGAAGTAATCAGGCCGGCGATAAAGCCGCCCCCCGGAAGGTTATGTCCGCGGAGGAAGATGAATGCCGATATCATCAAGGCCAGCGGCAACATGGGCCTGGCAATCTGTTTGAGCATCATCGGATGGGCATCCCGGGTCCAGGGATGGCCCATGCCATCGCCCGGGGGCGGTGTCAGGGCCGTATCCTTGAGCATCGCGTAAATGCCCAGCGCAGCAATCGCCAGCACCGTGATCTCGCCGAGGGTATCGAAACCCCGGAAGTCCACGAGGATGACGTTCACCACGTTGGTTCCGCCACCACCGGTCTTGCTGTTCTCCAGGAAAAAGTCGGAAATCGAACTGAACGGCTGGGTCAGCATGGCCAGGGTGACCAGGGTCATTCCGACACCGACGACCAGCGCGATCACGGCATCCCGGCCGCGCTGGCCACGGGAACTCTCCAGCGGCGTCCAGGACGGCATATAGAACAGCGCCAGCATCAGCAGCACGATGGTAACCACTTCCACAGACAGCTGGGTCATGGCCAGATCCGGCGCCGAGAAGCGGGCAAAGGCCAGCGCCACGATCAGACCCACTACACTGAGCAGCACCAGAGCGTAGAAACGTTCCCGGTGCAGGAATGCGGTCAGCAGCGCACAAACGATCAGCACGCCTGCCGCGATCGCGGTGGGAAGGTCAACGGGGCTCAGCCCCAGCTTGCCAACAAAGATACCCACATTCATCAGGGGCGTTGCGGCCACGGCAATGATGCTCAATACCAGCAACAGGGCGTAGCGTTGCAGGGAGCCGTTCTCGATGCGGGCTGTCAGGTCGTGTGAGAAGGCCACAATCCGTGATACCACCGCTTCGAACACTGCTTTTTCGTCAATTTCCTTGAACCGGGCATGGAAATCGAAGAAGCGCTGACGCTGGGTGTACATCAGCAGGCCGCCGAAGAAGGCAACAAAGCTCATCAGCAGCGGCAGGTTCAGGCCATGAACCACGGCGAGTTTGTAGTCCGGCACATCCCCGCCGAGAGTGGCGGAGGCGGCGGAGTAGAGCAGCGGACCGACGGAAATCGCCGGAAACATGCCCACCATGACACAGGCAAACACCAGGATTTCCACCGGGATCTTCATGTAACGCGGTGGTTCATGGGGTGGGTAGACCGGCAGGTCGACCGGCTTGCCATTGAAGAACACGTCGTGAATGAATCGCGCCGAGTAGGCCACCGCAAAAATGCCGGCCAGGGTCGCCACAATGGGCGGCAACCAGGCCCAGAGCCCGGGCAGGTTCAGTTCCAGGGACTCGGCAAAGAACATTTCCTTGCTCAGGAAGCCGT
>JABURI010000037.1 GCA_014762755.1 Marinobacter sp.
TATCCCCGCCATTGATCTGAAAGACGGCAAGTGTGTACGCCTGCGCCAGGGCCGGATGGACGATTCCACCGTCTTCGGTGACGACCCGGTCGACATGGCCACCCGTTGGGTGGACGCCGGCGCGCGCCGTCTGCACCTTGTGGATCTGAACGGCGCCTTTGCCGGTGAGCCGGTCAACGGCGAGATTGTGCAGGCGATTGCTAAGAAATTTCCGGACCTGCCGATCCAGATCGGTGGTGGCATCCGTTCCGCCGAAACCATCGAGGCCTACCTGAACGCCGGCGTTCAGTGGGTGATCATCGGCACCAAGGCGGTGAAAGAGCCGGAGTTCGTGACCGAAATGTGCAAGCGTTTCCCGGGTCACATCATCGTGGGCCTGGATGCGAAGGACGGCCGCGTGGCCACCGACGGCTGGGCGGAGGTTTCCGAAGTCATGGCGGTGGACCTGGCCAAGCGTTTTGCCAACGACGGCGTTGAAGCCATCGTCTACACCGATATCAGCCGGGACGGCATGATGCAGGGTGTAAACGTGGAGGCTACTGCCAAGCTGGCGGAAGAGGGTGGCATCCCGGTCATCGCCTCCGGTGGCGTGACTAACATGGACGATCTCAAGCGCCTGGCGGAAGTGGCGGACAAGGGCATCCTCGGCGCCATCACCGGCCGCGCCATCTACGAGGGCACCCTGGATGTGGCCGAGGCCCAGGCCTTCTGCGACAGCCTGAACGGCTGAGGGAGTTAGCATGGGACTGGCAAAACGCATCATTCCCTGCCTGGACGTGGACAAGGGCCGCGTGGTCAAGGGTGTGAACTTCGTGGATATCCGGGATGCCGGGGATCCGGTGGAAGTGGCCCGCCGTTACAACGAGCAGGGTGCTGACGAAATCACCTTCCTCGATATCACGGCCAGCCACGAGAGCCGTGACACCACCTATGAGACCGTCGAGCGCATGGCGGCGGAAGTGTTTATACCGCTGACCGTGGGTGGCGGTGTGCGTACCGTCGAGGATATCCGCAAACTGCTCAATGCCGGCGCGGACAAGGTGTCTATCAACACCGCGGCGGTGTTCAATCCGGAATTCGTGCGCGAAGCCGCCGAGCGATTTGGCAGCCAGTGCATTGTGGTGGCCATCGACGCCAAGCGAGTCAGTGCCGAGGGTGAGGAGCCGCGCTGGGAAATCTTCACCCACGGCGGCCGCAAACCCACCGGCCTGGATGCGGTGGAATGGGCCCGGAAGATGGTCGAGATGGGCGCCGGTGAGCTGCTGCTGACCAGCATGGACCGGGACGGCACCAAGATCGGTTTCGACCTGGGCCTGACCCGCGCCATCAGCGATGCGGTGGCGGTGCCGGTGATTGCCTCAGGTGGTGTCGGCGAGCTTCAGCACCTGGCAGATGGCGTCACCCAGGGTGGCGCGGATGCCGTGCTGGCTGCCTCCATTTTCCACTTCGGGCAGCATACGATTCCCGAGGCGAAGGCGTTTATGAAGGCGCAGGGGATTGAAGTCCGGGATTAGTTGGCGTCTTCCCCAGGGGTCTGATGAAAGCCTTCATCTGACCCCAACTTGATCCCTGCCGCATAAGCCGGCCGAATCGCCTGCTTCTCGCCCTCCGCAAACATCTCCCGGTTCCCGTTCCGCATGGCCCACAGCCCGCTCACGGTGGCAATAGCGATGCCCTGCTCATCCAGCAGCGGCAGATGCTTCTCCAGGTAATCCACGGTGACCTTGTGGGGATGGCCGATGCCGACCGCGCTGCCATTTTCTCTGGCACGCTTGATCAGCAGCTTGAACTGGCGATCAACGAATTCTTCGGTCTGTTCGTGATCGAGGAACACATCCCGGGTCACATTGGGGATCTGATAGGCGGTGGCAACATCGCTGGCTATAGAGGAGGCGATGGTTCGGCTGTCCACGAAGTACACCGGGTACTTGTCCAGCTCTTTCATCACCCAGTCCATAGCTTGCAGTTTCTGGGTTAGCAGGCTGCCCATGTGGTTGTTGACGCCGCTGACATAGGGGATGGACTGGAGCGAACGCCGCAGGGTCTGGCTCAGGGTGTGTTCATCCATGTCCGGTGTGAGCCCACCGGCACCGAGGCTGAAATTCTGGGTGTTGGCCATGGGCGCGTGCAGCATGATTTCCTTGTTCTGCCGGTGCGCCATCGTGGCCAGCTGTTCGGTGAATCGGCGATAGGGCAGGAAGGCCAGGGTCAGTGGCTGATCCATATTGACCAGCCGCCGACCTTCCTGAAGGTTATGCCCCATATCATCAATGATGATGGCGATGGTCGGAGGTAACTCCCCGGGAATGTCCTGTGCAGTTGCATTCGCCCCGGCAAGGCATGCAACTGCCAGGAACAGGCGGCGGATCAGGATCACTCGGCGTTTCCTTCCCCTGAGGTTTTACCCCTGCGGTTCAGGATATTCATGCCCTTGAGCAGGTTCAGGGCGGAACGTAGCTGGTAATCCCGCTCGACCATGGAGACAGTGTCCGATGGCTGCTCGCCAGAGCGGTCCTGCTCTTTGTCCTCGTTCTGGCCTTCCAGATGGCCGCTGAGATCCGCCTCGGTGAAGAAGGGCTGGCCGTCAAGTTCGGTCAGTTCTGCCGGCCGTACCACAATGTCGGGCTTGATGCCGGTGGCCTGGATGGAGCGGCCGTCCGGGGTGTAGTAGCGGGCGGTGGTCATCTTGATGGCATGGGTCTCGTCCAGGGGGATGACGGTCTGGACGCTGCCCTTGCCGAAGGACTGTGTGCCCATGATGACAGCCCGCTCGTGGTCCTGAAGGGCACCGGCCAGGATCTCGGATGCCGACGCGGAGCCACCGTTGATCAGCACCACGATCGGTGTGCCGGCCATGACGTCACCGGACTTGGCGCTGAAGCGCAGCCGTGAACTCTGGATCCGGCCTTCGGTATAGACAATCAGGCCTCCGTCGAGCAGGGCATCAGCCGTTTCTACGGCGGCCTGCAGTACCCCGCCGGGGTTGTTGCGAAGATCGATGACCAGGCCGTCGAGGTCGGCGCCATGCTCACTTTCGAGTCTCTTCAGGGCATCCCGGAACTGGCCTCCGGTGTCGGCCTGGAACTGGGTGATTCGCAGGTAACCGTAACCGTTATCCAGCATCCGCGATTTCACGCTGGTGACCTTGATGATATCCCGGGTGACGTCGATTTCGATGGGGGCACTCTCGCCTTCACGCATGATGGTGAGCGTCAGCACGGTGCCTGGCTTGCCGCGCATCAGCTGCACCGCCTCTTCCAGGGACATGCCCTTGACCGGTTTTTCATCCAGCTTGATGATCAGGTCACCGGCCTGGACACCGGCTTTCTGGGCCGGGGTGTCGTCGATGGGGGCGATGACTTTGACGAAACCGTTTTCCATGCCGACTTCAATGCCCAGGCCGCCGAATTCGCCGGAGGTGCTTTCTTCCAGCTCTTCGTAATCCTTGGGGGCCAGGTAAGTGGAGTGGGGATCGAGGTCGGACAGCATGCCCTTGATGGCGCTTTCAAGCAGTTGCTGGTCGGAAACTTCCTCGACGTAGGCATCCTTGATGCGGCTGAATACTTCGGTAAATTTACGCAGGTCGTCCAGCGGGAGCTGTTTCTCCGGGTCGGGCAGAGTGATCTCCACCTTCTCGCCGTCCTGGATGCCTTCCAGCAACTCCTCTGACTGTGGATCCTGGGCAAAGGCCAGGCTCGATGCGGTCATGAAACAGGTGGCGAGCGTGAGTTTGCGTAAAACCCTTGGCGGAAGTGTACTTCTGACCCGTTTCATCAATATATCCCGTTTTGTTTCCACTAGTTGGACGTATTTCCCTGATTCACGACAGTATGGCGTCAGCGGCGCCGTTTGTCAGCCCTTGAGTGGGCCCTCGGGAGCCTCAGTTTGCCAGCCAGCGCTGTGGGTTGTCCGGTTTGCCGTTATGGCGGACTTCAAAGTACAGCGCGGGCGTTTCGGTACCGCCGGTCTGGCCTGCCACGGCAATGGTTTCGCCGGCCGCCACCCAGTCGCCCGGGCTGGTGAACAGGCTGCTGCTGTGGCCGTAGAGTGTCATGTAGCCGTCGCCGTGATCAATGATGGTGATCAGGCCAAAACCCCGGAGCCAGTTGGCAAAAACCACCCGGCCGTAATGGATGGCTTTGACCTGCGCTTCTTCGCCGGTTCTGATCAGGAGTCCGTTGCGGCGCAGCTTGCCGTCGGCATAGCGGTCGCCATAGTTACTGACCACCTTGCCTTTGACCGGCCAGGGCAGCTTGTTCTTGAGTGAACGGAACGGCTGGGATTCGTTGGGTGCCGGAATGCTGGCGATGGCCTGCTGGACTTCCTTGAGCAGTTGTTCAAGACGCTTGCGGTCGGCTTCCAGTTCGTCCCGTTCGCTGCGTCGGCTCTGGATTTCGGAGTTCAGGGCGGCCAGGGTCTGTTCCCGTTCCTTGCGGGAGGCTGACAATTCCTGCTGGCGCTTGCTGAGCGTGGCTTCGGTATCGGTCAGTTCGGCCCGGGTGACGACCACCCTGGCCTGGGTTTGCCTCAGCTCCCGAAGGCTTTTCTGGAAGGCTTCGAGGCGCTCAACGGTGTTACGGCTCAGATACTCGTAGTAGGTCATGGTCCGGGCCATCTGGTCCGGGTCGATCTCGTTGAGCAGTACTTTGACGGCGGGGGCGTCCCCTTCCATCCAGGCGGCGCGGATCTGTTGTTTCAGGCTTTCCCGCTGGCGGCCGAGGGTCTTGTTGAGGGCGGCTTCCTGCTGCTCCAGTTCCTGCAGTTGCTGTTGCTGCTGCTCGGCTTTTTGTCGCAGGTTGCGGCGTTCGCGGGTCAGTTCGCCGATGCGGCGCTCGGTTGCTGCTAGCTGCTGCTCCAGTTCAGAGCGATCGTCTTCGGCATCGGTCAGCCACTCGTCGATGTCCTCAATGCGTTCCTTGAGGTCTTCGATCTGTGCAGGCGTGACTTCCTGCTGCTGAGCCTGTGTGGACATCGCCCCCAGCGTGAAGCTGAGGGCGAGTGCCAGGGCGTTTAACGGCTTCAAGGCCAAGATGGGTCCGGGTCAGTCCAGCTCGACCAGGCTGTGCCCGGTCATTTCCCCGGGTTGCTCCAGACCC
>JABURI010000232.1 GCA_014762755.1 Marinobacter sp.
CTGTCACCATCGAAACACCCGGCCAACAACACACTACTGGCCGCCACCAAAGGCAAAGCAAATTTTGTATTCATTGTCACTCATCCTCAATTGCGAGGTTGCAGATCAGGGTTTGATGGTTCGAACCTGCACAGATTCATTCCATGAACTGTACGCAAAACAATCTACGGATGGGTGCAAAGAACAGATTGACAGATTTTGACAATCACGGTTTCCGGGATAGCCGTTACCGCTCCCTGACCAGGAAATTCAGGGTGCGGGCAGTCAGCCGGCCGGCAAGCGGGGCGACGAAGATGACCAGCGGAAAGGCCGATCCCCAGGCAACCAGGAAGGCCGAGCCCCAGCGCTGCAAAAAGCCTTCCGTCAGGCCGGTATTGAGGCACGTGATGATTCCGGACATCATCAGGGACATGATGCCGGACATGTAGAAGGCAAAGACAAACTGGCGAACGCGGGCGAACTTTTGTTTGGACATTCAATCTCCATCTGCCAGGGCGTGGCGGGCGTTGGCCGGCTCCATCCGATCCAGGCCCTGTTTCGTACTAGTGACATAAGGGCAGCATGATAATGAGCATGCAATGTTTTTCCATTGGGCTTTACGCTGAGGCATCGCGATGAGTTCTCCCATTCATCAACCGAGCACCCTGGCGCGAGTCACCGCAGTGCTTCTGGCCATGCTGTTTCTCTCAGCCTGCAGCTCAACCCGTATGGCTTACCGATACGCGGATTGGGGTGTCAGCTGGTGGATCGAGGACTACGTTACCCTGACCGCCGAGCAGGAACAGCGGCTGGCTCAGGATCTCGATAACCTCCGCCAGTGGCACTGCGCGGCGGAACTTCCCCGTTATCGCCAATGGCTCGATCAACTGGTCCGGGACACCCGGTCGGGTGATCTGGACCAGGCAACGGTCAGCTATCACCAGCAGCGCCTGTTCGACTTTCTGCCCAGGTTACTCGAGCAGGCTGCACCAACCGCCACCAATCTGCTCGCATCTCTCAGTGACGAGCAGGTCGCCGAACTGGCCAGGAACATGACCCGGAACCATGCGGAAATGGAGGAAAAGTTCCTCCTGGATTCTCCCGAGGCGCGAGCCGAGGCCCGTGCGGAACGAACGATAGAACGCATCGAAAACTGGCTCGGCCCCTTGAACAGCCGGCAAAAGCAAATTGCCCGCGAATGGTCGGAAAACCGTGGCCGGCAGACCGAGATCTGGCTGGAGGGCCGCCGGAACTGGCAGCTCGCGCTTCTGGATACATTAGAGCAGCGCGATTCACCGGAATTCGGGGAGCGAATCCGCTACTTGATGGTGAACTCGCAAGAGGTACGGGGAGACGCCTATCAGGAAATGATGGCCGAGAGCCGGATGGCCATGGCCGATCTGATGTATGAGCTGCTCGAGGCCGGTGCGCCTTCGCATCTGGCGCATCTGGAAGACCGAGCGGTTGAGCTTCGGGGGGATTTCAGGGCGCTGACCTGTGAGCCAGCCTGAGGGGTGAAGGTGGGGTCAGATGAAAGCTTTCATCAGACCCCGTTTTCAAGGCCAAAACCAGGGAACTGAGGCTAAAGCTGGGGTCAGATGAAGGCTTTCATCAGACCCCGTTTCCATGTGACCCCACTTCTAGCACAGGGGTCTGATGAACTTGTTCATCTGACCCCAACTTCACATCAGCCTCCCCCATCAAATGGTGAGATATCCACCATCAGCGTTAATGCATGCGCCAGTCGTATAACTCGACGCTCCCGACACCAGATACAGCACCGTCCCCGCCATCTCATCCGGATCCGCCACACGCTTCATGGGAATATGCGCCATGGCCTGCTTCTTGATGGCCTCGTTGGTGGTCAGGGCACTGGCAAACTTTGTGTCGGTCAGGCCGGGCAGCAGGGCGTTCACCCGAATATTCTGCTGGCCCAGTTCCATGGCAAAGGACTTGGTCATGGAAATCACCGCCGCTTTGGTAACCGAATAGATACCCTGGAAATGACCGGGGTTCACGCCATTAACGGAAGCCACGTTAACGATCGCACCACCACCGTGTTTCTTCATCATCTGGGCACCGCGGGCACACATGAAGAAATAACCGCGAATGTTCACATCCACGGTTTTCTGGAACGCACCGAGGTCGGTGTCTTCCACCGGGCCGAAATAGGGGTTGGCCGCGGCGTTGTTGACCAGGATATCGATCTTGCCGTGTGCCTTGTCGATATGCTCCCAAATGGCCTCGATCTGATCCATCTCCCCGATGTGGCAGGCAACCGCTTCGGCGCTGCCGCCCTCGTCACGGATACTGCTGGCCACCTTCTCGCAGCCATCAATCTTGCGGCTGCTGACAATCACATGGGCTCCGTAGTGTGCGAGCGTTCGGGCAACGCTCTCGCCGATGCCCCGGCTGGCGCCGGTGACCAGGGCCACCTTGCCGGACAGATCGAACAGGTTCTTGGTACTCATGAATTTCCCCTAATGCGTTATCGGAATGTCACCAGGGCGGGGTCTTCCGCCTCCAGGTGGCTATAGTTATTGAAGACGGCCAGACTGCGACGCGGGCCGGAATAGAGAATGCGGGAGACGCTGGTGTTGGCGATGACATTATTCACCGCCAGCGCCTTCTCATCGGAGAGCTCCAGCAGGTGCTGGGCAATGACGGCAATCGGGCCGCCGGAAGTGGACACCAGCACATCTCCACCGTCGGCGTAACCGATCAGTTCGTCCAGTGCGGCAATGACCCGCGCCTGAAACGCACCCCAGCTCTCGGCGTATTCATGGTCATACTCACCGCTGATCCAGCGCACTATAGCCTCCTCGAACACCTGCTGGAACAACCGCGCAGGCTTGGGAAAGGCGGCCATGTCCCGGGCCATTACCTGACGATCCGCCCATTCCGGCTTCAGCCGCTCGACCACCTGCATGTGATCGAATTCGTTCAGCCCTTCAACGGCCTGCATGTCCGGCAGAGCCTGGCCGAAACCGGACGCGATAGCCTCGACGGTCTCCCGGTGGCGCTCCATATTGCCGCCGAACACCGCATTGGGCGTAACTTTACCCGCCAGCCAGCGGCCCAGCACCTGCCCCTGTTCCCAGCCCCGGGGCGACAGCTGGTCGTAGTTATCCTTGCCGAAACTGGCCTGGCCATGTCGGATCAGGTAGATAGTCGCCATTACAGAGTGCTCTCGCTGATCAGCCGCTGGCATCGCTTTTCCAGATAATTAGCGGCGTGGCCGAAGGCGGCGAAACGTTTGTCTTTGGTCTGGCCGTGGTAAAAGCGGTAATAGATCTGCTGGATGATCACCGCCAGCCGGAACAGGCCATAAATTTCATAGAAGTCGAAGTTATCGACATGAAAACCGGACTTCTCCATGTAGTAGTCCACCACTTCCTTACGCGTCAGCATGCCAGGCCGGTGCGTGGGCTGCCGCCTCAACATCTGGAACGGTCCTTCATCATCGGCCTGGATCCAATAGGCGAGGCTGTTGCCCAGGTCCATCAGCGGATCGCCAATCGTGGCCATCTCCCAGTCCAGAACTCCGATGACTTCGAACGGGTTGTCCGGATTCAGTACCACGTTGTCGAAGCGGTAGTCGTTGTGGATGACCACCTGGGCGATATCCTCGGGCATCTTGTCATTGAGCCAGCTCATCACGTCTTCGAAATCCCCGACATCCTCGGTGCGAGCCTTCCGGAAGCGGTCACTCCAACCGCCAATCTGGCGCTGCACATAACCGGCGCCCTTGCCCAGCTTGTCGAGACCTGCAGCCTGGGCGTCGACCCAATGCAGGTCGACCAGCTTGTCGATCACGTTGAGGCAAAGCTTACGGGTGTCGGCCTCGCTCAGCTCGAAATCCTTCGGGAAATCCTGCCGAAGGATAATGCCCTTAAGGCGCTCCATAACGTAGAAATCACAACCCAAAACGTCATGATCGTCACAGATAGCCACGATATTCGGCACATACGGATAAAGCGGCTTCAGCGCCTGCATCACCCGCGCTTCCCGAAGCATGTTGTGGGCGGATTTCGCGATCTTGCCGAACGGCGGCCGGCGCAGCACGTAGGACTGGTCGCCGTAATCCACCTGGTAGGTCAGGTTGGAAGCGCCACCGGGGTATTGCCGGATCGAGGGCTGACCCTTCAGCCCTGGAATCGCCTGCTTCATGAACCGGTCAACGGCGGCTACATCCAGCTCCTCACCTTCACGGATATCCACCGCCTGATCGATCTGTGTCATTCACTGTCTCCTGCGGTCTGTTCCGGCCACTCAGGCGCTCGCCTTGCCGCCCATCTTGTTCATCCAGCGCTTGCTCTCCTGGTGCATCAACCAGTCAAAAGCCCAGGGCGCATGGCGCTTGAGCACCCACATCCGGCGTTCCTTGGCGTGCGGCAGCACCCAGAAGCTTTTGTCCTTCACGCTCCGGACAATATCCTCGGCCACGTCCTCGGCGGTGATGCTGGAGCGCTTCATCAGCTTGTTCACGTTCTGCTGGATGCCGGGAATGTCCGAACGCATGGTGCTGGCCAGATTGGTCTGGAAGAACGCCGGGCATACGCAGCTGACATGGATACCAGCCTCCCGCAGCTCCTGACTCAAGGTCTCGGACAGAGCAATCACTCCGGCCTTGGAAACATTGTAGCTGTCCATCAACGGCGCCAACATGAGCCCGGCCATCGAAGCGACGTTAACAAAAGCACCGGAGCCCTGCTGCTTGAACAGCGGTGTAAAGACCTTGCAGCCCCGAACGACGCCCAGCACGTTGATATCGAGGATCCACTCCCAGTCGGCCATGGTGGTGTCCTCAATCGACCCGGCAGAGGCCACACCAGCGTTGTTCACGACAACGTCCACACCGCCCCACTTCTTCTCCAGGTCATCCCGAACCTTCTCGAAATCCGTCAGCCGGCGCACATCGCATTCGACAAAGTAGCCTTCGCCGCCGTCCCTGTTAATCTCCTGTTCAACGGCCGCGCCCTGGTCCGGGTTGATATCCCCGATACAGACTTTGGCGCCTTCTTTGGCGTAACGCAGAGCGATTGCCCGACCGAGGCCCGAGGCTCCCCCTGTAATGAATACTCTCTGTGTCA
>JABURI010000018.1 GCA_014762755.1 Marinobacter sp.
GGTCGTAGAGGATCGCCAGGTTCAGGTGCGCCTCGGGGAAGTCGTTCCAGGTTTCCAGGGCGGCCAGGTATGCGTCCCGGGCTTTGACAAATTCGCCCTGGCGCCGCTCGAATACCGCCTGTTTCAGGTAGGCGTTAACGTTGGCCGGATTCACCTCCAGTGCCTTCTGGTAGTACTCCCGGGCCTTTTCGGGTTTCTCCCGCTGTTCCGCGAGCTCGGCCAGCTTCACCCAGGGACCGGAAAGTTCCGGAAATTCCTTGGTCATGGCCCAGAACCCTTTGCGGGCCATCCGCAGATCCCCGTCTTTCATCAGGGCCATGGCATCGGCAAAAGCGGCCTTGGCGGCCGGGGGCACCGGGGCCGGCTGCTCGGTGTACGGATTCGGCGCCGGCACATAGGGGATCTTCTTGCCTTGGGCATCGTAGGCCTGTTGCGGCAGGAACACGCCGCCCGTGCTCTCGGCCGGGGCGGCCTGCGTGTCTTCCTCAGCGGGCCCGGATTCGACCACTTTGGAATCGGATTCGGTCTGCTTGACCGGCAACACCCCGGCACAACCGGAGAGCAGGGTCAGCACCAGCACCGCGGCCGGAGTGGATGCCTTAACGGATGCCATCGCCATACGCCACCTTTACTTCCTGTTTGTCGAACCGGGCGGGAATCAGCTTGGCCATCGCCTCAAAGCTGCGCTCGATCCAGGGATTGAATGTGCCGCTCCATGAGCGCTCGATGTTGGCCTGGTGCACTTCGATCGCCAGGTCCTCGAAGGGAATGGCCTGCTCTTCCAGCACCAGCTCGTATTGCATGGCTTCCAGTTGGCTCAGGCCGCTCGGGCGCGGCGCGTCCATCAGCTCCCGGGCAAACTGGCCGTAGAGGTCGGCTATGTTGAACGTGGCCCGGGTGGTCTGGTCGAGGACGCCGTAGTCGGCCGCCTGCTGGTAACGGTCCAGGGCGTTCTTGAGCTTCTCGTTCTTGCGCGGAATGCTCTTGTTGAGCGGGTGCTTCAGGCGCACGCGATCAAACTCGATGCGCCAGTAGTCGCCGTACTTGTTGTTGGCCCAGGCCGCCAGCCAGGCGGAGCGATCCGACTGCCAGTTCTCCGGCGCCTTGTTGTGGCCGTCGATCACCCGGCGCAGCCAGTACAGGTGGCGGTGGTAATCGTCCCGACGTTCATACAGGTAGGCCACGTGGTAGCGGGCTTCCATACGGGTATCGAAAGGCTCCTCGTAGTCGAAGGCCCACTTCTTGAAGTAGTCCAGAGCCTGGTCCTCGTTGCCGGCCTTCTCATACAGCTCTGCCGCCAGGAACAGGGCATCCCGGCGCACATCGGCGCGGGAATCGGTGCGGTAGATATCCTCGTATTCTTCGGCCGCCATCAGCCATTGTTCGTCCTGCTCGTAGGTCCAGGCGATCTTCTGGTCCAGATCCTTCGCCAGCTTGTGGTTCGGGAACAGGCGGCGAAGCTCCAGCATTTCGGCGAGTGCCGGCTCCCACTCTTCCAGGGTCAGCAGGTGGGTGGCGGCGTCAAATTGCGCCACGACACGCACGTCCGTCTTCGGAGCCACCACCTTGATGCGCAGGAAGTGATCAACCGCGCCCTCGAGATCCGAAGCGGCCAGGGCCTGCTCACCCTGTTTGTAGATGGTCACCGCCATGCGTTCGGTCACCGCCTTGAATTCGGGATCGTCGAGGTCGATGTAACGCAGCTGGTTGCGGTAGCCTTCCTCGGCTGCGGCAAAGTCCGCCAGCTCATACTGGCTGTGGGCGATCACACCCCAGGCGGTGCGGTTGAGCTCGCGATCCACCTCGCCGGCCTTGCTGACAATGCTGGTCGCCACTTCCAGGGCTTTCTCGTAACGGCCCAGGGCAAACAACTCTTCTGAGGTTTTGGCCAGCACGGCGCCGGAGCGCTCGTCATCCCGGAAGGTCTGGACAAACCGCAACTGGCTCTCGACACCCTTGCTCCGCCACGCACGCAGTTTTTCACTGCCCTCACCCGACTCGGCCTTCAGGCGCTCCGCTTCTTTCTGGAACGCTATGATGGCGGCGTAACCGGCATCGGCCCCGAACTCGGAGTTGCCGAACTCATAGGCGGTGCGCTCGTAGTGGGTAATGGCGGTCGGGTAATCGCCACCGTCGAAGGCCGCCTCGGCGCGCATGTAGACCATCTCCGGTACTTTCGGGTCGTTCGGGAAGGTCTGTTCGAACTCGCCATAGAACTGGGCCGCCTTGAGGAAGCTGGTCTGGCGGGTGGCTTCGGTGGCCGCCACCGCAGAGGCCTTGATGGCTCCGTCCGCCAGTTCCCGGGTCAGGCGCTGACCAGTAGCGTGGTAGTGCCGGGCCAGCTCGTCGATGAAGGTCTTCAGGTTGGGAACAACCTTGGCTTTTACCTCCGCCGGCTTGGTCTTCCAGAACTCGGAATGAACACCGTAGTTGCGGACGTAGTTTTCTTTCTCCGGCAGCACCTGCTGGGAGAACTCGCCGTCAACATACGCGCGGATCATCTCGGCGTGCATTTCCGGCGCCCGCTCGGAGTCAGGGTTTTGCACCACGAAGGCCCGGAAAGACGAGGCGGAATCTTCATACCGCTCTTTTTCCAGGTAATGCTGGCCAAGGCTGGAATAGAGAATCCAGGTGTACTTCTTTGCCTCGGGCCGGTTGGCAAACATGGCGTCGATCTTGGAGGAACCGCCGGCATAGGCGAGGCCCACACTCATGATCCGCAGCGTGTCGTCCACCAGGGATCGGTTGACCTTGTCCAGCTTCTCGATCTTGCCGTCCTCGGGCACCAGCCGGTCGAGGACGCGAGAGAACGACATCAGGCTCTGGTCATAGTCAGACAGCTTGTATTGAGACCAGCCCAGCAGGTACCACGAGTTGTTCAGGAACGCGGATTCCTCGCCAATGGCCACCACCGAGCGGTAAGCCTGCTCCGCCTGCTCGTACTCCTCGTGCCGGAAGTGGATGTCGCCCTTGCGGAAATAAACCTCCGCCAGTCGCTGCGAATGCGGATGTTCCGTAATGAACTCCTCCAGCACGGCCTTGGCTTCCTGATCACGGCCATCGAGATCATAGGCCTTGGCCAGCTGGTACATAGCCTCGGCGTTGCGCTCGGAATCCGGATACTTGTTCAGCAGCTGGTGGTAAGCCGTAATCGCTTCCGGAAAGTAGCCATCCTCACCCGGCATCACACCGCGCAGCTGGTCGTAGTCTCCTTCCAGCATGTACACGCTGGCGATTCGGCGCTCGATCTGTTCGTACAGCCGCCGATCCTCGATGGTTTCCAGAAGCTCGCGGTATTCGCGGCGCACGTCCTCGTGCATGACCCGTGGCAGCTCCACGTCTTCCAGGGGTTTCTGGTTCTTCTGGAGGCTGGCGATGGTCGAGGAATTCTGGAACGTGCCACAGCCACTGACCATCACTGCCAGCATGAGGAGACTAGATCGTTTCATCGCCTGTTCCCTCCTCTGGAGACGGTTGTGTTTGCGCCTGTTCGGAACCGGATTCGGCAGGCATATCGTCGTCCGGATTCAGGGTCTGCAGGGAGCGATCCAGAATACGTACCTTCGCCAGCTGGGCCTCCACCTGGTATTGCTCGAGTCGCTGCTCATGAATGTCCAGCTCGGTGGTAACCAGAGCCAGCATCACGTCCTCCAGGCGGGCGATCAGACTTTCCGTCTCGACCAGCTGTGCATCAACCTCGGCCATCATCTGACTGACCGACTGCTCGAAATAACTGTTGTTGGCGAGCGCCTTGCTGCCCTGAAGCGCGGCCAGAGCGCTCTCGGCCCGGGTGATTTCGAAGTTGAGCTCCTCAATCAACCACTCGATGGACTCGCGCTTGTCTTCTGGCAAACCCGTCAACCGAGCACTGAGCGCCTCGCGGCGCGACCGGGCATCGTTGAGGGATCGGGAAATGAGGCGTACACGATCTCCGTGGCTAGGGCCATCGGCACTGCCGGCGCGTGCGGCCATGATGGTGTCAAAGTCGGACCGGCGTTCTTTCCAGCGTTCCAGGTTGTTGCGGATGGCGTAGAGGTCCCGCAAGTCCTTCAGTACAGACTGGAAGCTGTGGTCCGACATCAGCTCCACGAGGAATGGAGACAGGCGATTGACCGCGACCGCCGGCGCCTTGCCAAACCAGTCACTCTCGTCCAGTACGTCGTCGAGATTACGGACAAACAGCTCCAGAACATCGGCATCCTGCAGCCCTTCCCGGGCCGTTCTCAGCTGCTTCAAAGTGGTCCGGAACTGCCGGTCCGCGGCGATGAAATCCTTGGCGGCGCGGCCTTCGAGCCCCATGCGCTCGTACACATGCGGGCGCAGAAGAATGGCTTCCTGCACTTCAGGCAACGCCCGGGAACGGGTCGTCAACACGTCCAGCGGGGCCAGCGCCTGCCGGAATTCACCGGCATTGATGGCCATCCAGCTGGCGCCCAGCAGGCCGCGATTGGAGTAGGCCCCCGTGGTGTTGATACTGGCCAGCTGCAGCCCCGCGTTCAGGCTGTCCTCATGGCTGGCGTAGACATGGGCCAGGGCCATGCGGGCACGGTCCGCCAGGCGCTGCAATTCCGCCGAGCCGTCGTTCAGCTCCAGAACACGATTCAGGGCTTCGATGGCATCGCTGGTGCGCTCCTGGCCTTCCAGGGCAATGGCGAGGTTGAAGTAGAAGTATGGGGCGTAGGGGCTGTCCTCGTTGATGGTGTCGGCGACGGCTTTACCGGCATCCAGGTAACCCAGCTTCACGTTTACCAGAGCCGCCAGGTACCGGTACTCGGCATCGACAGTCTCCGGCAGCTCACCACGGATTTGGTTCAGGTTGCGCGCTGCGGTATCAGCCTCTCCGCGGAGGTACTGCATCTTGCCCAGGTAGAACCGGGCCCGGTTACGCACCGGCTCACTCAGGTTGCTCTCGGCGAGGCGGTCAAAGATGGTTTCGGCCTGTTCGTCGAGACCGTAGGAAAGGCTGACGCCCCCCTTGAGCAGTTCCGGATAGGTACCATGATTGGCAATGCCGCCGTGCTCTTCGGCCCAGGCGTACTCAACCAGGGTTTCAAAAT
>JABURI010000017.1 GCA_014762755.1 Marinobacter sp.
CGATATTGGTCTCCAGGAACGAGCGCCGATCGGCTGACAGGGTTATCCCGGTGCGATGCTCCAGCAGGGTCTGCCACTGGTGGAACTGCGCCGAATCCATGTCCGGAAGCCGGCGCATTGACCAGATGCCTTCGGCGGGTGACAGGTTGTCATGCGTATGCGCCATAAACCGTCAGCTGCCCCGGGCCGTCTGTCAGCCCACCACCGGAACGTCGCTGTCTTCTTCTTGCTCTTCGTCCGCCACGTCCTCTTCCGGCAGGGTGAAGCCGGCCACAGAGGAGCGCAGTTCAGACGCCATTTCTGCCAGGTTACCGATAGACTTCGCGGTCGCGTTGGTACCGGAGGAAGTCTGGGAGGTGATTTCCTGGATAACGTTCATGGTGTTGGAGATGTGGGCCGCAGAGGACGACTGCTGGCGTGCGGCGTTGGAGATGTTCTGGATCAACTCCGCAAGGCTCATGGATACGTTCTCGATTTCCTCGAGGGCGATACCCGCGTCCTGGGCCAGACGGGCACCACGGACCACCTCGGCGGTGGTGTGTTCCATGGAGATAACCGCCTCGTTGGTATCGGACTGGATCGTCTTAACCAGCGCTTCAATCTGCTTGGTTGCCGCAGAGGAACGTTCCGCCAGGCGCTGAACTTCGTCCGCAACCACCGCGAAGCCTCGACCGGCGTCACCGGCCATGGAGGCCTGGATTGCCGCGTTCAGGGACAGGATGTTGGTCTGGTCGGCGATGTCGTTGATCAGGGATACGATGTCACCGATTTCCTGGGAGGATTCACCCAGGCGCTTGATCCGCTTGGAGGTTTCCTGGATCTGCTCCCGGATGTTGTCCATGCCGCGGATGGTGTTCTGTACCACTTCCGCGCCTTTCTTCGCGATCGCAACCGACCGCTCCGCAACCGCGGAGGATTCGGCGGCGTTCGAGGATACCTGGTCGATGGACACGGCCATCTCGTTAACCGCGGCAGAAGCCCCGGCAATTTCCTGGGCCTGGTGCTCGGAAGCGTCGGCCAGGTGCATGGCCGTGGACTGGGTTTCCTGGGCCGCGCCCGCTACCCGTACCGCGGTACCACGAATCGCCTGTACCAGTCCGCGCATCTGGTCGATCGCGTAGTTGATGGAGTCGGCGATGGCACCGGTGAAGTCCTCGGTTACCGTGGCCTCGGTGGTCAGGTCACCATCCGCCAGGTCGGCAAGTTCGTCCAGCAGTCGCAGGATCGCGTTCTGGTTCTGTTCGTTCTGCTCCTGGGTCGCAGCCAGGCGGGCCTGAGCTTCGCGGTAGAGGGCAAGACCGATGAAGACAACGATGGCAACCATGGCCGCCAGGATGATAAAGGCCAGGGTCGGGCTGACCAGGCGTGAGGCCGGCTGGTTGCGGAAGTTTTCAGCAAGAACCGATAGTTCTGAGAGCAGGATCTCGGAGTTCTGGAAGATGTCGCTGGCCGCGGTGCGTACCTTGAAGAGGTCGGGAGAGGCTTCAAGGATCGCGTCGACGTTCTGGGAGACGAACTCGAACAGTTCTGCAACCGCTTCGAGACCGTAGATAGCGTCTTCATCGGTTACCCGGGAGATGCCCATGGCTTCGTTGCCGTTGAGCTGACCGTCGAGAACCCGGCCGAACAGGCTGGCGTCACGGCCGAACCGGTCGGCGGCGATAACCGCGTCTTCGTCACCGGACAGTACGTTGTTAACAGAACGCACGATACGCTCTGCCAGCAGCGACTGGCGCTGGGCCAGGGCGATCTGTTCCGCCGGTGCGCCGTTGTCCAGCAGGATCTGTACGATGTCGTCGTACTCCACCTGCAGCTGCGGGATGGTTTCGTTCAGGGTCCGGGCAACCTCGTGCAGGCCCAGTACCGCGTCCTGGGTGGAGAGGATACTGTCGGCATTTTCCCGGACGATGTTCCAGTTCTGCTGTACACCGCTTTGCTGTGCCAGTTCACTGGGAGGGAGGCCGGTTTCCGGGTTGCCTTCGGTGACGAAGGTCCAGAGCTGCTGGAAGTCATCGCGGGAGCGGCGCAACTGGTTGAACGCCTCGGCGGTACCGCCGGCGGCCTCGGTCGCGTTCTTCGCAATGGCCTGCGAGAGTACCCGCAGTTCCGCAGTGTGAGCAATGTATCGCTGGTCGTTCTGGCTGTCACGGTTGATGATGAACAGCACGGCAACGAGCAGGACGGTAAGTGCGATCAGTGCGGCGATCAGGCCGGCAACCAGCTTGTTGCCTCCCTGTCCCATACCCAATCTTCCGGCTCTGTTTTTCATGTTCTGGCTCCCGGCCTCTTCAAAATGTTGGCAAGTCTGTTTTAGCGGATTTCAGGCGGTCAGGGTGATGTTCCTGCCAGTGTCACCACCCTTACCACTGCGCGACGTCCAGGAAGCGCTCGTCGGCTACCAGATCGGCAGCGGAGAACACTCTCCAGACTTCCTCGTTACGCTCGTAGCCGCCTGTAACAAACGGACGAACGCTTTCGGGGACTCCTTGCGGCGCCTCCCGGAAACTGTCGGTTGTGAAATATTGCATCCCCAGGACGCTGTCCACGACCAGCCCGCTGAACACATCGCCCTGCTCAACGACCAGAACCCGCCGGTCACGCTGGCTGCGCGAGGAGCGGGGGATGTCGAAGAAGCTGGCGAGATCAACCAGAGGCAGCAGGCGGCCGCGCACGTTGGCGGCGCCCAGCAGGAATGGCCGAACACCCGGAATATGGGTGAAGCGGGGAACGTGGAGGATTTCTGTCACTTCACCCATGGGGGCCACATAGTGCTCACCCGATAACACGAAGCCGATGCCGTTCCACAGTTCAACGGCTTCCTGTTGCTCCGGCAGGCCGGCGGCCATGGACCGGCTGCGCTGGGCGATATCCGTCAGAACGGCAAAAGGGGCGGCCTGGGCGGACATGCGTACTCCAAGGTTGTGAGGGTCAGGCGATCAGGCTGTTGATGGTCTTGATCAGGTCGTCTTCGTTCACCGGCTTGACCAGGTAGCCCTTCGCGCCCTGGCGGGTTCCCCACACACGGTCAGTCTCCTGATCCTTGGTGGTGACGATGACAACCGGGATGGAGGCGGTCTCGGGCGCACGGGTCAGCTGACGGGTCGCCTGAAAGCCGTTCAGGCCTGGCATGACGACGTCCATCAGTACCAGATCCGGTGTTTCGGCTCGGGCCTTGGCAACACCATCCGCGCCATTATCGGCGGTCAGAACGTCGTGCTTGTGCTTTTCCAGGATGGTGGAAATCTTCTTCACCTCGGTGGGGGAATCATCAACAATCAGAATGCGGGCCATGGTTTCCTCGATGGTTCTTGGTTTCAGCAGGTTTACTGTTCCGCCTGTGGCACATACTGGCGGATGGTGTTTAGCAGCTCGTCCTTGCTGAACGGTTTGGTCAGATATTGGTCAGAGCCTACGATGCGACCTTTCGCTTTATCGAACAGTCCGTCCTTGCTGGAGAGCATGATAACCGGCGTCTTTTTGAAAGAGGAATTGTTCTTGATCAGTGCGCAGGTCTGGTAGCCATCCAGGCGCGGCATCATGATGTCCACGAAAATGATGTCCGGCTGGGAATCGGCAATCTTGGCCAGAGCGTCAAAGCCGTCAGTCGCGGTGATGACCTCACAGCCGACCTTCTTGAGGAGGGTTTCTGCGGTGCGACGAATCGTTTTGCTGTCGTCGATCACCATAATCTTCAGATTCTCGAAGTTGTCATCCATTGTCCAACTGCCTTGCGCTCAGCGACTATCTTTATTTTGGAACGGGGGTTTTAACACAAACCTCAAGGTTCTTCTATAAATCCCGCTCAGTTATAGAATATCGATGGCCATATAAAAAGTATTAGTTTGTGACTAAATGTACTTCTGCCCGCACAGTCACGTATCCCTGAGGATATCTCCGGATGCATTCGGGGCTCGGGTACAATACCATCGACGTCTCAGCATAGCATTTAACGCCCGGTCCGCTCTGCTGACCGGTTCGTGTTTTTTCTTTCCAGGAGCTCAAGAGACACCATGACAGTCCGACTCGGGATCGTGATGGATCCCATTGAAAACATCACGTTCAAGAAAGACAGTTCGCTCGCCATGTTGCTGGCCGCGCAAAAGCGGGGCTGGGAGATTGAATACATGGAGCTGCCGGACATGTACCTCGACGGTGGCCGGGCAATGGCTCATACCCGGGATCTGACTGTACACATGGACCCGGAGAACTGGTTCAGCTTCGGTGGCAGCCAGGACCGGGCTCTGGGTGACCTGGACGTCATCCTGATGCGCAAGGACCCGCCGGTGGACCGGGAATTCCTGATGGCCACCTATATCCTGGAGGCAGCGGAGCTGCAGGGCGCCCTGGTGGTCAATCCGGCGGCCACCCTGAGGGACTGCAACGAGAAGCTGTTCGCGACCCAGTTCGAGGATCTGACTCCGCCGCTGCTGGTCAGCCGCACGGCGCACCGGTTCCGCGAATTCTATGCCGAGCACGGTGATATCATCATGAAGCCGGTGGACGGCATGGGTGGTCACTCGATCTTCCGGGTGCGGGAAAACGATTTCAACCTGGGCGTCATCATCGAGACCCTGACCAACTATGGCACCCACCAGGCCATGGCCCAGAAATTCATTCCCGAGATTGTCGATGGTGACAAGCGGATTCTGCTGATCGAGGGCGAGCCGGTGCCCTTTGCCCTTGCGCGGATTCCGTCCCAGGGTGAGAATCGCGGCAACCTTGCCGCCGGTGGCCGGGGTGAGGGTCGGGAGTTGACCGAGCGGGACCGGGAAATCTGTGCCCGCGTGGCGCCCGCGATCAAGGAAAAGGGCCTGATGTTTGTCGGCCTGGACGTCATCGGCGATTATCTGACTGAAATCAACGTAACCAGCCCCACCTGCATTCGGGAACTGGATTCAGCATACGGCATTGATATCGGCGGCATGCTGATGGATGCCATCGAAAAGCGCCTGAAGCAGGCGTAACTGACAGAACGGGGCGAGCAGTGCAGGACCAACGACAGGATCAGGAACAGGAATGGCAGTTCAGGT
>JABURI010000199.1 GCA_014762755.1 Marinobacter sp.
CTCGACAGCATCGCCCCGGGCGACTGCTTCGCCGAAGTCATGATCTACGCCGATCCGCCCCGGTACGCCTGCTACGCCGAAGCCCTGAAATCCAGCGAAGTGCTGATGATCCCGGTCAAAGCCTACCGCGAGCTGCTGGACCAGCACCCCGAATATGCCCAGGCGGCATTGAGCCACTACGCCAAGCGCGCCGTCACCCGCTTCCACGACCTGGAAATCATGACCGTCCAGAACGCCCGTGACCGCCTGATCCGCTACCTGATCGACCTGCTGCCCAACGGCACCGAACAGGGTGGGGAAGTGGAACTGCCGCTGCCCAAATGCCTGGTGGCATCGCGCCTGGCCATGCAGCCGGAAACCTTCTCCCGGATTCTGGCTGACCTGAAATCCAACGGCCTGGTACGGGTAAACCGGAGCAAACTGTTTATCTCCGATCCCCGGCGACTGATTGAAATCAGCCAGTAATTCATTGCCCTGAAACCTCCAGGCTCTTCCAGAGGAGGATGTGTGAAACCGAGAAAGCAACGCCCGCTGATCTATTCCTGTTCCGGCTGCTCCGACGTGGCGCAGCTGGCCAACAACGCGGCGGTCCGCCTGGACCACGAAGGCAGCTTCGAGATGTCCTGCATCTCCGGAGTGGGCGGCAAGGTGCCAACGCTGGTGAAAACAGCCCAGTCCGGCCGCCCGATCACCGTGATCGACGGCTGCCCACTGCATTGCGCCCGGGCCTGCCTGGAGAACGTCGGTGTGGAACCGGACGAACACGTCCGTCTTTACGAATTCGGCTTCAAGAAACACTACGGTCAGAGCTACGGTGACGAGGCGGTCGAGGAAGTCTGCGACGAAGTCCGCAGCCTTGTGCTCGGCGAACGACTGATTGCCCGCCAGGCGTAAGGTCTGGCGGACACCCTTTCTTTTCAAGGAACACCCATGATCAGCAACTACCAGGATCTCATCCAGGCCACCCGTGAACAGGCCGAACCCCAGCGCCTGTTGTTTGTCTTCTGCCGCGCCGAACTGCCCGATGACGCCTCGGCGGAAGAAAAAGCCGCGTTCGAGCGCGGCGAAGGCGGCGCACTGACCCCCGTTATCTGCGTCGATAAAACCCCGGATGAAGCCCCCGACTTCAACACCCTGGCGCAGGAATCACAGGCCACCGGCCAACCCTGGGACATGGTGTTCGTGGCGGCCATGTCCGGTCGCGGTGGTATTGCCCCCTCCAGCGATGAAGCCCAGCAGCCCCTGACCATGATGGTGGAAGGTATCCGCATGGGGCACATTGGCAACTACCTGCCTCTGAACGGCCAGGGCGAGGCGATCGACCTGGCCTGAATCGAGCGCCGGGGGTAGCCCGGTGTATTCAATCAGAGGTATTTGCTTTCCATCAATAATCGACCAAGCTTTTGATATACCTATGGATATGGGGGCTCCTGTGGGCTTAGCAGTTCGAGGCTTTGCTTTATTTCTTTTCGCTCTTCTCAGCACTGCGGTCCTGGCCATCCCAGTGGACCAGTACGAGCCCGTGGCGGGCCGGCAGGTTATCGAGAAGGCGCTGCCGTCAGTGACGGAATTGGTGCCCAGAGAGGGTAATCGCGCTATCCAGGAACTCTACGCCGGGGATGAACTGAAGGGCTATGCCTACCAGTCCCTGGATTTCGTGCAGACCCCGGCCTATTCCGGCAAGCCTGTCAATGCCATGGTGGTGCTCGATACCGAAGGTACGATCCTGGCCGCCAAGGTCATCCACCATGACGAGCCCATCCTCCTGGTGGGCATCCCCGAGAGCAAACTGCACGTTTTCACCGACCAGTACACCGGTCTCAAGGCCGATCAGCGGGTCACCGTGGGCGGCACCTCCAGCGAGCGCAAGGTTGCCGTGGATGGCCTGTCCGGCGCTACTGTCACGGTCATGGTGATCAACGAAGTGATCATGCGCACAGCCCACCGTGTCGGCGTCGAGCTGGGTATGGTGGAAGGCGGCGAAAAGTCACGTCCGCCGGTGGCCACCGTCGATAAACAGGCTTTCGAACAGAAAAGCTGGAGCGAGCTGACCGGTAACGGTTCCATTCGCCGGCTGCTGTTGACGCGGGGGCAGGTGGACGACTCGTTCAAGGGTACGCCGGCCGAAGGCGTCAATGCCGCTGGCAAGGGACAACGTGGAAAGCCTCTGATCGACCTCTACGCCGCCTACCTGGACGCCCCGACCATCGGCCGTAATCTGCTGGGCGAGAGCCAGTTTAAGTGGCTGACCAACGAGCTCAAGGAGGGCGAGCACGCCATCGCCGTAATGGCCAACGGCGACTATTCCTTCAAGGGCTCCGGCTACGTGCGTGGCGGCATTTTCGACCGCATCCAGATTCGCCAGTTCGGTGACACCTTCAATTTCCGGGACCTGGACTACTACCGGTTGAGTGATGTCTATGCCGAGGGCATGCCCGAATTCTCCGAAATGGCGATCTTCATCATCCGCCAGCAGTACAACTTCGACCCGGGCACACCCTGGACCCTGGAACTGACCGTCAAGCGCCAGACTGGCCCGCTGGACAGCGAATTCCAGGTCTTCCCCCTCGAATACCAGCTGCCGGACCAGTATTACACCCGTCCGGAGCCGGTTGTCACCGAGGAAGAATGGCTGGAGTCGCAGCCCATGTGGGTCCAGGTGTGGTACCAGAAGGAGTTCCAGATCATTGTGCTGGCGCTGGGCATCGGCGTGCTCCTGTTCATTCTTTTCTTCCAGGACTGGCTGGTCCAGAAGCCGAAGATGATGCGCTGGATCCGTCACGGTTTCCTGGTCTACACCCTGTTCTTCATCGGGTGGTACGCCTTGGGGCAGCTTTCCATCGTCAACGTGCTGACCTTTGTGAACAGCCTGATCAGCGGGTTCAAGTGGGAGACCTTCCTGATCGACCCGATCATGTTCGTGCTGTGGGCCGTGGTTGCCGGCATCATCCTGCTGTGGGGCCGGGCGGTCTATTGTGGCTGGCTGTGTCCGTTCGGCGCTCTGCAGGAACTGCTCAACGAGATCGCCCGCAAGCTGAAGGTGCCCCAGTACACCGTCCCCTTCGTCTGGCATGAGCGCCTGTGGGCCATCAAATACATCATCCTGCTGGTGCTGTTCGGCGTGTCCCTGGAGTCCATGGCCACTGCCGAAAGGCTCGCCGAAGTGGAACCGTTCAAAACCTCCATCACCCTGCACTTTGCCCGCAGCTGGCCGTTCGTGGCTTACGCCGTGCTGTTGCTGGTGGTCAACCTGTTCACCCGCAAGGTCTATTGCCGGTACCTGTGCCCGCTGGGCGCCGCCCTGGCCCTGCCCACCAAACTGCGAGTGTTCGACTGGCTCAAGCGCCGGAAGGAATGCGGCAACCCCTGCCGCCTGTGTGACAAGGAATGTGAAGTCCAGGCCATCCATCCGGACGGGCACATCAACTACATGGAGTGCCACTACTGCCTGGATTGTCAGATGACCTATTTCGATGACCACAAGTGCCCGCCGCTGATCGTTAAGCGTCGCGGCAAGCGCCGTGGCCATAACGCACCCGGGCACCCGGAGGAAATCCCCGTGGTTCAGGTGCACTGAGCAGTCCCAAAAAAAGAAAGCATGAGAAGCAAAAACCGCCATAACCATTAACGGAGTTGGATGTTATGAAGAGAAGAAATGATCTGACCAAGGATACGCCGGAACTCCCGGAGAGCGGGCAGAGCCGCCGCCGGTTCATGGGGGCTGCCGCCCTCGCCGGTGTCGCGGGCGCGACTGGTCTGGGTACTGCGGTGATGAGCCGTGAAGCGTTTGCCGCTGCCGCGAAAGAGGCCCGCAACAAGGCTGTGATCCATCCGGGCGAGCTGGACGAGTACTACGGCTTCTGGAGTGGTGGCCACCAGGGCGAGGTGCGCGTGTTGGGCGTGCCTTCCATGCGTGAACTGATGCGGATCCCGGTCTTCAACGTGGACTCGGCCACGGGCTGGGGTATCACCAACGAGAGTAAGGAAATCCTCGGTGGCGACCGTCAGTTCCTGAACGGCGATTGTCACCACCCGCATATTTCCATGACCGACGGTCGCTATGACGGCAAGTACCTGTTCATCAACGACAAGGCCAATACCCGGGTAGCGCGGATCCGTCTGGATATCATGAAGACGGACAAGATCACCCACATCCCGAACGTTCAGGCGATCCATGGTTTGCGTCTGCAGAAGGTACCCCGTACCAAGTACGTATTCTGTAACGCCGAGTTCGTGATTCCGCAGCCGAACGACGGCAGCGAGTTCAGCCTGGAAAACAGCTACACCATGTTCAACGCCATTGATGCGGACACCATGGAAGTGGCCTGGCAGGTGATCGTGGACGGCAACCTGGATAACACCGACGCTGACTACACCGGCAAGTACGCTGCTTCCACCTGTTACAACTCCGAGAAGGCGGTGGACCTGGCCGGCACCATGCGCAACGACCGCGACTGGGTGGTGGTGTTCAACGTCGAGCGCATCGAAGCGGCGGTCAAGGCCGGTAACTTCAAGACCATCGGCGATTCCAAGGTGCCGGTGGTGGATGGCCGCGGCGACTCCGAGCTGACCCGCTACATTCCGGTTCCGAAGAACCCGCACGGTCTGAATACCTCGCCGGACGGCAAGTACTTCATTGCCAACGGCAAGCTGTCTCCGACCTGTTCCGTGATTGCCATCGACAAGCTGGACGACCTGTTCGACAACAAGATCGAACTGCGTGACACCATCGTTGCCGAGCCGGAGCTGGGTCTCGGGCCGCTGCACACCACCTACGATGGCCGTGGCAACGCCTACACCACGCTGTTCATCGACAGCCAGGTGTGCAAGTGGAACATTGCCGATGCCATCAAGCACTACAATGGCGAGAAGGTGAACTACATCCGCCAGAAGCTGGATGTTCATTATCAGCCGGGTCACAACCATGCCTCACTGACCGAGTCCCGGGATGCCGATGGCAAGTGGCTGGTGGTTCTGTCCAAGTTCTCCAAGGACCGCTTCCTGCCGGTGGGCCCGCTGCATCC
>JABURI010000092.1 GCA_014762755.1 Marinobacter sp.
ACTCAGGACATAAAACGACCAATAAGGGGATTTACTATGCGTAAACTGATGATCGCTGGGTTTGCAATGGCTACTGCTCTGACTGCCGGCTGTGCCAGCAACCAGGCTGCCATCGACGAGGCCAATGCTACTGCAACTTCTGCCGAGCAGACCGCTGAGAACGCACTGAACACTGCCAACAGCGCTGCCGCTGACGCGCGCACTGCGCAGCAGACTGCAGAAGAAGCTCTGGCCGCTGCCCGCGCAGCCCAGCAAGCTGCAGACGAAGCCAACGAGCGTGCCAAGCGCATGCTGCAGAGCGCCAGCCAGAAGTAATTGGCTCGCTCTAGCTGAAAAAGGCCGGGTTTCCCGGCCTTTTTTGTGCCTGCAGCTCCGACCCGACAGGGTCTCTCCAGGCGAAGACGGGGTCAGAAGAAGGCTTTCTTCTGACCCCATTTTTATGCCTGAACCCGAGGCAGCCCAGCCGGCTGACCCCATCTTACCTCCAAGGCTCTGATCAGCCCTGCTCCCCGGACTGCGGCGCCTTCGTCTGTTTCTCCATGAACGGCCTCAACAGATCCATCGGCATCGGGAACATAATGGTCGAGGCATTGCTGCCGCTCATGTCCGCCATGGTCTGCAGATACCGCAGTTGCATGGCCCCCGAATCGGCGGACATCACCTGAGCTGCTTCCACCAGTTTCTTCGACGCCTGCAGCTCACCCTCAGCATGAATCACCTTGGCCCGACGCTCACGCTCAGCCTCCGCCTGGCGGGCAATGGCGCGAATCATGGACTCGTTCAGGTCCACATGCTTGATTTCCACATTGGCCACCTTGATGCCCCACTCCTCGGTCTGGGCATCGATGATCTCCTGGATATCGGCGTTGAGCTTGTCCCGCTCGGACAGCATCTCATCCAGATCGTGTTTACCAAGCACCGAACGCAACGTGGTCTGGGCCAGCTGGCTGGTGGCCGAGTTGAAATCCTCGACCCGGATGATGGCCCGCTCCGGATCCACCACACGGAAATAGAGTACCGCGTTCACCCGCACGGTCACGTTATCCTTGGAGATCACGTCCTGGCTGGGCACATCCAGGACAATGACCCGCAGGTCCACCCTGACGATCTGCTGGATGCCGGGAATGACAATAATCAGCCCAGGCCCCTTGACGCCCTGAAAGCGCCCCAGGAAGAACACCACGCCACGTTCATACTCGGGCAGGATCTTGATCGCCGATCCGAGGATCAGAAGTAACACCACGGTCGGTGCGAGATAGGGAATCAGATCACCAATCATACGGCCTCCTTGTTTGCCGTGAACTGTTGAACGCCGGAGATCAGCTTTCGTCCTCGAGGACCTCGACGCTTACTGTCAAACCTTCGATGCCAGTCACCCGCACACGATCACCGGTGCTCACCGGCTGCTCGCTACGGGCATTCCAGCGCTCGCCACTGATCCTTACATGACCATTGTAGTGCTCGTGGCCCCGGGTGAAGTCATCCAGGGCTTCGCCCTGTTCGTGAGTGATCTGCTCCGAGCCGCTGACCGGGTGTTTCCGTCGCAGGCCGATAAAGCGGGTGACCGTCCAGAGAATGAAACCCGCTGCCACAATCGCGGTACCGCCGATGGTAGGTAATGAAATATCCCGGTGGCTGCCATCCATCAGGATCACCGAACCGGCCACGAAGGCGACAATACCGCCGACCCCCAGCATGCCGAAACTGGGTACAAAGGCTTCGCCGACAATAAAAGCCAGCCCCAACATGATCAGCGCCAGGCCGGCATAATTCACCGACAATACCTGGAAAGCGAACAGCGCGAGAATCAGACTGATGGCACCAATCACGCCCGGGACAATGGCACCGGGATTGGCCAGTTCGAAGATGATGCCGTAGAACCCGATGATCATCAGGAAGTAGGCCACGTTCGGATCGGTGATCACCGACAGCAGGTTGGTACGCCAGTCCGGCTCGACGCGCACCAGTTCCAGATCGGCGGTGCTCAGGGTAAAGTCGCCAGAAGCCATCCGGACTGTCCGGCCATCGATCTGGCGCAACAGATCCCGCAGATTGGGCGCCACCACGTCAATCACGTTGCGCTCCAGGGCCTCGGACGCACCCACGTTGACGGCCTCGCGCACGGCCTGCTCGGCCCAGTCCGCATTGCGGCCATGGCGTTCCGCCAGACCCCGGATATAGCTGACGGCATCCTCCAGGACCTTGCGCTCCATGGCGGTTTCACCCCGGCGCTTGTCGTCCTCCTGTTCATCGGGGGTGCCCTCGGACTGGGGCGCCGGTTCGGATCCCTGTGGTTCGGCGGGAGGCTCGGCGGGTTCGCTCCCGGGGATGCCACCCATCTGAACCGGTGTCGCCGAACCCAGGTTGGTGGCTGGCGCCATGGCGGCGATGTGACTACCGTACAGGATGTAGGTGCCGGCACTGGCCGCCCTGGCACCTTGGGGGGAGACGTAGGTTGCTACCGGCACCTCGGAGGCGAGGATGGTCTTGATGATCTCCCGCATGGAGTCCATCAGACCGCCCGGCGTATCCATCTCGATGACGACCAGCCCCATGCCCTCGGACTCCGCGCGGCGGATTCCACGGGTCACGTAGTCCATGGTGGCCGGACCAATGGCTCCCTGCACGGTCAGGACCAGGGCGCGGTCCGGAGTGCTCTGGGCCATTAACTGGTGCGAAAGGGAAATTCCGGCGAGCAAAACCCCGAGAAGGAAGATCGCACCAAACAGACCTGCTCGCCGGGACTGCCCGGCTCTGATGGCTTGCTTTCCTTGCATGGCACGTCCCCCTTTTCAGCGATCAGAAATAGAGTTTCTGCTCCGGCTCACTCCCTGTTTCAGGGGATGTCTCCCCGGCACTCTCATCCGTAGCAACCTGCGTGAGCTGTTCACCAATCATGGTGGGAATCCCATCGGCCTGGTCCACCGCCAGCTCGATGGCCCGGCGATTTACCTCCACCGCCGGATTCTGCTCACGGAACGCCTCGACCTCGGTAAACACCCGCTGCCAGAGTTCGTCCCGGTCTTCCCGGGGATAATCCTCCCCCGGACGGTGAACCTCAAGCCACACCTCACCTCCGGATATACCGATCTTGACCGGATCGCGGATCACCTGAACCGGTGTTCCCTTGTCCACCTGGTAGATAAACCGTGAGATATCCTCGTTGTACATCCGGAAACAACCATGGCTGACCGGCATTCCGACCCCGAAACGCTTATTGGTGCCATGGATCAGGTAGCCTTTCTCACTCAGTAACAGGGCGTGGGTGCCCAACGGATTGCCGGGACCGGGCGGGATCATCTTGGGCAGGTATTCACCGTTGGCCTCGTATTCGGCACGGATACTGGCCGGCGGGTACCAGGCCGGTGACTCCAGCGGCATGGTCACCTCCGCATTGGTCAGGGGCGAAGGATTCTCCTCGGTACCAACCCCGACCGGATAGACCTGCACACCGCCATCTTTGGTGAAGTAATACAGGCGGTACTCCGCCAGATTGATCACGATACCCTTGCGACGGGCCTCGTCGGGAATCACATACTGCCGGGGCAGGGTGATGGTGGTGCCTTCTCCGGGCAACCAGGGATCGACCCCGGGATTAGCCTTCACCAGCTCCAGGTAACCCAGTGCCAGACGGTTACCGAGGTTGGCAAAGGTATCTTCATAGCGGGTGGTAAAAGCCTGCAGCTCACCGGCGAGATCGCCTTTGAGCTCGAAGGTGGGAACCCGCGGGCTCCGGTCAGGCTCTGCTTCCGACTCTTTGTCCGGGGCGGCATCTGTCTCCGCCATTACCGGGGCAATCCCCAGGGCGACCAGCAGCGCCAGCATGTTCCAGTACTTTCCAAACCGCATAAGTCTGTTCCGAAATTCAGTGTGCACGCAAACGGTGACAGCAAACCCAATCAGGAGTTCATGGCTGTGGTCCAGACGGTTACTATCGCCAGGAGTACAAACAGGATGCTGGCGCTGATTCTCGCCGTCGCCAGCGGCATCCGCTCCATCAGCCAGCGACCGGCCATGATAACCGGAATATTGGCCAGCAGCATCCCGACCGTTGTTCCCATGATAACCCAGAATGTGTCCGTAAACTTCGCTGCCAGCACAACCGTGGCGACTTGAGTCTTGTCACCGATCTCGGCCAGGAAAAACATGATCGTGGTGGCCATGAACGCGCCCATTCCCAGAAACCTGGAACCTTCACTGTCATCCTTGTCGGGAATCAGCAGCCACAAGGCAATGGCGACAAAGCTTCCCGCCAGGATCCAGGGCAACCAGGCTTCCGGAATAAAGCTGGCAATCCACGCACCCAACCAGGCTGAGAGGGCATGATTCAGGATGGTGGCGACCAGGATACCGAGGATGATCGGGGTGCGTTTGGCGTAGCGGGCTACAAGGAAAAGGGAAAGCAGCTGGGTCTTGTCACCGATTTCGGCAATGGCAACAGCGGCGGTAGAGGCGAGAAAGGCGTCCATCAAACAACTCCAGGGCGGATATCCAAGACATGAGGCAGCCCACCTTCCGCCCATTGGAGGTGATCTGCCCCAGGTCTTGCCAATCCGTGCGTTGTGAACGCGGGACACGGTGGCCATGGAGATTGAGCCCCAAGTATGTTGACCACCGTCCGGCCGGATCATCCGGCGCGGAGGCTACTCCCCTGAAGGAGGTGGCATGCTAGCCAATTTCACTCCGGATCGCAACTACGCCCCCATTCGCCAGACCGGGACAGCGGCGACCGCAACAAACACCGCAACCAGCCACCAGGCACTGTGGAAGGCGCTGATGGTGGGCAGGCCATCGCTGTGCTCCCCGAATTCCACGGTCAGGGCCACAATATTGACTCCGAAGGCGCCACCCAGCTGGCGGGTGAAATTGATGGTGCTGGAAGCGGCACCGAGCTGTTCCGGCTTGAGTGGGTTGAGTGCGCCGGTGGACAGCGCCGGCAACATGAAGCCGATCCCGATACGCCCCAGGATGGTCCACAGGGCCAGCCAACCGAAGGCCAGTGTCACATCGGACACGGCAAACAACATCGCCGAGGCGGCAAACATGACAATGCCGAACACCACCAGCTTGCGGGCACTCTGGCGATCGGCCAGTCGACCGGCAAGCGGAAAGGTTATTCCCAGCACGATACCAGCCGGCAGCATCAGCAATCCCGCCCCGGTGGCGCTGAAACCCAGCGAGGTCTGGACAAACAGGGGCACCAGGTAGGTTGATCCGAACAACGCCAACCCCAGGGCCATCGCACCGAGGTTGGCGTAGACAAAAGAGGGATTACGCAGAAGCGCGATGTTCACCAGCGGATGCCGGGTCGACCGCTCACGCACCACGAACAGAACCACCAAAACCACCACCACCAACGCCTGGAGTCCGATGCGCAACTCTGCACCGGTCAGCTGCTGCAGGCGGTTCAGGGTATCGAGGGCCAGTCCGATCGTTGCTCCGAGCAGCAGCAGACCGGGCAAGTCGAAACGGTAGGGCTCTGGACGGCTGGGTGGCAACGGCAGAAAACGCCAGGCCATGAACACACCCAGCATGGTAACCGGGGCCGGCGCGAACATGACGTAGCGCCAGTCCAGCTGATCGACCAGGAAACCGCCCAGAACCGGGCCCAGCGCCGGGGCCAGAATCACGCCCATGCCGTAGATACCCATAGCCTGACCCCGTCGTTCCCTGGGGAAGATCCGGAATACCAGGTACATGCCCATGGGTTGCATCAGGCCTGCCATGGCACCCTGGCCGATCCGGGCAGCAATCAGCTGACCCGGTGTCGCGGCAAAACCGCCTGCGACGGAAATCAGGGTGAAGAGGACCATGGCGCCGGCCAGGGTCTTGCGGACCCCGAAATGGTCCAGCAGCCAGGAGGAAGCCAGCATGGTGGTGGTCATGGCGGCAATAAAGCCGGTCGCCAGCCAGTGCACCTGGCCCTGACGGATACCGAACTCCAGCATGATGTCATGCAGGGCGACATTCACCACCGTGGCACTGAGCACCGTTGCCATGGTGCCCAGCATCACCGTACACACCGCCAGCCAGCGCCAGCGGTCGCCGTAGCGGGCCCGAAGTCCGTCGACCGTGTTATCCGTCAGGAGAAAGCTCCTATTTCTGCTTTTCGGCGTTTTCCATGATCTTCTGGAATATCTTCAGCGAACCCTCGATCTCTTCATCGCTGATGCCTTCCAGCATTTCCTCCCGCAACTTGGCCGCTCGCTCGGACAAGTCATCCATGAAGGCCCGACCGGCATCGGTCAGGTGCAGGCGGCGGGCCCGACGGTCATTGGGGCAGGGACGGCGCTCGATCAGTCCCTGCTGTTCCAGGCTGTCCAGCAGACGCACCAGCGTGGGGTTCTCGATCGCCATCAGGCTGGCCAGTTCACGCTGGGTAAGCCCTTCACCACCCTGCTGCAGGTAGACCATGGTGCTCCAGCGGGCCTGGGTCACGCCCAGATCCTTCAATCGCTCATCAAGCATCTTGCGCCAACGGCGGGTAACCCGGGCAACGGCAAAGGGAAACTGTTCTCTCATGGGTTAACGCTCCTGTCCGGTGGCCACCCGGTCGCTCTGACGGGCCGGGCTGTCGGCCAAAAAACTCACATTATGGGATAGTTACCAATAGTATGCTAACCATTGAAAGAAAAACAGATATCAGATCAAAAATATAATCGGGAAAACCGAGAGGAGGCTGCGTCAGCCGGTCTGACGCAGCTCTTCGCCCTCTTTCATCTGTTCGACCTCGGGCGATTCATGAAATTCCTCGTTCCGGGGATCCAGTTCGGTCAATACCGGAGAGGTCTCGGGCATGGCCGGCACAAAGTGCTCCTGCTCTTCCACCGGCACATCCTCAGTGTGTGTGATGCGATAACTGGTAATCAGGGCCAGCAGAATGAGGAACCCGGCGTTACCCAGAAACAGCCCCCTCGGGCCCAGCAGCCCGATCAGCTCGGCCATGACAATGGGGCCGATCACGCTACCGACACCATAGCTGAGCAACAGGGTGGCACTGGCCGAGACAATCCGGCTGCTTTCCATCCGGTCATTGGTAATTGCCACGGCAATGGGGTAAACGCTGGCCGACAGGCCGATGACCAGCCCCACCAGCAGGGTCAGCACAGCCAGGTTGAGCGGCTCGAGCACACCAACGACACCAGCTGCCACGGCCGCAACCAGAGCCACCCAGAACATGACCCGACGACGGTCAAACCGATCACAGACCCGCCCCAGAGGCCAGGCCAGCAACATTGCCGCGACGATGGCACTGGCCATGAAGGTCGAGGTCTTCGCCACATCCAGGCCCACCAGGGTGGCGTAGACCGGCCCCAGGGCGTAGAAGCCGCCAATCATGACGCCACAGATCAGTGCACCGGCAACACCGGAAAAGGATTGCCGGGCCAGGGTGAAGATGGACATTCGGCTCGCCTGCTCAATGACCGGCGCTTCCATCCGGGTCAGTGACAGGGGCACCAGGGCCAGCGTCAACAGGATCGCCGCCAGCGAGAAGGGCATGAAATTCGCCGGATCGCCCATGTTGACCACGAGCTGGCCGCCCGCCGCCGACAGGTAAAAGACAATCTGGTAGACCGCAAACAGTGCACCGCGGTTGGCGTTGGAGGCCCGGCTGGAGAACCAGCTCTCGATCACCACCAGGACACCGGCAATACTGAAACCGGAAAGCACACGCAGGAAGGCCCAGAACACCATGGATATCGCCATGGGGTACATCAGTGAAGCCACCGCCGCCATCGCCGCGAACACGGCAAAGGCCCGGATATGCCCTACCCGGGTAATCACCCGGTGCACGTACAGGGTGCCGAGCACAAAACCAATGGAGTAGCACACCAGCACCCAACCAATCACATCCGGGGCGACCTGCTCGATACTCAACCGGATGCCCAGCAGAGTCATCAGGAAAGCATTACCACTCACCAGCAGGACAATGCTGAGGATCAGGGCGGACAGGGAAGTGACCATTCGGGTCATGACAGCGGCTCCGGGCGGCAGACAACAGACTGTAAGTGTTTGGGCAACAACATAGCACCAGCCTCCGGACTATGCCGGAGCGGCATTAGACCAGTGGCACCGGATGCAGGCTACTAGGGACTTCCCGAGACCCCGGAAGTGTGCTCGAATAGTCGCAGGATGGCCGCTAAACCTTGGGTTTACAGTGTTTTACATTAATGGCCCGTAACAGACCGGCTGACTCAGAGCAGGTAACATAAATTCGAGATATTCAATGGACCCGTGAGCGCCTGGATATGAAAAAGACGGACTGGCCCATTCGCTGGGATTTGCTGTTACGCTATCGACTGATCGAGACGATTGCCTTGTGGGAAGGTCGGCTGACCACCAACCACATCTGCCACAGCTTTGGCATTGGCCGCCAGCAGGCATCCAAGGACATCAATACTTACCTTCGGGAGCTGGCGCCGGGCAACCTGTTGTATGACCGCCATCTCAAGGGTTATGTACCGGCACCGAAATTCCGACCGGTGGTCACCCGGGGCGAAGTCGGCGAATACCTTGACCTGCTCGCCCGCCAGCAGAGCCTGAGCCATACCTTCGAGTCCCTGGATCTGGGTCTGCCCGACAGTCACGTGGTGGCGGGGCCGGGCCGGGTGATTCCTCCGGAAACCATGCGCGCCGTGGTGACCGCGACTCGCAATGGCCGACAGCTGAGGGCCAGCTACACCTCACTGAGCCGCCCCGAGCCGGTGGAAACCATACTCGAACCCCACACTCTGGTATGCACCGGTGACAGCTGGCACCTGAGAGCATGGTGTGACTCCAATCGGGAGTTTCGGGACTTTGCCCTGAGCCGGCTACGGACGGTACCCGAAGCCCTGCGCCAGCGGGCCCGCCACACCAGTCAGCACGACGAGGACTGGATCCGGGAGGTCACCCTGGTGATCACACCGGATCACCGCCTTACCAACGCCCAGCAGGACATCATCGCCCGTGACTACGGCATGCAGGGCGGCCGCCTGACTATCCGGACCCGGGCTGCGCTGACGCCGTATGTGCTGTCACGCATGGGCATCACCTTTGACAACGAACATCCGGATCCCCTGGTCCAGCAACTGGAACTGGCCAACCCGGACGAGCTTGGGTTCGGCAGCCGCAGGGAACAGGCACTCAAAGCGGTGGCCGGACTCTGCTAGACTGCCGGGCGTGAAATCATCCGCGCTGTTCATCACCACGACGCTTGTTCTCTCTCTGCTGACGCCCCTCTCGTCAGCAGCCGGTTCCTGTGGCGACGCCACCACAGCCATTGCCCGGATCCAGGGTGAGGGAGACCAGTCCCCGATCACCGGCCATACCGTCACCGTTGAGGGTATTCTGAGCCTCGATGCCCGAGAGAACGGCGGCTTCCGAGGCTTTTACCTGCAACAGGCCGACGATGAAACCGATGGCAATCCGGCCACCTCGGAAGCCCTGTTTGTCTACACCCGTCGCCAGCAGGGCACCCTGGGCCAACGGCTTCGTGTGACCGGCGAGGTGCGGGAATTTCACGGGCTCACCGAACTGGTCAATATCCGGGAGCTGACAGTATGCGGACCGGAGGCCTTGCCCGAACCGGTAATACTGGAGCCGGCCACGGCCGACACCTACGAAAGCCTTGAAAACATGCGGGTCGCCATCCCTACGCCCCTGACCGTTATCGACAACTATAACCTGGCGCGTTACGGCGAACTCACCCTGGCGACCGGCGATCGGGTGATTGCCACCGAATACCTGCCACCCGGCCCCTCGGCCGGCAAGTCCGATAGCCCGACCAGCAGGCCGATCACGCTTGATGACGGCCGGGGCAAACGCGATCCACGCCCGGTTCCCTGGCCGCCGGAAGGTCTCGGTACCGACCATACCGTGCGCACCGGCGACACCGTGCGCAAGGTACGTGGGGTGTTGGACTTCCGGTTCGGACAATGGCGGGTCCAGCCCGAGTCAACGCCGGAGTTCCTTTCGACCAACGCGAGGGAGCCGGCGCCGGAGCACCCCGGCAGGTCGGTTTTGCGGGTGATGACCCTCAACCTCGCCAACCTGTTCAACGGTGATGGCCGGGGCGGCGACTTCCCGACACCCAGGGGCGCGACGTCCGAATCGGCCTACCGGCAGCAACAGGCACGCCTGGTGTCGGCACTGACCGCCCCCGACCCCGACATCCTGGCGGTCAGTGAACTGGAAAATGACGGTTACGGTGAACACAGCGCCGCAGCCACACTGGCACAGGCACTGGGCCCCCAATGGCGCTACATCCGGACACCGGGCAAGGACGGCAACGACGCCATCCGTACCCTCCTTTACTATCGCCAGGACCGGGTGGTCCCGGTCGGCAACGCGGCCCGGTTGACCGGTGCTCCCTTCCACAACGCGGGCCGGCCACCACTGGCACAGGCGTTCCGGTTACGAAATGGTAAAGCGTCCATCCGGGTAGTGGTTCCCCACCTCAAATCCAAATCCTGCCGCGGAGCCACCGGCGCAGACCGGGATCAGGGCGATGGCCAGGGCTGCTACGCCCACCGAAGAACCCTGGCCGCCGGGGCAATCGCCGACTGGCTCGATCAGCTGCCCGGGCACGAGAATATGGCCGGCACCCTGATCACCGGGGATTTCAACAGCTACACCCGGGAAACACCACTGCAACGGCTCCGCGAACGGGGTTACACCAGCATGGTGGCACACTTCCATCCCTGCACAGCCGGGCACTGCCCTCATTACACCTACCGCTACAAGGGCCGCAAGGGCTCCCTCGATCATGCCCTGGCCTCTGCCGGTCTTGCAGGACGGGTCGTGAACGCCGTCACCTGGCGCATCAACGCCGACGAACCCAGGGCGCTCGGCTACCAATATGATATTGCCCCGAACAGTGTCGGACCCTGGCGCTCCTCGGATCATAATCCGGTTATCGTCGACATTCGGCTCTGACCCCCTCGGTGCATACGTCCGATGCCGGTGACTCCCGCGCCCGCGGCGAAGGGCGGCGCAGCCAAGGCCGAGTGATCGTCGACAGGTAAACTGGAACAGTGTTTCACTCCAACAGGACCTGTGATGAGAATTCCGGCCCCGAATTTCTGGCCCGCCGCCCGCACCGGGCAGCGGTGGCTGCTGAATGCCCGCCGCCGGGTGAGCACCGTCGACGGGCACCGCATGGTGTACCTGGAGCGGGGCGCCCCCGGCCCCGATCGCCCGACGGTGCTGCTGATCCACGGCTTTGCGGCCATGAAGGAGAACTGGGCCTTCTGGTTACAACGGCTCCCGCGACACTGGCACCTGCTGGTACCGGATGTTCCCGGTCTGGGCGAGAGCGATTACCGGAAGGATGTCAGCTACCGCTATGTAGCCCAGGCATTGCGCCTGCGGGACTGGCTTGCCAGCCTGCCGACGGACAACATTCATCTGGTTGGCAGTTCCATGGGGGGTGCCATCGCCGCCGTGCTGGCCCACGAGATGGCCCAGGCGCCCAAATCCCTGACCCTGCTCAACAGTGCCGGCATTCCCGAACACCCCGATGTGGACCTCGATTCGCCGTTCGAGACGGATCGTGACGACCTCTTGATTCCCCGGGACTGGAAGGGCGTCTATCGCATGTTCAACAGCGTCGGTAACGGCAAGGCTACGGCAACGGGCATCGCCATGGCCGGCCTGCTCGGGCCGGACCTGTTGAGCCGCACCGACGCCCTGCGGCATATTTTTGCCGATATGGTGGCAGATGCTCTCGCCCCGGCCCGCTACCTGGGGCCGGACACGCCGCCACTGCAGGTCCAGTGGGGGGATCGGGACGTGATCACTCCGACCCGGTGTGTCCGCTGGTTTGAGACCGCCACCCCGGACGCCGAAGTGCACGTGTTCCGGCATGTGGGGCACCTGCCCATGCTTGAAACGCCGGGCAAGTCAGCCGCTGTGCTGACGCGTTTTGTTGAACGCCATGCCAGCTGACAGCGACGCGAGCAATGAATCGGGTCAGTCGGGCCAGTTGGCCCGACCGGCCTTGCGCCCCGTCAGACCAGCCATGGGATTGCCCGGCCATCCCGGCATAATCCCTCACCATCACCGCCCCATTACATAACAAAAACGGTACTGAACGAGGAAACCCATGCGCGCCTCCGTCTCGACTGCTCAGGATCTGGGGATGCCGGCCATATACCTGCACACCCTGGCCGAACTGCTACACACGATTGGCGTCGACGACCAGGACCTTCTGCTCCGCGTTGGCCTGGACCCGACCCGCCTGAACTGTCCGGAGCTCCGGGTTAGCCAGGCCCAGGCCAGCGAGTTTGTCACCCGAGCCATCATCGAAAGCGGAGAACCCGGCCTGGGCATCCTGCTGGCCCGGGAAATGAAGCTTCCCCTGCATGGCACCCTGGGTACCGCGGTCATGAGCAGCCGGACCCTGAAGGACGCTCTCGATCTGGTCACCCGCTACCTCACCCTGCGCGCGCCCCACCTCAAGGTGAGCCGGCACAGGCTCGAAGGCAAGGCCCGATACACGGTGTCCTGCAACGTCGACATGGGACCGCTGCAGGGTTTTATCCTCGACGCCACCCTGTTTGGCTGTGTCTTCATGGGCGCCCAGCTGACCGGCGCGCCGGTGGACGGCACACGAATCATCAGGCGCGGTCCGGAACCCCACTATTTCCCCAGGTTCCGCCAGATCATCCCGGTACCGGTGGAGTACGAAGCCCCGGAAGACGCGCTGATCATTCCCGAGAGCCGGCTGGCCCTGCCAATCCGCTTTACCGACGACCAGCTGGCTGCCGCCTCCCGGGCCCAGTGCGAGGAGGCCCTGCAACGCCTGACCGAGGATGCATGCTTCGCCAGCCGGGTAAGACGGGTCATTGAAACCAGCCACCCATTCCCCCCGAAGCTGGCACGCGTGGCCGGCACTCTGTTTGTCTCGGAACGGACCCTGAAACGGCGCTTGCAGGAAGAGGATGCCAGTTTCCAGAACCTGGTGGACCAGGTCCGGCTGGATCGGGCGGGGGAACTGCTCACCAGTACCGGCATGAACCTGAGCCAGATTGCCGATGCCCTCGGCTACGCCGACGCTGCCAACTTCACCCGCGCCTTCAAGCGCTGGACCGGCATCAGCCCCAGCCAATACCGCAATGGCGCACTCCGGCCCATGGCCACCGCCTGATCAGTCGATCCCGATGATCTTGTGCATCTGCAGGGTCAGGCGCCAGCGGGGGTGGGCGAGACAGTAGTCGGTCGCCTTACTGGTATTGCTCTGCTTGACCGGGTCGTCGCCGCTCGCGGGAAGGCTCGGAGAGGCCATGGGAGACAGGAAATAATGACGGGCCCGGATATGCTCAAACCGCTCCGGCATGGCCAGCGGCTGCGGATAGACGAGCTTGAGCTCATCACAGGCTTCGATGACCACCGGCGCATCCGCCTTGGGGCTGACACACAGCCAGTCGATACCGGCCGGCGCCGCCAGGGTGCCGTTGGTCTCCACACCCACTTCGAAACCGGCGCGATGGAAAGCGTCGATCAGCGCCTCGTCCAACTGCAGCAGGGGCTCACCTCCGGTGCATACCACGTAGGGCCGGCCCGGCGCGTCGGGCCAGAGACTCTGGATATGTCGGGCCAGATCGTCCGCGGTTTCAAACCGGCCACCGTTCTGGCCATCGGTGCCGACAAAGTCGGTATCACAGAAATCGCACACCGCACTGGCGCGATCCTTTTCCCGGCCGGTCCACAGGTTACACTTGCTGAACCGGCAGAAGACCGCTGCCCGGCCCGCCTGGGCACCTTCTCCCTGGAGCGTGTAGAACGCCTCTTTGACCCGGTACATCAGGCCTGCTCCTCGTATTCCAGCGGATCGGTCACACCGTTGGCGACAAAGGCCTCGAGCCGTTCCACGCAGGAACCGCAACGGCCACAGGCCTTGTCACGGCCGTTGTAACACGTCCAGGTCAGACCGTAGTCCAGGCCCAGCTTCAATCCCTCGGCCAGGATCTCGCCCTTGTCCATGCGGATGAACGGCGCTTCGATACCCACCGGCTCGTAGTTGGCCACACGGCATACCGCATCCATCTTCTCGACGAATTCGGGACGGCAGTCCGGATAGATTGCATGGTCTCCGCCGTGGGCGCCGAACCAGACGGCCGAGGCGCCCACGGTCACGGCGTAGCCGGTCGCCAGGGACAGCAGAATCATGTTGCGGTTGGGCACGACCGTCGCCTTCATGCTGTCCTCCTCGTAGTGCCCCTCCGGTACCTCGATGTCGGAAGTCAGGGAAGAACCGCTCATGACCCCGGACATGGCCCGGATATCAATCTCCTTGTGGGGAATACCCAGGTCCGCGCACACCTGCCGGGCGCAATCCAGCTCCCGAACATGGCGCTGGCCATAATTGAAGGACAGGGCATGGACCTCGTAGCCACGGGCCCGGGCCAGATGCAGAAGGGTGAAGGAGTCCATGCCTCCGGAATAGATTACAACCACGGTATCAGTCATTCAGGCTCCCACAGGGTTCCGGGACAACAACGTTGTGTCATCGGGGTTTTACATTGAGTGGACATATTGTAACAGTGGACGCACAGGTTGGGTTCGCGTCTCGGGTACGGGCCGGGTAAACTCAACGAAAAACAACGCAGCAATGACCCTGACACCATGACCAGCCAATTCACTCCGGCATTCATCGATTTCGAGGCGTCGAGCCTGGATCTGATTGCAAGCTACCCGATCGAGGTGGGTATCTGCATGCCGGGTGGCGAACTGCACAGCTGGTTGATCCGGCCCCATGTGCTCTGGCAGGACTGGTCACCGAGTGCGGAACAGATTCACGGCATCTCCCGGGACACCCTGACCGAGGAAGGCAAACTGGTGGAGGAAGTGGCCCACCACCTGAACCAGCTGCTGCCGGAGCAGGTGTTCTGTGACGCATGGACCTTCGACAGCTTCTGGCTGCACCGGCTGTTCCGGGCCGCCAGTGTGCAGCCCGAATTCCAGCTGGAATCCATCTCCATGCTGCTGAACAGCCAGCAGGTCCGGCAGTGGTCGGGCGTGCGCCAGCAGGTAATCTCGGAACTGGGGTTACCCGTTCACCGGGCCGCCAACGACGCCCTCATCCTGCACAAGACCTGGCGGCGTCTTATTTTCCAGGACGAAGCCGCACTGCAATGAACTGCAGGCCGTCCTTGAGGGTATGCAGGGTCCAGTAGGTCGCCAGGGCCATCAGTGCCGCGCCTGCGACGGTAAAGCTCAGGTCATCCCCTACGGTCTTGTCCTGGGCCAGCACCATGTAGATCGCCAGGGCGACGATCAGTGCAATTTCAACGATAAAATCAGAACGGAACTTGTTTCTGGCAGATCCGGGTTCGTCGGGCATTTGCTTAGGTTTCAACCTCTGTATTCAGGATAAGTTGATTGACAGGTTAGTGTGCAAATTATCGCCAATCCGGGCTGATGGTTCTGTACGAAGTAGTGGCTACGAACTTTCCGAGATGCCAAAAAAAAACGCAGCCAAGATGGCTGCGTAGAAAGGAGAGATCCATTGATACCCGACTCGGCAGGTATCGCGGATTGCACAACGTAAAAACACGTGACGCTGCGCATTATGCGCTTGCACACCGACCAGGTCTGTACGGGTTTGCCGAAGCCGGCGGGCTCTTGCAAACCGTCCGATAGCCTATACACTGAGTAGTGAACCGAAACCAAAGAGCCGGTATGACCAGGATGATTTTACAGTTCATTGTTTACCCAGCCGCTGATTGCCAGAAAGGGCAGTCTGCGCGCGCCATGGTGAAAGACATCTAACGGCTTTCGGTCAGTCCCGGGAGCCTTCGCAGCGACCGGGTCAGGTTCTCCGCCAAACCCCGGTTGCCCTTGGCTCCGGGGTTTTTGTTTTTGCAGCCGCAAAACGACAAGGAGAACATCATGAAAAGACATCCGACAACACGTGCGGCAAACCAGCCGATGGGCAACCGCCAGGGCCCGATCAAGCGCCCGGAAAAACTGCCCCTGCTGGATGCGATCTGCAAGAAGCTGAACCAGCGAGTCAACCTGGATGACGAGCAGCGGGTGCTTGGGCTGTATGAGCGAGGCTGGATCTTCAACGGTGTCCTGGCCAACCTCAGTGGTGCGGAAGCCCGATACGTGCGGGCGTTGGCGACGCGCTACAACTCCTGGATCGCCCGTCAGGTCGCCTGAGCAGGCCACCCGCCCGACGCAGACAGACTGGACCGGTCAATGTTGCCGGTTCAGTCCCTGCAGCATCGCCATCTCACCACCATGCACCATCGCGTAGTTATTGATCACATCGTGAATCTTGTCCTGGGAGTAGGGTTTGACCACGTAGCCGTTGGCACCGGCACTGATCGCCCGCTGGATGCTCTCGATGGAATCATCCGCCGTCACCAGCACGATGTGCTGCTCCTCGCGGCGTTGCTTGAATTGCTGCATCAGTTCGTGACCATCACCATCGGGCAATCCCAGGTCCAGCAGGATGATGTGATACTCGCGGGCGTCGAACGCCTGCCTCGCTGACCCCACATCGGCCGCTTCGGTCACTTCCGTGGCACCGGCCCGGTAGAGCATTTCCACCAGGCGTTCCCGCATCAGGGGCTCGTCTTCCACCACCAGAACTTTCAGATCCGTCATCGGTTTTCTCCACTGATTCCTTGGCTGTTCCGCATACAAATGCCCCCGACTACAGTCGGTCACCGGCAGTGCGCCGGGGCAGATCCAGGGGGGCCGGCCGGGGTGTGCTGTCCTGTGGCGAATCGTCCTCCGGTTTGCCAGCTTCCTGCCCCGCCGCCCAGGTTTCAGTGCCGAACCGGGTCAGGAGATTACTGATGCTCACAGCGGTGCTGTACAGCGATATGGCAATGATCAGCAATACCGGCTGGACGAAGGCAACAAAACCGGGAACCTCCTCGTTACCGACGATGCTCAGCATCAGGATAATGGAAGGACCCAACACCACGAACAGGGTCAGGGCGATAAAAAAGACAATCCTTTCCTTATAGCGCCCCAGCTCCCGGTTGGTCACCAGCCCCAGGACAAACTTGCCGATCGCCAGCCCCGCCAGGATAGCCGCGGCAATGCTCAGGTCCGGCTGCATCAGGGAATCGTAGAGCCGCCCGTCCCAGAGCCGCTGCATACCGATCACCAGGAAAGGAAAGAGCACGAACAGGATATCGGCGTAAGTTCCGTACATCATGCTCAGGGAATGCTGTTCACTGCGTTGGGGCGACCTGTCTGTCATGGCATTTTCCTGTTGTTACTGTTTTCGGAGACCCGGGGCGATGTCGCCCTGGCCGCTCGGGCACGGTCGATCATCTCATCCAGTGCGGCCAGCTCAGTGCCAACCCGGTCCCAGTCCGTTTCCTCATCGTCCTTCAGCAGGCCCTCAAGAATACCCGCCTGCCGCGTCATCGCAGGGTACCCCATCGCGCCGGCGGTACCCTTGATCTGGTGCGCCTCGATCCGCAGGGACTCGACCAGTCTGTCCGAAAAGGCCGCGGACATCGTCTGTTTGCGCTCCGTCAGGCCTTCCAGAAAGCGGGCCACGAGCGCTGCGATTTCCCGGTCTTCGGACGGTTCCCGGGGCTCCTGACCGGTCGGTGCCAGGTAGCGGGCCAGGATGGTCTCCAGACGGGACTGGTCTATCGGTTTATTCAACACCCCGTCACAACCTGCTGCAAGCAGGGCGTCGGTCTCCTGCTGGTCACCCGCGGTAAAGGCCATGATCGGACGCCGGAAACCGGCCTGGCGAAGCAGCTTGGTTGCCGCCACGCCATCCAGTCCCGGCATGTGCCGGTCCATCAGCACCAGATGCACGGTGTCCGACAGTGCCGTTCGCACCGCCTGGTCGCCGGCACTGAGGGCAATCACCTCCAGCCCCAGCCGGCGCAGCATGCGCTCCACCAACTGTCGATTCTCGTCGTTGTCCTCCGCAACCAGTACCCGGCCCCGGTAACGGTCCTGGCGCCGGTCCGGCAAAGCATCCTGGCGGACCACCAGGTAACGGGCCAGCAGCTCGTAGAAAAGCTGCTTGTCGATGGGCTTGGCCAGGTGCTCGTTACAGCCGGCGCGGCGATAATCGGCAATGTCCTCGGCCATGACGTTGGCGGTCAGGGCAATGACCGGCGTATTCACACCGGCCTCCCGCAGGGCGGCGGTGGCATCCCGACCATTCATCACCGGCATCTGGATATCCATCAGGATCAGATCGAACGGCTCCCGGATCGCGAGCTCCAGCGCTTCGGCACCATTGACCACATGCACCAGGTCCGCGCCGGTGCGCGACACCAGCAGGGACACCAGTCGACGGTTTACCTCGTTATCCTCGGCACAGAGAATGCGCCCGGTCAGCCGGGGCGCCGCCACCACGGGGATGGCGCGCCGGCGTTGACTGAGCTCCGAGGCGTCCCGCAGAAAATGCACCTGGTCCAGTGGCCCGGTCCGGATTGCCAGCTCGAATTCGCTGCCCTCGCCGTAGGTGCTGGTCACCGTAATGTCGCCACCGAGCAACTCCGCCAGCCGACGGGAGATGCTCAAGCCCAGGCCGGTACCGCCATACTGGCGGGAAATCGCGGCACTGCCCTGGGCAAACGGGTCGAACAGCCGGCGCAGCTGTTCCGGTTTCATGCCGATCCCGGTATCGACGACCCGGGCCTTCAACATCCCGGCATCACGGTCACAGCGAATCACCAGGGAGATCGAACCTTTTTCGGTAAATTTAAGGGCATTTCCACACAGATTGATGATGATTTGTCGGAAGCGGGTAGGGTCGGTACGGATCTGCTCCGGCAACGGATACTCGCAGATGATGGAAAAATCCAGGCCCTTTTCCCGGGCCCGCGGAGTAAAGAAGGCCCGGATTTCGTCCAGCAATTCCGGCAGATTGACCGGAATCACATCCACATCGAGTTTGTTGGCGTCGATTTTGGAATGGTCGAGAATGTCGTTGACCAGGTCGAGCAGGTGGCGACCACTGCGCACCACGGTCTCGGCGCTGCTTTTCTTTTCAGGCTCGGTCAGATCCGGATCCAGCAAGGTCTCGCCGTAGCCGATGATGGCGGCCAGCGGGGTGCGGATCTCGTGACTCATATTGGCCAGGAACTGGCTCTTGGCCTCGGCCGAGTTGCGCGCCAGCTCTTTCTCCAGCCGCTCCTGTTCCCGCTCCCGTTCGATCCGCTGGCGCTGCCGACTCTCGGTCACATCGATACAGGTGCCTTCCAGATGGGTCGGCTCCCCGTCGCTATCGTAGGCGGTATGCAGGGAAATGGTGGCCCAACGTTCCTCGCCGTCCCGGGTCAGGTAGCGGGCCTCGATACCCTTCACGGTGCCCCGGGCCTCCAGCTGTTCCACCACCAGGCGCCGCAGGCGGTCGTCGGCGATACAGGTTTCCAGCACATCGGGATTGCGCCTCAGCAGCTCCCGGCTGCTGTTGTAACCGAGCATCCGGGCCATGGCCGGGTTGGCGGTAACGAACCGGCGGTCCGGGGACATCTGGAATACCCCTTCCACGGCATTATCAAACAGCGACTGATAACGCCGGAGGTTGGCGAGTGCCCGCTCACTCCAGCCCAGGGCTTCTCCCTGAACCTGCTTGATGCGGTCCGCCAGGGCAAAGGAGAACAGGATGATCTGGGCGGTGAGGCCGAACTGGGGCGAATAACTGGTGAAGGTATTCAGTGGCAGGTAACCCATGACCGTCATGGCATAGATCCCGAAGCCGATCAGGGCCAGGGTCCAGGCGAAGAAATAGGATCGTGCCGCCGGGTTGTAGTAACGCCAGGACAGGTAACTGACCACGATCAGGATCATGCTGAGCAGAATGGAGCCGAGCACGATCCACTCCATGGCCACGTGGTAGGGCAGGAAGAAGCAGAGCACGAAGGTGGCCCCGACCGAATACAGGCACAGGCGGATGATCTGGTCCAGATCCTTCGATCGCTCCCGGGTTTCCAGCAGTGAACGGGCCATCAACAGGCCCCAGAACCAGGTCAGTACGATCTGGAAGTGCAGGTATTCCTTGTTGAACAGCGCCGGGCGGCTGTCCAGCAGCTGCACACCATGGACCTGCTCTGTGAAGATGAAGATGGTGGCCGAAACCAGGTACAGGACGTAATAGACGTTACTGCGCTCGCGCACGGACACGGCGACGAACAGGTTGTAGGCGAGGATCGCCAGCACCGCTCCCAGCAGGACCCCACGCACCGCCTCATCCACGGAAACCTTCTCGATGTAACTGTCCGGATGCCAGAGGCTGATGGGCAGGCGGAAGGTATTGGTGTTGGTGATCCGCAGGTACACCGTGTTGATCGTGTCCGGCGCCAGCTTCAGGCGGAACGTCGGGTTGGGCACGGCCAGGTCCCGTTCCTGCCAGTTGTCCTGGTACCCCGCCTGACGCTGGTCCACCAGCTCGCCATCACGCACCAGGTATAGATTGACCTGATCCACCAGGGGCAATGCCAGTTCCAGGATCCAGTCGGTCCGGGCCGCGCCTCCCCGGGGCTCCAGTTCCATGCGGGTCCAGTAGGCGGATTCGGTGTAACCGAAGTTCAGGACACCGCCCTCATGACGGGTAAAGGCCGAGGGCTCCATGGCCCGGATCTCCCGGAGCGTCAGCGATTGCCCGGGATCTTCCAGGTAAGAAACACAGCTGCCCAGGTTCCGGATACTGCTGGTGTTGCTTTCGAGTACCAGCTTGCCGTCACGGCAGACATCCTGGGCCGGCGCCGTCGCGGGCACCAGCACCAGCCCCACCAGCAACCATGCCAACAGGGCCGGGGCCGAAACCAGGTTTGTGAGCCGTTGCTGCAAAATGTGATCTCCGCGAGGGCAGATGCCGGTGTTATGTTTTATTGTCAGCATTCGGGCCGAAGCGGGCCCCGCGCGTATCCACTTTAGCGGTTAATGATCCGTAACGCATCTCAGGGCCTTCTGAAATGAGACATTCCTGCATTTTCGCTGTCGTTTCCCTCGCTTTGGTGAACCTTGGCGGTTGTGGCCTTGAAGATACCGGCCCGTCAGCCCTGAACCCGGCCACCAACGTGGACCCGGTGTTTTCCAGTTTCACCCTGACCGAACAGACCGACACCACCCTGTTCCACGACCTGTCCCTGGCCGTTGAGCCGGCGACGTCAGGCGATACCCGGGCCAGTGCCATGGCCAGGGATATCCGCGTGCAGTTGGCGACGTTTCTGGATATCAGCTACAACGATGCCACACCGCCTGCCATCACGTCGGTGCGCAATCCGCTGGATCTTATGCGCCGGGTCATTGGTGAAAACGAGATTGCGAATTTTGTCGAGGCCCGTCAGTACATCAGCGCCCGGATTGACGCCGGCGAGGCCGGTGAGTACAGCAACACCACCAACGATGTCTCTGTTCGGTTCACCGATCAGGGCGCCTTTGACGAGGGACTGCCCCTGGCGGACTACGAGTGGCGCTATCCCATCGTCAAATGGGTCTACACGCCGGACACCTCCGACCGGGTAACCCGGGTATTTACCTGGGCCTCTTCCGGCACTTTCCCGGCGGGCAGCACCCGGCCAAGTGCGACCCTGGGTACCGAGTTTGAGCCACGGGATTTCCTGGCCACCGGCTACAACGACCAGGCCCGTCTGCATAGCGAAGGCAGCATTGTCATCGTGGGCGAAAGGGAAATGGCGTTTGTCCGGGAATATGATGGCCTGAATATCGACACCATCAATATTGATGGCACCAGCATTGGCACCGAAAACGGCACCGCGGCCGGTCCGGAATTCCCGTTTGCCAACGAGAAGGTAGACTGCCTCAAGATCCGGATGCATTACGCCGAGAAGCGGGTCGAGGTGTTCACCTCACTGGACCAGCCGCCCCGGGTGGAGGACCCCGATAATCCCAGAACGCTGATGGCCAATCCCGACTACTGCCTGAACCGGGATACCGCAACCCACAGCTATCAGACCACCGACACCGGGCTGCGTACCTGAAGACGGCATTCAGCGTGGGCCACCGTCCTTCAGGTTCCAGCTCTGCAGAAAACCCTTCTTGCGATCGAGCAACCGCTGATAGGTGGAGATCAGAATATCGGCGTGGGGCGCCCGGCTCAGGCGCAGGCTGGCGATCCGGCGTTCGAGATGCTCGACTTCCGAGCTGATGCGCTCACGCACATGGCTGCGCACACTGTCATGGTGATCGAGCTTTACAGCCCGGCGGGCTATGTTTTCGGGGGGAGCAGGCTTGTCCATTTGCGACCTCGTCCATTGAGCCATGAATGTTCCATTTTCCTTCAGCGAGAGTCTGCCCGTTAATCCGCAAGCCTGCAATAAAAATGAATATAGTTTCATTTTTTCGCGCTTCCGGGGCAGAACTGCGCCGGCCAAATCAATACACGACGGCTCCCCTGCTATAGTTCCTTGTAGCAGCTAATCCCTTAATCAGCCAATTACGGCCCGTAATAATCGAGCACGCCATGACCCAGACCACGATTGCCGACACACTGCGCGAATACCAGTCCCTGCTGGAACTGCTGGACGACGCTTACTGGGAAGCCGGCAGTATCCAGCACAAGGACATGCTGTACGACATCATCAGCGTTCTCAGCCAGGAGATTGCGGAGATCAACAAGCTGAACACCCAGGACCACCATTACCCTTACGAAGTCATCACCGAGGGAATGCGCCGCCTGGTGCCCAAGCTGGAGCGACTGGACGAACAACGCGAGGACGTGATCCAGCGCACCCAGACGCTGACCGATTTCCGGGACCTGCTGTCATCGGTGCTTGGCATCCTCGAAGCGCAGGTCCAGACCCTGTAATCAGGCGGCCACCAGGGGCCGCTGGGTTTCCGGAATCAAGGGGAACTGCCGGCACACGGTATAGACGAATTTCGCCAACGCCGGCAGGTGGTGGGCGACGATGGGCAAACCGGTGTTAAGCAGGCTGACGGAAATATCCCGGGCCGGATCCGCCCAGCACAGCTTGTTGATCAGGCCAATGTGACCGAAGGCGTAACGACTGTTCGGCCCCCACAGACCCACCGGGTTACCGCCCAGCATCATACCGGCACTGAACCGCATGGGAACGAGCATGGTGCGGTCAATCTGCAGGGAGCCAAACTGCTGGATCGCCCTCTTTACTGTGATTTCGCTGCAGATTCTTCGGCCATTCCACAGGCCGCCGTTAAGCATCATCTGGAAAAACCGCCCCATTTCCTCGGCGGTGCCGCACAGGTTCCCGGCCGGGATCACCGCTTCCTGGAAGCGCGGGTCATTGGTCACCGACTCCACCGTGCCGATGTCTCCACCCAGGGCCCGGCGCACAACCCAGGAGACCGGAAAATGCGGAGTGGGTCCGGTGGCGTAGTTCACCGCCAGGTCATTGAGGTTTTCCGGAGCAATGCCATAGGTGAACCATTTCATGCCCATGGGCTTGCGCAGGTGCTTGTCCAGATAATTCTCGATGGTATCGCCGGTGACCTTTTCCAGCACCCGCTGCAGCACAAAACCACCAGTGATCGCGTGATAGGCCACCTTGGCACCATCCACCTCCACCGGCCGGGCCTGGCACAGGATGCGCCATATTTCGTCCCGGTCCCAGAGCACCTCGATGGGGGTCTCCCTGGGAATGGCGGGGATCCCGCCCCGATGGGACAGGATCTGGTGCACCGTGATGGTCCGTTTGCCGCGACGGGCGAACTCCGGGCAGTAATAGGAAACCGGATCCATCAGGTTCACCAGCCCCTGCTCGGACAGCATGTGCATCAGCAGGGCCGTGACGGCCTTGGAGGCCGAGAAATAGCAGACCGGGGTATCCGTGGTCATCGGCACCCGCACCCGGTCCCGGCCGTCATGGGGACCGTTTCCACTGGCGTGGCCAATGGCGCGGTGCAGGACCTGGTGACCCCGGTGCCGGACCGAGACCTGGATCCCCGGATGGACGCCGGTCCGGTACAGCGCTTCCACGCTGTGCCAGACCGCCTCGACGGTGTCCCGGCTGAGACCGGCCGCATCGGGGTGTTCGCCGGCGGCATCCCTGCAGGTGACGGAACTCAGGTCTTTTGGAATCAATGAGGTGTTCAGGGCTCGACGGGCAATGGGGATCATGACTGGTCCTCTGACATCCTGGACTGCTTTTTTGTTGTAGTGTGGACAGCCCCGCCAACGGTGGCATTGGCCGAAGTGGAACCGCGGAGGCGTCACTGACTGCAGTCAGCCCCGGGCATCCTTACGGTCATTATGAGCTCCTTCGGCCGCCGGCGCCATGACCACACAGTTCCGGCCCTGGTTCTTGGCCGCGTACATGGCCCGGTCGGCCGCCGCACACAACATGGACGCATCGGTACCATGGTCAGGGTAAACCGCCACGCCGATGCTGATGGTCATGGGAACCTCGGACCCCTGCCCGAGCGGATGCAGCTGGCTACTGACCCGGTGGCGGATACGTTCCGCGGTTTCATGGGCTTCGCTGACGCCCATCTCGGGGAGGATGATGACAAACTCCTCGCCACCAAACCGTCCTACCGAATCGACACTGCGCACGCTGTCACCCAACAGTCTGCTGATGGATTTGAGCACCGAATCGCCGGCGGCATGACCGTAGGTATCATTGATTTCCTTGAAGTGGTCGAAATCAATCCACAGGAGGGCCATGGAGCGATTGTAACGGCGAGCCCGCTCCATCTCGTCCTCCAGCAGGCGCGAACTTTCCCGTCGGTTATAGAGGCCGGTGAGGGGATCCCGGGTCGCCAGTTCCTCCAGTTCGTCCTCCAGCAGTTTGCGATCGGAAATGTCCAGGATGATCCCTTCCAGCAGCATTTCGCCGTCATCATCCTCAACCCCACGGCCACGTTCCCAGACCCAGATCTGCCGACCATCCTTGCGGATCAGCGGGTATTCGGTGGAGAACGGTTCACGCTTATCGATCGCCTGCCGAACCTCCTCCAGCACCCTTTCGCTGCTCTCCGGATCGGCAATCAGCTCGGCGAAGCTGACCTTACGGTTATGCACCAGATCCCCCGGCAGATAGCCGGTAAGGCGCTCGCAGCCCTGTGACACAAACAGCATGGTCCAGTGCTCGTCGAAGCGGCACCGGTAGGCCATGCCGGGAAGGTTGTCCATCAGCACCGAAAGCTGGCGTTCACGCCTGCGCAATGCCTGTCGCTGATCGTACTGCAGCGCCAGCAACTTCCGATCCTTGTGAAACTGCCGAAGCGTGACGGCAAACAGGACCGCCCCCGTCACCATGATGAACAAAAAGCCTTTCCAGGTCTGGACCAGGGACAAGGTGTCGGCGTCGGAGAACCAGGCTTCGGCAAGCCGGTCCGAGAAAACGACCCAGACCAGCCCCACGGCAATATAGATTGCGGCCGCCCACAGGGCCCGGCGGGCGGGGCCCCGGTGATCGGACAATCGCCTGTTCCGCTGTTTGTCGACACCGGATGAAGCCATGGATACCCTGTTATCAGATAGCGGTGCTGGATGTTTACGAAAATAGCCCCGCCGACCCCATAAGTCGAGCATAATGCCTGTCGTCCCGCAAACCTGATCAGGAGCAGCCATGACCCCCGGAATCAATGTGGCGAAGAAAGCCAGGGTTCCCTACCGCATCCACGAATACGACCACGACCCCAACAGCGAAAGCTACGGCACCGAAGCAGCAGAAAAGACCGGTGTCGATCCCGCCCGGGTGTTCAAGACCCTGGTCGCCTCGGTGGACAACCGCGAGCTGGTCGTAGGGGTGCTGCCGGTGACAGCCATGTTCAGCATGAAACTGATTGCCAAAGCTGTCGGGGGCAAGAAGGCCACCATGGCGGACAAGCAGGAAGTTCAGCGCGCCACAGGTTATGTTCTCGGTGGCGTCAGCCCGCTTGGCCAGAAACGGAGGCTGAAAACTTTCATCGACCAGTCGGCCCGGAATTTCGACACCATCTATGTCAGCGCCGGCCGCCGGGGGCTGGAAATCGAGCTGGCACCGGAGGATCTGGCACAGCTTACCGCCGGCCAATTTACCGACCTGCAACAGGAATAAGGGGCCCCAGTGCAGCACGCAACGGATTTGCTACTGATTGGTGGTACTTTATTGCTGGCGCTGGCCGCCCATGGCCTGGGTCAGAAGATTCATGTGCCGCGGGTTACCCTGTTGTTGCTGCTCGGGGCCGTGTCCGGGCCGGACATGCTTGCCCTGCTACCTGAGGATACCGACCATAGTTTTGCCCTGATTACCCAGCTGACCCTTGCCATGGTTGGTTTCCTGCTTGGTGAGCGGATGTCGGTCAAGAATCTGGCTGAAGGTCGGGAAGCGCTGATCCTCAGCCTTGCGGTGACTCTGGTGACCGCAGCCACGGTGGCCCTGGCTGTGTGGCTGATTACGGGCAACGGTGCCGCGGCGCTTCTGCTGGGTTCCATTGCCACCGCGACCGCACCGGCCGCCACCCTGGACGTGCTCCGGGAGGCCGGGGCGCGGGGCCCCCTGACTCGGCTGGTGTACCAGGTAGTGGCCATCGATGACGCCTGGGGCGCCATTCTGTTCAGTCTTTCCCTGGTCATCGTCGGCCTGTTGGCCGGCAATACGCACTCCGGCACCGCCACTCTGATGCACGGTTTCACCGAGGTCGGCGGATCGATTGTGCTCGGGCTCTTACTGGGATTGCCCATGGCCTGGCTGACCGGCCGACTGAGACCGGGGGAACCGATGTTGCTGGAATCCGCCGGCTTCGTTTTCGTGGCGGCCGGCCTTGCCGGACTGCTCGGACTGTCCTACCTGCTGACCTGCATGACTTTGGGGGTGGTGGTTGCCAACAGGGCCCGCCACCATGTCCGCCCCTTCCGCTCCATTGAAGGGGTTTCCGAGCCCTTCCTGGCACTGTTCTTCTTTATGGCGGGATACCAGCTTGAGTGGTCCGCTCTGCCTACCCTCGGCGCGCTGGGCCTGGCCTATGTCGGTGCCCGGATCGTCGGCCGCCTGGCAGGGGGCCAGATCGGTGGCTATCTGGCCGGTTCGGACCACCATACCCGCAAACGCATCGGCGCCTGCCTGATGCCGCAGGCCGGTCTCGCACTGGGCCTTGCGCTGGTGGCTACGGACCGGTTTCCGGAAATGGGCTATGTCCTGCCGCTGGTCATCGGGGCCACCGTGATATTCGAGCTGGTCGGGCCACCACTGACTCTCATTCAGCTGCGCCGTGCCGGCGAAACCGGCAAGGGCTTTGAAGAGGAACCGGACGAGGACTGACGGCAAGGCAATAAAAAACCCGGAGCAGCTCTGAGCTGTCCGGGCTTCTTGCTCTCAGCTGGCCGGAGCAGTTGCCCGGCCATCCTCCCGAGGGATCACTTCACGGATGCACGGGCATCCTCGAGGATCTTGTTAAGGGTCTTGCTCGGCTGCATGACCTCGCAGACCTTCTCCATCGGCGGGTGGTAGTAGCCACCGATATCGGCCGGATGACCCTGAACCACGGTCATCTCCTCCAGGATCTTGTCCTTGTTCTCTTCCAGCTGTGCGGACAGCCTGGTGAAGAACTCCTTCAGATCCTTGTCCTCATCCTGCTTGGCCAGCTCTTCCGCCCAGTAACGGGCCAGGTGGAAGTGGGAACCACGGTTGTCCAGCTCGCCAGTCACACGGGACGGGGACTGGTTGTTCTCCAGCAGGCGCTCGGTGGCCTTGTCCAGGGTCTGACCCAGCAGACGGGCACGCTCGTTGTGCTGCTTCTCGCCCAGTTCGTCCAGGGACACAGCCGTAGCCAGGAACTCACCCAGGGAATCCCAGCGCAGGTGGTTTTCCTGGATCAGCTGCTGTACGTGCTTCGGCGCGGAACCACCGGCACCGGTCTCGTACAGGCCACCGCCGTTGAGCAGCGGCACGATGGACAGCATCTTGGCGCTGGTACCCAGCTCCAGGATCGGGAACAGGTCGGTCAGGTAGTCACGCAGGACGTTACCGGTCACGGAGATGGTATCCAGACCGCGGATCAGGCGCTCCATGGTCCAGCGGATGGCGCGGACCGGAGACATGATGCGAATGTCCAGGCCTTCGGTATCGTGATCCTTCAGGTAGGTCTCGACCTTCTTGATCAGCTGGGCGTCGTGGGCGCGCTCATCGTCCAGCCAGAATACCGCCGGCATGCCGGTGGCACGGGCACGACTGACCGCCAGCTTGACCCAGTCACGGATCGGCAGGTCCTTGGTCTGGCAGGCGCGCCAGATGTCACCCTGCTCGACGTTGTGCTCGGTCAGCACGGTGCCATCTTCCGCCACGATGCGAACAATGCCGTCTTCCTTGATCTCGAAGGTCTTGTCGTGGGAGCCGTACTCTTCGGCTTTCTGGGCCATCAGACCGACGTTGGGCACGGTACCCATGGTGGTGGGATCGAAAGCACCGTGGGTCTTACAGAAGTTGATCACTTCCTGGTAGATGGTGGCGTAGGTGGACTCCGGCATCACCGCCTTGGTGTCCTTCAGCTTGCCGTCACGGGCCCACATTTTACCGGAGTTACGGATCATCGCCGGCATGGAGGCATCGACAATCACGTCGCTCGGTACGTGCAGGTTGGTGATACCTTTGACGGAATCGACCATGGCGATTTCCGGACGGTGCTCGTAGCAGGCGTGCAGGTCTTCCTGGATCTGTTCCTGCTTGGACTCCGGCAGCTGCTTGATCTTCTCGATCACCGAAGACAGGCCGTTGTTGGGGTTAACACCAATTTCCTGGAACAGTTCGCCGTACTTGTCGAACAGCTCCTTGTAGAAAACCTTCACCGCGTGACCGAACACGATCGGGTGGGAGATTTTCATCATGGTGGCTTTCACGTGCAGGGAGAACATGACGCCGGTCTTCTCGCAGTCTTCGATGGCATCTTCGAAGAACTTCACCAGGGCCTTCTTGCTCATGAACATGCCGTCGAGCACTTCGCCTTCCTGCAGCGGAAGGTCGGACTTCAGGACGGTCTGCTCGCCTTTCTTGTTCTCGAACACGATGCGGGCGTTGGTGGCCTTGTCCAGGGTCACGGACTGCTCGCTGGAGTAGAAATCGCCACCGCGCATGTGCGCAACGTGGGTGCGGGAGGCGGGGCTCCACTCACCCATGGAGTGCGGGTGCTTGCGGGCGAAGGCCTTGACCGCGGTCGGGGCACGACGGTCAGAGTTACCCTCGCGCAGCACCGGGTTGACGGCACTGCCCAGAACCTTGGCGTAGCGGGACTGGATTTCCTTCTCTTCGTCGGTTTTCGGGTGCTCGAGGTACTCAGGCACCTTGTAGCCCTGCTCGTTCAGTTCCCGGATGGCTGCCCGAAGCTGGGGAATGGACGCAGAGATGTTCGGCAGTTTGATGATGTTGGCGTCCGGATCCTTGGTGTACTCACCCAATTCAGCCAGGGCATCCGGAACCCGCTGGTCTTCCTCGAGGTAGTCGGGGAACGCTGCCAGGATACGCGCCGCGAGAGAGATATCACTGGTTTCGAAGTCGATACCAGCCGGCTTGGCGAAGGTTTCCAGGATAGGAAGCAGTGACCGTGTCGCGAGGGCGGGAGCCTCGTCGGTCAGTGTGTAGACAATCTTGGCTTTGGATGATGTCATTTTCGTCCTCAGGCTATTGGGTGGGTTCAGGACGGTCATTGCAGGGTCAGGCGTCTTTTGGACGTCCGGCCTGTGCCATGACTGATTTAGGAACTTTTGATAGACCTACTAAGATACCATTTTTTCGTAATTTTTGGTTACGATCTTAGTATTAGAACGGACTAAAAATGCCGGATCTTCGGTTACAGGACGATGAAATGGCGGGAATTTACGAAATTTTCTAACATTATGAGTTTTATAACTTTGGAGTGACGCGGCGTGGGAAGGGGCGCCCGAAACCCGCTCCTTCGGCACGTCCCTGTGACGCTTGAGCTCCGCCATCCATGGCTCCGCACAGTTTCGGGCGCCCCTTCCCACACCGCTTGGCAGACTGCACAGTTAACACCAAAGCGCCCCAAAAACCCCTTTTCTGAACGCCAGTTTGTCAACAATCCACCGGCTATCCAGTCAGATTATTCCGCCGGCAGCAGGTTCGCCTCAGCCAGTCGCTCCCGGATCTGGTCCAGGGCTTCCGGGTTGCCCAGGGCATCCCGGTTGTCCGCTTTTTTCGAGCCGTTGATCAGCCGGGCCACCGCCAGCTCCACCTTCTTGCCGCTACGGGTGTAGGGGATGTCCGGCACCTGGACGATGTGTTTGGGCACGTGCCGGGGGCTGGCGCCTTCGCGGATTCGGGTTTTGAGCTGTTTTTGCAGGTCGTCGGTGACGTCCTGGCCGTCGGCGGGGACGACCAGCAGGACGACTTCCACGTCACCTTCGATCTGGCGGCCGACCACGAGGCTGTCTTTGACCTCGGGGATGGTTTCCACCTGGCGATAGATTTCGGCGGTGCCGATGCGGACGCCGCCGGGGTTGAGGGTGGCGTCGGAGCGGCCGTAGATGATGGCGCCGCCGTGTTCGGTGAACTCGATGAAGTCGCCGTGGGCCCAGACCCCGGGGAAGGTGTTGAAGTAGGCGTCTTGGTAGCGCTCGCCGTTCGGGTCATCCCAGAAACACACCGGCATGGAGGGCATCGGCTGGCGACAGACCAGTTCGCCGCGGCCGTCGCTGACCGGTTGGCCGTCGTCGCCGTAGGCAACGGCGTCCACACCGAGGAAGCGGCACTGGATTTCGCCCCGGCGTACCGGCAGCAACGGGGTGGCGCCAACGAAGCAGCCGCAGATGTCGGTACCGCCGGCGATGGAGCCAAGCAGGACGTTCGGGGCGCCGTCGGTGTAGACCCAGTCGTAGTCTTCCGGCAGCAGCGGTGAACCGGTGGAAAACACCACGCGCAGGTGGCTCTGGTCCAGGGTTCTGGCCGGCTGCAGTTCGGCTTTGCGGCAGCCCGCGATGAAACGGGCGCTGGTGCCGTAGTGGGTGACCCGCTCTTTGGCTACGGTTTCCCAGAGGAAGTTGAGGTTCGGGTAACCGGGGGAGCCATCGACGGTGATGACGGCGGCACCGGTCAGCAGGGCCGAAGCCTGCCAGTTCCACATCATCCAGCCACAGGTGGTGAAGTACAGGAAGCGGTCTTCCGGGCCGACGTCACCGTGCAGCATCAGTTCCTTGGCATGATTAACCAGCAGACCGCCGGCACCGTGAACGATGCACTTGGGCTTGCCGGTGGTGCCGGAGGAGTAAAGGATGTAGACCGGATGACTGAACGGCAGCGGAGTGAAGCTCGGCGCCTGGCCGGCACCGGCTGCCAGGGCGTCATCCCAGGTGGTGACGAGGGGGCCGGGGATGGGGGCCTGGTCCGGCAGCTGCTGGACACTGACCACACACCGGAGGGAAGACAGGCCGTCGATCAGTCCGGCAAAGTCCAGCTGGCGGGCGAAGACCTTGCCGCCATATCCGTAACCGTTCACCACGATCAGCGCCGCCGGTTCAATCTGGCCGAAACGGTCGAGGATGGCACCAATGCCGAAGTCCGGTGATGCCGAGCTCCAGATCGCACCCATGCTGGTTGTGGCGAGCATGCCCACCAGGGCTTCGTAGCCGTTGGTAACCACCCCGGCTACCCGGTCGCCCTGACCGATGCCCTTGCTGCGCAGGAAGGCTTCGAGAGCGCCGGCGTCGGCTTTCAGTTCGGCGTAGGTCTTGCGCAGTACCGGGCGGGTTTCGCAGTAAGCCACCACGGCCTCGTGGCCGGCATGGTCACCGTCCGCCAGCCGCAGCAGGTTGGCGGCAAAGTTCAGCTTCATGCCCGGGAACCACTCGGCGCCGGGCATTTCCCGCTTGCCCAGCACCTTGTCCGCGGGGGTGTCGCAGACCAGGCCACAGTAGTCCCAGACCTTCTGCCAGAAGGTGTCGAGCTCGGTGATCGACCACTGGTGCAGGGCATGGTAGTCGGCAAACGGACCGAAGCCCTGCTGTTCCAGCCAGGCCTTGAATCGGCCCATGCGGGAGTGTGTCAGGGTGTCTTCCGTGGGAGACCAGACTACCGGTGATTGTTCTTGATTGCTCATCCGTCTCTCCTGAGTGTTACTGCATATGCCAGCCGTGACTGACCACGATGGACTGGCCGGTCAGTGCAGCGGACGGGAAGGCGGCCAGGTGAACGGCCAGCTCCGCCACGTCTTCCAGGGTGGTGAATTCCCCGTCCACAGTGTTCTTCAACATGACTTTGCTGATCACTTCCTGTTCGGAAATGCCCAGCTCTTTGGCCTGTTCCGGAATCTGTTTGTCCACCAGGGGCGTGCGCACGAATCCGGGGCAGATGATGTTGCTACGCACCCCGTGCTCGGCACCCTCCTTCGCCACCGCCCGGCAAAGCCCCAGCATGCCGTGCTTGGCCGCCACATAGGGCGCCTTCAAAGGGGAGGCTTCCAGCGAGTGCACCGAGCCCATGTACAGCATGGTGCCACCGCCGCTTTCATACATGTGCTTCAGTGCCGCGCGGGTCACCAGGAATGCGCCATCGAGATGCACATTCATGACCTTACTCCAGTCGGAATAAGCAAGCTTGTGCACCGGGTCGATGTGCTGGATACCGGCGTTCGCAATAGCGATATCCAGACCACCCCACTGTTTAACCACATTATTGACGTTTACGTCAACTGCATCCTCATCGGTGACATCCATTTCAAGCGCGATGGCCGTGCCTCCGGCCTGCTCAATGGCAGTCACCGTTTCCTGCGCAGTCTCCAGTGTCAGGTCTGCCACGGCGACTTTGGCACCTTCTCGACCATAAGCTTCGGCGATGGCCCGGCCAATACCCCGGCCGGCCCCGGTAATCAGGGCAATCCGATTTTCCAGACGCATTGTTGTTTTCTCCTTAATCGTAAGCCACGCTCGGCAGCCAGGTTGCAATCTCCGGTACCAGGAAGACGATCGCCAGTGCTGCCAACTGAATGATGATGAACGGCACCACGCCCCGGTATATATCCGTCACCTTTATTTCCGGCGGCGCCACCCCTTTAATGTAGAACAGTGCGAAGCCAACCGGCGGCGTCAGGAACGAAGTCTGCAGGCACATGGCGAACAGGATAGTGAACCACACCAGATCAAAACCGAGCTGCTGCACTACCGGAGCCACCAGGGGCAGGATGATCAGGGTGATCTCGACCCAGTCCAGGAAGAAGCCCAGCAGGAAGACACCGAACAGGATGGCGAGAACCACACCGTAAGGCCCGAAAGGCAGCCCAAGCAGGGCGTCTTCAATTACCCGGTCGCCGCCCAGACCGCGCAGAACAACAGAGAACGCCGTTGCACCCAGGAAGATGGCAAAGATGAACGCAGCCGTTCGGGTGGTCTGCTGCATGGAGGAGTTGAGCACGTTCAGGTTCAGGCGACCTGACATCAGGGCCAACAGCAGAGCGCCCAGTGCGCCCACACCGGATGCCTCCGTTGGCGTTGCAATACCTGCAAAGATCGACCCCAACACGCCCAGAATCAGCGCGGCGGTCGGCACAACGGCCTTGGCCACGTCCCAGACAACACTCCAGCTCACTTTTTCAGTGCCCGCCGGCACCGGTGCAATGTTCGGTTGCAGCATGGGACGGATGATGGCGTAGGCAACGTACATGGCGCCCAGCATCAGGCCGGGAAAGAATGCGCCCATGAACAGATCACCGACGGATGCCTCGGGAACCGCCAGGCGGTCAGCCATCAGCACCAGCATGATGGAAGGAGGAATCAGAATACCCAGGGTCCCGGTGGCACAGGCCGTACCAACGGCAAATCCCTTGTCGTACTTGTTCTCCATCATTACAGGCAGGGACAGCATGCCCAGCAACACCACAGAGGCACCAATGATGCCAGTAGTCGCAGCCAGCAGTACGCCAATGACAATCACGGTTACTGCGTAGCCGCCGCGAACGGCGCCAAATAGCTTGACCATGCTGTTCATCAGACGCTCAGCCACACCGGACTGGTCCAGCATGATGCCCATGAAAATAAACATGGGCAGGGCCACAAGGGTCTCGCTACTTACCACCTTCCATATTCGTTCGGGAACAAGCCCCATCGAAGACGGATAATCAAACCAGAGATTGGCACCGAAATTCTCAACAGCAACAACACCGACAACGGTCCAGATAACCGCGGTGCCACCCAGCACCCACGCCACCGGATAGCCGGTCATCAACAGCGCCCCGAAGGTGAGGAACATGCCGATTACGAAAAGGGTTTCAAGCTCCATCAGGACGCATCCTCTTTCTTGTTCTCACCGGACTCGACCCGGATTGGCTTCGGAAAGCCGAAAAGCAGGGCAGTGACTTTGAGCAGACGGGACAGGGCCGCGATAATAAGGAGCACAAAAGACAGTGCCAGAATGCCCTTGAGGATCCAGCGATACGGAAGCCCGGCCGGCGCCTGGCTGGTCTCGCCCTGTTCCCAGGAACTGATGGCGTAGGGGATCATTTCGTAGACTGCCAGTCCGAGAAACGGCAACAGCAGGAACACCAGACCGAACAGTTCAATCCAGGCCTGGCCTTTGAGCGACAGGCGTTCATGGATCACATCCACCCTGACATGATCATCGGTTACCAGGGTATAGCCCAGTCCCAACAACCAGCCCGCACCAGCCAGATGCCACTGGACTTCCTCCAGAGTCACCGAACCCATACCAAAGGCATAACGACCCACCACTGCGTAGATGATCACACCGGTGACCACTACCCAAAGCCAGGAAGCGCTCTTGCCTATTGCAGAAATCACAGCGTCCAAAGCCCGGCTGAGCCGGGTGGTCGGAAACTCCGTGTGATGATGAATAAATTGACCGGCGTCCGACGCCGATGCATGGACATCGGGCGGTGAGCCTTTATCAGACACTGCCATACATGAGTTCCTCGTTCAGAAAGCCTGTCGTGAAACAAGGATGGCCCCGCAGGGCCATCCAGACTTGATCAGTGAACACCGGAACTGTTTCCGGTGCCCAGGGTCAGACCCGAACCTCAGAGGTCCGCCGGAACATAGGCGCGGGTATCCCACACCTTGTAGGATTCCATGAACTCCTGCTGGCTTTCGTATACACGCTTGAAGTCGGCATCCTTGGACGCTTCTTCCTCAAGTACTTCCTGGGTGACTTCCTGCAGCTTCAGCAGAACCTCGCGGGGAATCTGGTCGGCCTGAACGCCCTTGTCCTGGAACTCGGCCAGAACCTTGCCGTTCTTGTACTCGCCTTCGGCCAGACCACGGGTGGTGGCCGCCGTGCAGGAAGCCTCAACCAACGCCTTCTGGGCTTCGGTGGCGCGATCCCACTCGTCCTGGTTGATCAGCATGTACTGGGCGGTGAACTGCTGGTGCCAGCCCGGGAACAGGTTGTACTTGACGACCTGATTGAAGCCCAGGATCTGGTCAATGGCGGGCATGGAGAATTCGGTGGCATCAATGGTGCCTTTTTCCAGCGCCTGGTAAAGCTCGCCGCCGGGCATCATGGTGACAGACGCACCCAGTTTTTCGAGGACCTTGCCACCCAGGCCAGCAAAACGGATCTTCAGGCCTTCGTAGTCTTCCAGTGTTTCGATAGGCTCGGCGTACCAACCTGCCGTTTCTGGTCCGATGATGCCGCACAGCTGTGCGTGCACATTGAAGCCCTTGTTGGCATAGGTTTCCTGAAGCAATTCATGACCACCACCGAAGTAATACCAGCCAATGTAGGCCGGTGGCTTCATGCCAAACGGCACGGCGGCAAACAATGGAATCGCCGGCACCTTGCCCTGGTCGTAGCCGATCCAGGTATAACCAGCGGATACCTTGCCGTCCGAGACAGACTGCAGGATATCGAACGGCGGAACCAGCTTGCCGGGCTCATAGACACGGACCTGGATGCTGCCATTGGAAGCGGTGGTGAGATTATCTGCGACCCAGGCTGCGGGGGAGCCGAGGCCCGGAAGGTTGGTAGCGAAGGCTACGGGCATTTTCCAGCGCAGATCGTCGGCAAACGCGGAGCCCGTGGTAAGAGCGATCGCACCGGCCACACCAGTGAGAGCCTTGAAAAGTTTCATTGGCAAGTCTCCTTGCATTGTTGTTGTGTATGGCCCTGCGGAATACCGCTGTGGAGGGCCTGATCTGAGTAGGTCAGACAACGCAGGAACAGACAGACGAAGGTGAAAGTCCGGGTCCAACAATGGGGCGTCAGTCTTGTTGTCTGCGTTGTTCTGACGTCCTGCAGCCAAGGCATAGCAGGGGCCGTGCCAGATCAAAATAACCTTACCTTTTCAATTAGTTACGAGATACCATCGAAATCTGCAAGGAGAAAATCGTCCGGCACACCGGACATATTAAGACCGGGGTCGTAGGTATTTGTACGGAGACCAGGACAGTCGTCCGGAAATCAGGACATTTTGGCGAGCTTTTCGTAGAGTACCGAGCGGGAGATGCCGAGCAGCTTGGCGGCACGGGTCCGGTTGCCACGGGCCGCCACAAGGGCCTCCTCGATGGCCTGGGCCTCGGCTTCCGCCATGGTCTGTCCCAGGGGCCGGACCGGACGCGGGGTCAGGGCCGACAACGAGCGGGTTCCGTTGCGGGGGAGCACCTTGAAGATGGCATCAGCGTCCAGCTGGCCGCCCTCCTCGCCCATGGTCAGGGCCCGCTCCAGCACGTTGCGCAATTCCCGGATGTTGCCGGGCCAGTCGTAACCGGCCAGCGCTGATACCCCGGCATCGGTGATCTCGCCCCGAACATCCAGGCCGTCACCGATATCCTCGAGCAACGCCTCACACAGCACGCCAAGATCGGCCAGACGGTCCCGCAGCGGCGGGATGGGAATTTCCAGCACGTTGAGGCGGTAATACAGGTCCGATCGGAAACTGCCCTCGGCAATCATCTCTTCCAGATTACGGCTGGTGGCGGCAATCACCCGCACATCCACGGGCACGACCTTGTTGGAACCCAGGGGCTCGATTTCTCCCTCCTGCAGGGCCCGCAGCAGCTTGGCCTGCAGTGGCAGGGGCATATCGCCCACCTCGTCCAGGAACAGGGTGCCGCCATTGGCCAGCTGGAACTTGCCTTCGCGGGTGCGCCGGTCCGCGCCGGTATAGGCGCCGGGAGCCACCCCGAAGAATTCCGCCTCCAAGAGGTTGTCGGGAATCGCCGCCACGTTGACACCCACGAAGGGCTTGTCGGTGCGCGCGGACACCGTATGGATAGCCTGCGCCAACACTTCCTTGCCGGTGCCGGTCTCACCGAGCAGCAACACCGGCATCTCCCGTCCGGCGGCCAGGCGGGCCCGCCGTTTCACTTCCAGCGCGGCGGGGCTGGCGCCAACAAAATCCCCCAGACTGTAGCGGGTGCCCCGGGCTTTCTTTGCCAGTGCCTTGCGCGCCGCGGCCAGATCCTGATGCAGCCGGCGGTACTTGCTGACCAGCGGGGTCAGGGGCTGCAGGTCATCGTAGAGGACAAAGGCCACGGCGCCGACCAGCTCACCGTCGTCGTCATAATACGGCATGCGGGTCACCACCAGTTGCTGCTGGTCATGCTCCATGATGTCCAGCAGCAACGGCTTTCCGGTCTCCACCACTTCCGGCATGCGGGTATGGGGGATCACGACCCGTACCGGTTTGCCTATGGCATCGGCAACGTCGCCCAGTCCCAGCAACTGGGCGTAACTCTGATTGATCCAGGTTATCCGGGCCTCCCGGTCCACGGCGATGGCACCGGCACTGGCTTCCTCAAACATGGGAAACAGCGCCTCGATCAGTTCGCAGGTCAACCCGCGCCGGCTCCGGTCGCCAAACAACTGTGTCATGGAGTGTGCACCACCGCTTTCAGGTTTGATCATTACAACAGCACCCGGGTATCCGGAAAACCGGACACCTCGCCGAGAGTATATGACCACCCCCGAAAAGGGGCAAACGGGTGAAGCCCCGGCACAGGGCCGGGGCAAGGAATGGAGGCATTACTCGGGAATCCGGAGCTGGCTGCCGGTAAAGAGGATCCGGTCCTCCGGGGCGGGCTCGGCACTGATCCCGGGCAGGTTTTCCTCGCTCAGTGGTGTGCCCAAGCTGCCTCGGGGCACGGTTCGGACCACCTGGCTTGGCGGCAACGGGCGTTTGTTCGTCAGATGTTCCCACACCAGGTCCAGCGCCCGGAAATAATAGTGATGCAAAGGCACGTAGTGTTCGGCAATGCCGGGGAAACCATTTAGCACATCCAGGTGGTGGGCATTGAGGATTTCGTAGTAACGCAGGCCGCTGTGCTTGCCCTCGACCCGGCGGTTGAGGCCGACGTAGGGGCGGGAAGTGTGATTGATGGGCAAAATGGCATCGGCCCGGCCCGTCACAAACACCGCCGGCTTGCCCTGCAGATCACCGGAAGTCCGGACCGCCGATATGCCTTCGGCTATGCGATCGGCCCACATCGCCTGTTCGCCGGTCAGCGGATCGCCGGTGACCGGATCGCGACCGGTGGCGAGCGCACGCAGGCACAGGAGCGAATCCAGGCCGTGGTCCGCCAGCCCGGAGCTCGCCGAAATACTCGCTGCCAGCAACGTCGGCTGACCGACGGCACCGTCATTGACCAGATTCACGCCACCGGTGGGAGGAATGCCGTTACTGGTGGCAAACAGCGCCGCCTCACCGGTCGGGGACAGGGGCGTAACCGCACCGGAGGCGTCCGTGGCCGCCAGGCTGATACCACAAACCCGATCCTCGACGCCCGCGCGACCATAGGCATTGGCGTAGGTCATGGCAATGCTCTGGGCCACGGAAAGGCCGAAGTGCACCGGCGCCAGCAGGTTCTGTTCGGGCTGGATACCGAAGTCCTCGTTGAGAATTCGCAGGGCATCGGCGGCCTGCTCCTGGACAGTCACGCCGGTCACCAACCCCTTGGCGGCCAGCGACTGACAGATGTTTTCGCCCACGGCGGTCGGATTGAACAGGGTATTCAGCGGCGCCTGCTCCCGGATCCCGGGCGCCTGATTGGCGCAGCCCTGATAGACCGCCAACGCCGTGGTGTAGTCCAGCAAGCTCCGGCTGTGATCAGTGATCGCCGGCCCGTCGCCCTGGCGAATGGTGAAACTGCGATCCACGGTCGGGTTGAGATTGGGTTCGGACACGGCCACGCCGTCGATCAGGCCGTGGTCATCCAGTTCCGCGGCCCGCACCGAGGCGCCTCCGCCATTGGACACACTGGAGGCGATCACCAGGGTGTTGCGGGGCCGGATGGTTGCGAGGGTTTCACCGTTACCCAGGGCCCGACCATACCGCTCGTTGAGCACATAGAAGCCGAACTCGATGGACTGCAACACATGCCGGCCCCAATCCGCCTCGGGGTTGGCCTCCGAGTGGGCATGTTTCCAGGCAAACCGGTCCGGCCAGGCCGTATCGAACTGCGCACGTTCCTGATCGGAAAGATCTGTCCGGAACTGGACCGGCTCATCGTCCCCGGTCAGGGTGCCATCGATTCGTTGCGCCGTGTCGGTGGCCAGGTTGTGAGCGCCGGTTCCCGTACCCTTGTCGGTATAGACCACCGCACACCCCTTCTTGAGGCCCCATTCTCCGGCGGTACCAATGGCTCCGTAGATACCCCGGGAGCCCGAGGAGGGCGCGGTCACCAGGCAAGGCCGGCCAGGATCGAAGCTATCCGGTACCTGGGCCATCACAGTCACCGGAACGTCACTGCCCGGCACCGTCATGTAGGCCAGATATTCATCGCCCCCGATCAGACCGTCGCCGTCGCTGCCCACCGCGGGGCCGAAAAAGGTACCGTAACCACCGCCGGGTACGGTATTCACCAGCGCCCGGTAGTTGTTGTAGATCGCCAGTCGTCGCAGCTCGGCCGGTGTCGGGTTGAGGGCATCGTCGAAGGCGGGGGGTGTCGGGTTCTGGAGTCCTGACGCCCCCAGGCCCGCGGTCAGAAGATCGTTGGTGACACCGTCGTACCAGGTGCTTTGGACAGGTCCCTGAAGGAACTCCGGGCGTTCGTTGAACGGTGGCGCAGCCACAGCAATCCCCGAAGCGCCGATCAAGGCGCAGAGCGTGAATCGTTTCATAATCGTTCCCTGTTTGTTGTTGTTGGCAAACCCGAGGACGGCAGTTCCGCCGCCTCTGCCGGTGCCATGCGGATCCTGTGCCAAAACAACAACTAGCTGATTTTTATATCTTTTCCAGGGCAAATCAGAGATGACACACAGGAGTGCTTCCGGATTTCCGGACAATCGGAAGCTCTATCATGGCCCAGAGCCGACAGCCACGCCGCCGGCCGCACCTGTCTCCGGTTCCGGACACTGTCAGGGGATCCGGACAGGATCAACCGGGCGAAGGGGCGCATCCGCAGCTCCGAATCGCTCGTAAATTGTCCTGACAGGTAACAAACACAGGAGCCCTGCGGTGAGACAACGCTGGAGCGCAAACCTGGCCGCCCTGATCCTTGGCGGCCTTGTGCTGGCCGGGTGCGCCAGCCATGACAACGCACGCCAGGAGCCGGTCGCGTTGCCGGAGACCGACTTCGAAGTGCGTCAGGCGCTCCGTTTTTCTCCGGAGGACTGGCCGGAAGCGCTGTTGGCAGACCTCTATCTGCCGGAAGGGCCCGGCCCGGCGCCAGCGGTGCTGCTGGTCCACGGCGGGGGCTGGGAGCGGCGCTCCCGGGAGGATATGACCTGGATTGCCGAGGAACTGGCCGGGCGCGGTTTCGCGGTGATGAACATCGATTACCGCTTTGCGCCGGCGTACACCTTCCCGGCGCAGCTCCAGGACCTGCAGGTAGCAATGCGCTGGCTGCGCGTGCATGCCGCTGACTACCGGATTGATCCGGATGCCATCAGTGCCTTCGGGTTCTCCTCCGGCGCTCACCTGGTCAGCCTGCTGGCTCTGACCAGCGAACCCGGGCATCCCCTGAGCGAACCCCATGGCGGACCCGGGACCCGGCCGATTGCGGTGGTCGCCGGCGGCATCCCCAGCGACCTGCGCCGGTTCGATTCGGGGCGGCTGATCCGCCAGTTCCTGGGGGGCACCGAGCAGGAGAAGCCGGAGACCTACCGGCTGGCCTCACCCATTGCCCATGTCAGCTCCGACGCGCCACCCTTCTTCCTGTTCCACGGCAATCTGGACATGCTGGTACCACCAGATCAGGCGGAGGACTTCCATAAGGCCCTGCTGGAAAACGGGGTGCATTCCGAATTCTATCTGATGCACCTGAGAGGCCACATCACCAGTTTCCTGACCGCCGGCAACGCGGTGGAGCAGGCAACCGAGTTCCTCGCCCGCTATGGCCGCCGGCCCGGTCAGCGAATTACCGGGACGGGACACTAACCGAGACGAACAAAAGGCGCGAGGGTGAGGGCCAGGATCACCAGGATGGCGACCAGGGCGGCAATGATGGTCACCGGCTTCTGACGGAAGCTGTGCCAGAAACCCACTTCGCCCCTGGCCTGGCGGGCCTGGAAATCCTCCCGCTGCCGATCTTGCCGCTGCCTCTGGTATTCCTCAAGCAAGGCCCTGGCCCGGGCGGCCTCATCATCATCGTGCACCCAGAAGCCCCCCATGCTGATACCCCAGCGGCTCGGGGGCGTCTCGTAATAGCGAACACCGTGTTCATCGAACAGGGCCCGGATCTCTTCGGCCTCGTCATCGGGTACATGGCGCAGATTCATCAGGTGGTGGGGCATGGGCTTCCATTGGCTGGTATCAGGATCGGGATTGCCTATATGCTAACAGCAAAGCATCACTGACCGAATTTGCCACCAGGACACTGCATGAGCCAGAACCCCCTTCGTCTGCTGCTGGATTTTGATGAC
>JABURI010000118.1 GCA_014762755.1 Marinobacter sp.
TGGGGCACCATGGCATCCATGCGCTGGTCCGGATCGACGTTGTACAGCAGGTATTGGAAGCCGCCGCCGTAACTGCCACCGATGCCACCAAGTAGCAGGTTGTCTCGCTCGTACTTGAGATAGTCCAGGTTGGCTTCGGCCCAGTCCACGATCTGCACCAGGTCCTGTCCCTCGAGATCCGGATCCATGACCCGGATAGTGCCGCCGCTTTCGCCATGGCCGCGCTGGTCGATGCTGATGACGGTGTAACCGGCATCAATCAGGGGCTCGATGGGAGCCAGCGGGTCGCTGCCCGCCTCGGTTGAGCGGGAACCGCTGAAACCGTGTCCCTGAAGAATCAGGGGGTGACGGGTCTGACAGTCAAACTGGGTGGGTTCGAATACCTGGAACACGACGGCCGCGCCGTCGACCCGCGAGGGCATCTGTACCCGATAGCTCCGGCCACCGGTCAGGTCGGTGCCCTCGGAACAGCTGGCTGCCACCTGTTCTGCGATGCTGTCCGGCAGGGGACGTTTATAGTGGGTCGGGTTGGAGCTGCTGACGACCGGCTCTTTCTGCTGGCTCTGGACTTCGGTCGCGGCGTTCTCGGAAGAACCACCACAGCCACTGAGGACCGCTGCCGACAGTCCGGCAAGGGTGAACAGGATGAGGTTTCGCATGGTATCGCCTTTGTCGTTTGTTATTACGATGTGTCACGTTTGAGATAGGGATCACATTAATTCGATAACAAACAGCCGGCGATGGCAGGATCGACCCTGGCGCAGGTCGCCAGGGTCAACAGGTGACAACTCAGAGATTGGCTTCGGCGTATTCCGCGAGGACCGAACGGGGCACGCCTTGCAGGTGTACATGAGCGCCGTGCCGGAAGCCTTTGAAGCGCTCGGTCATGTAGGTCAGGCCGGAACTCAGGGCGCTCAGGTACGGCGTATCGATCTGCGCCAGGTTGCCCAGGCAGATCACCTTCGAGCCGTTGCCTGCCCGGGTGATGATGGTCTTGATCTGGTGTGGCGTCAGATTCTGGGACTCGTCAATGATGATCAGGCTGTGCTGGAAGCTTCGGCCCCGGATATAGTTCATCGACTTGAAGTGCAGAGGCACCTTGCTGAGGATGTAGTCCACCGAGGCGGTCATGTTCTCGTCGTCCTCGTGCAGGGCCTCCAGGTTGTCCACGATGGCCCCTAGCCAGGGTTCCATCTTCTCCGCTTCGGTGCCTGGCAGGAAACCGATGTCCTCGTCCAGGCCCTGGGTGGATCGGGTGGCAATGATGCGTTTGTACAGCTTGCTGGCCACGGTCATCTCGATGCACGCGGCCAGGGCCAGAATGGTTTTGCCCGAACCGGCCGAGCCGGTCAGGTTGACCATGTGCACATCCGGGTCCAGCAGCAGGTTAAGGGCGATGGCCTGGTAGATGTCCCGGGGTACCAGGCCCCAGACTTCCTCGTTCATCAGGTCATGCTGGTGCAGGTCGCGGATGATGATGCGTTCCTCGTCCAGGTCCACCGCCTTGCCGACAAAACCCAGCTCATCGAGCACGAATTCGTTGATGTTGATCTTTGCCAGGGGCCCTTCCCGGCGCAGGATGTGTTCGGTAACCCCCTCCCGCTGCACGGTTTCCACCTTCTCGATGTTGTCCCAGAAGGAGTTGCTGAACTCGTGGTAGCCCTTGGGCAGCAGGTCGATGTCATCCAGCAGCTGGTCGTTGTGGTAGTCCTGGGCCTCGACCCCGAACCCCCGCGCCTTCAGGCGCATGTTGATGTCCTTGCTCACCAGGATGATGTCCCGGGACTTGTGCCGGTTCTGGAGGGCAGCCAGGGTATTGATGATCTTGTTGTCGTTCAGGTGTTCGGGCAGTGAGTGGGACTCGAGGTGCTCGGTGCTCATCAGGATCAGCAGCTTGCCCAGGGGCGCGGCTTTCTTGCCCCGCACGATGGGCACGCCCTTCTCGATTTCCTTCGGGGTGGCATCGCCCAGGACCTTGTCGATGTTGCGGATGGCCTGGCGGCAATCGGCAGCGACCGTCTGCTTACCGGACTTCAGGCTGTCCAGCTCTTCCAGGACGGTCATCGGGATAATGACGTCGTGTTCTTCGAAGTTGAGGAGGGCGTTGGGGTCGTGGATCAGGACATTGGTGTCGAGGACGTACATCTTCTTCCGAGCTTGCGGTGCTCTTGGCATAGGGGAGGCTACCTCTCTGGTGGCTCAGTCGTTCTCGGCGCAGCGCTGCGTCAGTTCCTTGTCGGAAATCAGTTTGAGCATGTCGTAAGTGGTTATGATACCAGTGATTTTTGAATCGCTGGTGACAAAAATCCGGTGCAGGTGCTCACGCATCATGATATTGGCAATGTCTCGCACCGGCGTCTGCTCGTCAACGGATAAAACAATGGGCGTCATGATATCGCGGACTTCCACCGGTACCTTGCCCATCTCCTCGAAAATGGCCATGCGCAGACGCCGGGCCTCGACCTCTTCTTCCGGCGTCAGCCGGGGGTCGGTGTCCGAGCGACTGGCATTCCAGCGGAATTCGGTAATGTCCTTGAGGGTGGCAATGCCGACGATTTCCCCATTGTCATCGGTCACGGGGCTGCCGGTGATTTCGTTATCGGTGAGAAAGCGGGCCAGACGGTCCATGGTCCAGTTCTGGGGTACGGCCTTGATGCTGGGGGTCATGATCTCGTAGGCGAGAACGGTCATCTGGCGAAGCCTGCCTGTTGCTGTCCTTTTCGGTAAAGCTTAGCGCGTGTTGTGGGGTGCGTCACCCCCTTATGAATCCGAGGGCGCCACATCAACCAGTTTGCCCTCGTTGTCCCAGACCAGTTCGAATCCCTGGTAGCGGGGCTTACGGGCGACTGCTTCCAGTGCCTGCATGGAGCGCACCGGAATGTCCACCAGCAAGGAGTTTACCAGCCAGCCAGGTAACGCACCGTTGGGATCGGTGTGCTGCACCCAGATCATGCGGGTGCTGTCCCCCTCGGGGATAAACCGGTAGAGCGTGTCCGAGCGATCCACCCGGATCCGGTTGTTGCTTTGGGCCCGCAAGTCAGGCGTGGCGTTCAGGTCCATGATGACCTCGCCGGACTCCCGATCGCCCCGGGTGCGGATGCGCAACACGTAATCCCGATCCGCCACCGGCCAGGGCATATCGTTCACCGAGTAGGCGTAGCGGTCGTGGAAATCACCGTTGCCGAAGGCGTAGGACTCACTGCAGTTATGGACCCATTCAGTGCAGGAGACCGGGTTGATCATCACTGCCATCAGGTTTTCGATGGGAACATCGAGCGTCGCGACCGCTTTGAATGCCTGGAATTTCGATCCTGGCTGCCCGGTAGTGTAGATCCGGATATTATCGGCTTCCGTGCGCAACTCCCAATCCGCGGCCTCCTCATCGGGCAGTCCCGCCGCCGCGCTGGCGGTGCTCAGGGCGACAAGCATCCAGATACAGGCCATCCCGGCAATGATAGTGCTCCGGCCTGCAAACCCATGGGCTCTTGGACTTCTCATAGAGTACACTTCCTTTAAGACAGTGCCGCCGAGTCTAGCATGGGCCGGAGGCCGGCAAAGGTACGAACACAGGGGATTGTGAACCAGGTAACTCCACTGGCGGATGGTCCCGCGAATTGGCCTGATCTGACGACTGCGATGACCATGAAAAAGCTGATTGACGGCAAGGGACGAGTCCCGGCGGGCGTGCTGCCTGAACCGGTAGACACCATTAACTACCTGGATTATGACCTGCGTTCGGTCATGGATCGCCCCCGATCCCGGCTGGCCCGCCGGTGGCGGTTCAACCAGTTCCAGTTCATCAGCGTCATGAGCCCGGGGTGGGTTTTCGGCATGGCCCTGGTGGATCTCAAGTTGGTGGGAAACGGTTTTTTCTATCTCTACGATTTCGAGTCCGGCACCCTGCTTGAGCAATCGTTCCTGCAGCCGCTGGCAATGGGAACCCACCTTGAGCCATACCCGGAACATGGTCTGGCCAGGTTCCAGAAAAGGGATGTGGATCTCCATATCGCGCCGGCGACCGGCGGGCGGAATGTGTCCGTGTCGGCGCCGGGAGGCATTGCTGTCGATCTGGAGTTGCGCGAGGAGCGTAATCCGCTGCGACTGGTTTGCCCCGCGGGTTACAACGGCTGGGTCTTTACCCGCAAATCCGCCGGTCTGAAAGTGGAGGGGGAAATCCGCTGGGATCACCAGATCTGGCGCTGCGACGATAACGCCCGGGGCGCCATCGACTGGAGCTGTGGTTTCATGCGCCGGGAAACCGCCTGGAACTGGGCGTCGATTGCCGGCGTGCTCGCAGATGGACGGTCATTCGGGCTCAATCTGGCCGCCGGCGTCAACGAAACCGGCATGACCGAGAATGCCCTGTGGTTCAATGGTATCTGTTCAAAGCTGGATGCGGCCCGGTTTGAGTTCGACCGCTACCAGGCCGGCAGTGACTGGCATGTAACGACGACGGATGGGCGGGTGGATCTGCGCTTTGTGCCGGCGGGAGTGCGGAGGGAGAAGCTGAATGCGGGCATCCTGGCGTCGAACTTCCGCCAGTATGTGGGCACCTTCACCGGCACGGTTATTGACGAGGCGGGAACAAAAATCCCCGTAGCAGGACTACGGGGACTCATGGAAGATCACTTTGCCCGCTGGTAGCGGGGCAAGGCTAATTTTCCGGTAGCGTGACGTTCAGCTCCAGCACCGAACAGCGTTCATTGCGGTCAACTTCGACCTGAACCATGTCATCGGAAATCTGCACGTATTTGCGGATTACCTCCAGCAACTCCTGCTGAAGCTGCGGCAGGTAGTCCGGCTGCTCCCGCTGGCCGCGCTCGTGGGCCACGATGATCTGCAATCGCTCCTTGGCGACGCTGGCGCTGGCGTTTTTCTTGCTCCTGAAATAATCGAGGAAACTCATCCCTTAGC
>JABURI010000148.1 GCA_014762755.1 Marinobacter sp.
TCACAGAGATCCGCCACCTCACCGATGGTGAAGTAACGCTTCCCGGGAATTGCCGGGAGCTCGTTGTTATGACTGGGTTCCAGCATACGCTTCCACTTTCTGTTTTAGTTTTTGTCCGGGTCGAAACGTAACAACACGCCGTGCACTGATCGGGATCTCTTCACCGGTTTTCGGATTCCGTCCCGGTCGCTGTTTCTTGTCCCGAAGGTCGAAGTTGCCGAATCCGGACAACTTCACCTGTTCATTATGGCTGAGTGCGCCTCTGATCTCGTCGAAGAAAGCTTCCACCATTTCCTTGGCTTCCCGCTTGTTCAGGCCCAATTCCTCGTACAAGCGCTCCGCCATTTCCGCTTTCGTCAAAGCCGCCATCTGTCAACTCCTCAGTGTTGCCCCCAACTCTTCTTTCAAGGCATCAATGACACCCGTGAAGAGCGAATGCACTTCGTCCTCATTCAAGGTGCGTTCGGGATGCTGCCAGAACAGGCTCAGGGCCAGGCTTCGGTTGCCCTCACCCAGACTTTCCCCTTCATACACATCGAACGCACGCAGCGCTGTCAGACGCTCACCGGCATGCTTCCTGGCTACACGCTCCACATCGGCGAACGCTACATCGCTCCCGATAATGATAGCCAAATCCCTGCGAACTTCCGGGAATTTTGAAATTTCTTTGAAATTAGGCACATATCCGGTGACGATCGAATTCAAGAATAGCTCAAACATCAGGATCGTGCCATTAAGTTCCAGATTTTTCTGAACTTGTGGATGCAATGTGCCCAACCAGCCTACATGTTCGCCATCGCGCATCAGCTCGGCAGTCTGGCCGGGGTGCAGCGCCGGGTGCTGGCTGGCGATGAATTGGACATCAATACCCAGCAATCGGAACAGGCCTTCTAATTCCCCTTTTACATCAAAGAAGTCCGCGGTTCTGCGACCGTTTGCCCAGTTTTCCGGATACTGGCCACCGACCACGACGCCGGCCAGCATGGGCTGCTGATCGATGCGCTCATCGTTCTGCTCGAAGCGCAGGCCGGTCTCGAACAGCCGGATACGCGGCTGCTGCCGATTCTGGTTGTAGGCGACGGTCTTGAGCAGGCCACTCCAGAGCGTGGTGCGCATCACCGACAGGTCCGCCGAGATGGGGTTGGCCAGGGCAATACCATCACGCTCCGGGTCTACCAGCTTCTGAACCTTGGGATCCACGAAGCTGTAGGTAACCGCTTCCTGGTACCCCTGGGCGACGAAATAATTGCGGATGGCCGATACCGGCCGTTTGGCCTCTTCCCGGGCAACCAGGCCAAGGGAACCTGTAGGCTCAGTCACCGGCAGGTTGTTGTAACCGAAGATCCGGCCCACTTCCTCGATCAGATCTTCCTCGATAGTGATGTCGGGACGGAAACTGGGAACACTGATACGCCAGCCATCCTTGAGCAACTTGTCGATATGCAGGCCGAGACGGGTGAGAATCTCCTCGACTTTGGTGCGATCGATCGCCAGGCCGAGCACGTCGGTCAGCCGCTGTTCACGAAGATCAATGGTACGGTCCGACGGCAGGTGCTCGTCACTGGCCACTTCCACAATCTCACCCGGCTCGCCGCCAACGATGTCCATGAGCAATGCCGTGGCGCGCTCCATGGCGTCACGGGCCAGGCTGTAGTCGACGCCCCGCTCGAAACGATGGGAGGCATCGGTGTGCAGGCCATAATGCCGGGCCTTGCCGGCCAGGGTGATGGGGTCAAAGTAGGCGGACTCCAGCACGAGGTCCCGGGTCTTTTCACTGACGCCGGAGTGCTCTCCGCCCATAACGCCGGCGATGGCAATCGGCTTTTCGTGGTCGGCGATTACCAGAGTTTCTTCGGTCAGCTCCACTTCCTGGCCATCAAGCAGGACCAGTTTTTCCGCAGGCTTCGCCATACGGACAATGATGCCGCCGCTGATTTCGTCACGGTCGAAGGCGTGCATGGGCTGACCAAGCTCCAGCATTACGTAGTTGGTGACATCCACCGCCGCATCGATCGAACGGATACCGGAGCGACGCAGCTTTTCCTGCATCCACAGCGGTGTTTCCGCCTTCAGGTTGACGTTACGCAGGACCCGACCGAGATAACGGGGGCAACCTTCCGGTGCTTCTACGCGAATATCCGGAACCTCGGAATGGGCCGCTTCCACCGGTTCGATGGCAGGCTCGCTGACCACCAGACTGTTGAGCACGCCCACTTCCCTGGCAATGCCCTTGATGGAGAGACAATCGCTGCGGTTCGGGGTCAGGTCCACATCGATGGTGATGTCATTCAGTTTCAGATAATCGGCCATCTCCTGACCAACCGGCGCATCCTCCGGCAGCTCCATCAGGCCTTCGTGATTATCCGACAGCGCCAGTTCAGACTCGGAACACAGCATGCCTTCGGAGGGCTGGCCCCGCAGCTTGGCCTTCTTGATCTTGAAGTTGCCCGGCAGGACCGCACCAACCACGGCAAAGGGAACCTTCAGCCCGGGGCGCACGTTGGGCGCACCGCAGACTACCTGAACGGTCTGTTCGCCATCGCTCACCTGGCAAACACGAAGCTTGTCCGCGTCCGGATGCGGCTCGACAGATTGGACTTCGCCAACCACCACGCCGCTGAATTCTCCGGCGACCGGCTCAAAGCCGTCGACTTCCAGCCCCGCCATGGTGATCTGGTCCATCAATTCCTGGGAGCCAATGTTCGGATTAACCCACTCGCGCAGCCACTGTTCACTGAATTTCATGGTTCTTGCCTTGTCCTGATGCGGTTTTGCCTGTTGGTTTGATTGCCGTTTTTGCCTGCTGACTGGCCGGGCTGTTACCGGAACTGGCGCAGGAAGCGCAGATCGTTCTCGAAGAACATGCGCAGGTCGTTCACGCCGTAGCGCAGCATGGCCAGGCGCTCCACGCCCAGGCCAAAGGCAAAGCCACGGTACTCCTCGGCATCAATACCGCAATATTCGAATACTTTCGGGTGCACCATGCCGCAGCCCATCACCTCCAGCCACTTGATGCTGCCGTCAGGCTCACGGCCCCACTCGATATCCACTTCCGCGGACGGCTCGGTGAACGGGAAATAGGACGGCCGGAAGCGCACTTCCAGGTCCCGCTCGAAGAACACCCGCAGGAACTCTTCCACCGTGCTCTTGAGATCGGCGAAGCTGACATTCTTTTCCACCAGCAGGCCTTCGACCTGGTGAAACATGGGGGTGTGGGTCATGTCGGAATCGCAGCGGTAGACGCGACCCGGGCAGATCATGCGGAATGGCGGTTTGCCGGCCTCCATGGTGCGGATCTGGACCGGCGAGGTGTGGGTCCGAAGCAAGGTGCCCGGATTGAAATAAAAGGTGTCGTGCATGGCACGAGCCGGATGGTGGCCCGGGATGTTGAGGGCCTCGAAGTTGTGGTAGTCATCCTCGATTTCCGGGCCCTGCTCCACGCTGTAGCCAGCGCGGGAGAAAATCTCTTCGATCCGCTGCAAGGTGCGGGTTACCGGGTGCAGGCCACCGAGATCCTGGCCACGGCCCGGCAGGGTAACGTCAATGGATTCACTGGCGAGCTTCGCTTCAATGGCAGCCTTCTCGAGATCCGTGCGGCGGGAATTAATCGCCTGCTCTACCTGCCCCTTGGCTTCGTTGATCTTCTGGCCGGCGGCAGGACGCTCCTCGGGAGACAGCTTGCCCAGCGTCTTGGCTTGCTGGGTAATGACACCCTTCTTGCCGAGGTATTCCACACGAATTTGATCAAGTGCCTGCAGGCTGTCCGCACTTTCAACGGCGCTCAGCCCGTCCTGAACCAGTTGCTCCAGGTTTTCCATTGACCCTGCTCCAAACCAGAAATGGGGTAGGTTAAAACAAAAATAGGGGAAGAGCGTGCCCTTCCCCTATTCAGAAGGCGCCTTCATGATGCCATGAGACGCCGGATCGATCAGCAATCGATGAGAGATCTTAAGCGATCACAGGGACGCTTTGGCTTTCTCAACAACAGCGGCAAATGCCTGCTGCTCGTTCATGGCCAGGTCGGCCAGAACCTTACGATCGATTTCAACATTCGCCTTCTTGAGGCCAGCAATCAGACGGCTGTAGGACAGACCGTTTGCGCGGGCACCGGCGTTGATACGGGAGATCCACAGAGCGCGGAATGCGCGCTTGCGGTTGCGACGGTCACGGTAGGCATACTGCTGGGCCTTGATGACCGCCTGCTTGGCAACCCGGAAAACACGGCTACGGGCACCGTAGTAACCCTTGGCCTGCTTCATGATCTTCTTGTGACGACGACGTGCTACCACGCCACGCTTTACACGAGCCATACTTTAATCCTTCTACCTTTACTTTCTCAGGAATGATTCGCGCGGCTGAATCAGCACGCGGTCATGCGCTTGATAGCTGCTACATCTGACTTGGCGATGAGCTTGGTACCGCGCAGCTGACGCTTACGCTTCGGGCTCTTCTTGGTCAGGATGTGGCTGGTGAAGGACTGCTTGTGCTTGAAGCCGGTCGCGGTCTTCTTGAACCGCTTGGTAGCTCCGCTTTTGGTTTTCATCTTCGGCATTTTTTAAAACTCCGCATTCTATTTTAAATAAACAAATGTGTCCCTGAACGACAAATCCCCCGCCGATGCGGGGGACCCGTCATTGGATCAGGTTCACTTCTTCTTGCGGGGCGCCACGACCATGGTCATCTGGCGGCCTTCCATTTTCGGCCGCTGTTCTACCTGGCCCAGCTCTTCAATATCTGCTTCGATGCGGTTCATGAGCTTCATACCAATTTCCTGGTGTGCCATCTCACGGCCACGGAAGCGGATAGTGATTTTGCCGCGGTCCCCGTTTTCAAGGAAACGTACCAGGTTGCGTAGTT
>JABURI010000244.1 GCA_014762755.1 Marinobacter sp.
TGCCCAATATCACGTTGGGTATCGCCCAGGCCGTCGGTGCGACCATCCTGGAAGGGGTGATTTCCACCACGCCCTGGGAGTGGACGATTCCGTATCAGCTCGATTTCCCCCGTGGCCAGGAGTTTGTCGAAGCGTTTACGCAAGAGTACGGGGTCAGACCGACCTCTACCGCAGCCACCGCTTATGACATTGTCTACGAGTACAAGAGTGCGGTTGAACGCGCTGGAACCACGGATACCCAGGCACTGATCAATGCACTGGAAGGGCATGAATACACCCTGCTGAAGGACCGTCAGCAGTGGCGCACGTTCGACCACCAGAATCTGCAGACAGTCTATGTGGTACGCAGCAAGCCCCGGAATCAGGTGTTGAGCGACGAACTGCGCAGTGACTTCTTCGAAGTAGTGGGATCACTTGAGGGCGAAAAAGCCGCGCAGACACTGGAGCAGTGGAAGGCTGAACGTGCGGCAGCTGGTAAGCCGCCGTATTTGTGACCCGCAGGATCATCTCTGAAGAATGCCTCGCATTCTGCGGGGCGGTTTATTCCGGAGCTGGTGGGTTTGCCACCGGCCACACCAACATGTAGCTGTATGCGTCCACTGGGCTGGATGGCACGCTAGTGCCGGAATTTTCTATATATCCAGTTCAAATGTTTCGGTCTCTTGATCGAGACGTGCGATGGTTGTACTGATCAGGTCACGGACCTTGATTGTGTCGGGGCGTTCTTCTATTTCCGAATGGGACCAGAGCGCAATGTCTCTGCGAGTTCCCTGGAAATCCGCCACGTCAAGCATTTGTGCTGGATCGAGTTCGCCGGTCATCAGCGCTAGCCTGGCCGGCAGACATACCAGAACATCGGTGGTTCTCAGCAGGTGAAACAGAGTCTGAATACTGCCGGTTAACGCCATTCTGGCGGCCCGGTTACCTGTCAGGTTGTCCTGGCTATCGAGGAAGCCTGCGTGAGCACCGGCAATGATCCACTGCTGATTCGACAGAGTTTCACGCGTTATCGCTTTGTCAGAGCCCAGAAGCGCTGATTTTCTGCCTGCGAATATCCCTGCACGGTCCCGAAAAACAAGCTCGCGTTCAAGTTTGCGCTGAGGAACGGTGAGGTGTGCCGGGGCAACAAGAAAGTCGAGTTTGCCGCCCCGAAGTAAGTGGATCTGAGTAGCTGCGGAGCCCGTTCGAAGGTGGAAGACAAACTGCCTTTCTGTCAGCAAACTCCCGGTCATCTGATCCACCGTAGCGAACTCCCACAGAGGGTCGATGCCAACCCGGAATTCGTTGTGATATCCACTGCGCCACTGCCGGATGATCTCGTCGCCATGTTCGGCTTCCGCCAGAATTCGTTCGCCTAGTCGAGCCAGTCGAGCGCCGATCGGTGTGGGGATAACACCATGGCGGGTGCGTGTCAGAACGGAAGCACCGACTTTCATTTCAAGCTGTTTCATGCTTCGTGTCAGAGTCGGCTGAGTGATGTGCAATTGTTCACAAGCCCGGGTCAGGGAGCCCTGGTTAACGACAATGGCGAGTTGCTTCAGGAGGTTCGGATTAATCATGCAAAAACTTTAAGTCTGACGATAAAAATCTATTTTTGCTGATATCTGGAATTATTTAAAGTGTTCATTAGGTGACAACAACAAACAAACCTGAAGGAGCATTAGCATGCAATTTCACATTGATGGTTTTCATCCTGGCGATCCCCGCTTTTCTGACCCGCAGGATCGCGTAGTTCCCCCGCCTGTTAAGCGCCCACTGCCCGAACAGGTCGACGTGCTGATTGTTGGCTGCGGACCTGCTGGTCTGAATCTGGCCGCTCAGCTGTCCAAGTTCGCGGATATCAAAGTCGCCATTGTTGACCTGAAAGACGACCGTCTCCTGGTCGGACAGGCGGATGGTATTGCCTGCCGTACAGTTGAAATGTTCCAGGCCTATGGTCTTGCCGATCAGATCATTCAAGAAGCCTATCAAGTCAATGAGGCCGCGTTCTGGAAGCCGGATTCCGAAAAGCCGAACCAGATCGTGCGCAGCAGCAAGGTTCAGGACGTTGCTGACGACCTGTCCGAAATGCCTCATCTGATCATCAACCAGGCGCGGGTCCACGACCAGTTCCTCGATGTCATGCGTCAGGGTCCGGGCAAGATCGAGCCATATTATCAGCGCAAGCTGCTAAGTCTGGAAGTCAATCCGGTAGCCGATTATCCGGTCACTGCCAAGATCGATCGCCTGGTGAACTTCTCCCAGTATTCCCAAGTGATCGAAACGGTCCAGGCGAAATACGTGGTTGGTTGTGACGGTGCCCGCTCCAGCGTCCGTAATGCGATCGGCAAGGAACTGGTGGGTGATGCTCTGAACCAGGCCTGGGGCGTTATGGACGTGCTCCTCAACACTGACTTCCCGGACATCCGCCTGAAGTCCCTGATCCACTCGAACAACGAAGGCAACATGCTGATCATTCCGCGTGAGGGTGGTTACATGGTGCGTCTGTATATTGAGCTGGACAAGCTGAAGGAAAATGAGCGTGTTGCGCGTGATCAGATGACTCCGGAAGTGCTGATCGCCGCTGCCAATCGCATCATGCAACCATACACGCTGGATGTGAAGGAAGTGGCCTGGTGGAGCGTGTACGAAATCGGCCAGCGCATTACCACGGCATTTGACGACTCTGAAGACGGCCGTCCGGCTCGGGTATTCTTGGTCGGTGACGCTTGCCACACCCATAGCCCGAAAGCTGGCCAGGGTCTGAACACTTCAGTGATGGACACCTGGAATCTGGGGTGGAAACTGGCCCACGTCCTGACTGGCCGCGCTGGCGAGGACATTCTTCAGACCTACTCCGATGAGCGACGTGAATACGGTCAGGCTCTGATCGACTTCGATCGCGAGTTCTCCCGCATGTTCAGTGCCAAGCCCAAAACGGCCGAGAACCCGGATGGTGTCGATCCGGCCGAATTCCAGCGTTACTTCCAGCTGTTCGGTGAATACACCGCAGGTGTTTCTATCCAGTATCGGCCTTCCATCATGGTCAGCGATGGTAAACACCAGGAGCTGGCCACTGGTCTGACTGTTGGTAAACGTTTTCACTCTGCACCAGTTGTGCGTCAGGGTGATGCCAAGCCGATGCAGCTGGGCCACTGCCACACTGCCGACGGAGCCTATCGTGTATACGCCTTTGCCGGCAACGCGGAGCCGATGTCCAACCAGTGCGGTGTGGAAGCACTTTGTGAATTCCTGGCCAACGATGCCAGCTCACCCCTGAAAAAGTACACGCCGGCTGATGCCGATCCGGACTCTGTGATCGACATTCGTGCGGTATTCCAGCAGCATCATCAGTCTGTTGAAACCAACACCCTGCATCCGGTACTGCGGCCTGAGAAAGGCAAGTATGGTTTGCGAGATTATGAAAAGGTGTTCTGTGTCGACAACCGCCCGGAGTCCTCCGGTGGTGGCATGAACATCTACGATATGCGCGGTATCAACAAGGAAAGCGGCTGCCTTGTTGTTGTTCGGCCGGATCAGTACGTGGCTGACGTGTTGCCTCTGGATGATTATGAAGGCCTTGCGTCTTTCTTTGACAAGGTCCTAATCGACGCCTGAGGACATTCGACGCAAAAAAGGGGGCCACACAGGATGTGTGGCCCCCTTTTTATTGTGGAAAAGCCTCCCGAAGCGGAATCAGTAATCCCTTACCTCCTCGTAGGGCAGACCGACATACTGTTCGGCAATGACCCTGCGGCCATTTTCTGACTTCAGGAAATAGCTGATTTCAGATTTCATGAAGTGCTCGAACATCTGTCCTTCGAGGCCATTGTTGCTCACTTCTTCCTCGAAACTGTGCAGCATGTTGGTCATCCACCAGCTGAAACGCTCACCGTGCCAAACCCTTCGCAGGGCAATCTCCGAGTATTGCTCGGTGTAGCGACGATCGCCGGTTTCATAAACCTTGGTCAGAATCCGGTACAAAGCGGCCACATCAGAGGCCGCCAGGTTGAGGCCCTTGGCGCCGGTCGGTGGTACGATGTGAGCGGCGTCACCGACCAGGAAAAGATTGCCATACTGCATGGGCTCACAGACGAAGGAACGCAGGGGAGCGATACTCTTTTCAATACTGGGACCGGTCACCAGTTTTCCGGCAATTTCGTCTGGCAGGCGCCTTTTCAGCTCTTCCCAGAAGGCCTCGTCAGACCAGTCCTCGACCTTGTCGGTCAGGGGCACCTGTAAATAATAGCGTGAACGGATCGGGGATCGCTGGCTGGCCAGTGCAAAGCCACGTTCGCTCTTGGCGTAGATCAACTCGTCGTGGCAGGGCGGGGTTTCGGACATCAGGCCCAACCACCCGAAAGGGTACACCCGTTCGTATTCGGTGCGCACCTCCTCCGGGATGGTCTGGCGGGATACGCCGTGAAAGCCGTCGCAGCCAGCGATAAATTCGCAATCAAGACGATACTCCTCACCACCGTGTTCAAAGGTGATGTAAGGCTTGTCGCTCTTGACGTCGTGAGGCTGCACGTTGGCGGCCTCATAGTAGGTGTTGAGGCCGGCCGCTTTGCGCGCATCCATCAGATCGCGGGTGATTTCCACCTGGCCATAGCAGATCACGACGTCGCCGCCGGTCAGCTCTTTCAGGTCGATCCGGGTGCGTTCCCCATTGACCGCCAGTTCTACGCCTTCGTGCACGTGGCCTTCTGCATCCATGCGCTCGCCAACACCGGCTTCGCGAACCAGATCGGCAAAGCCCTGTTCCAGAATCCCGGCACGGATGCGGCCCAGAACGTAGTCGCCGGTCACGCGTTCGAGAATGATGTTACTGATGCCTTTGCGGGCCAGCAGTTGGCCGAGCAACAGGCCGGAAGGACCTGCACCGATAATTGCTACCTGGGTCTGTATCGTTTTCATAGTGCTCTCGTGTTCTTGTAATGTCGGGTGGGTTTCTGTTGGCTCAGGTGGTCATCATTGCTGAGGGTCCCCTTTCGATGAATGGAGGAATGAAACTCAGGCTGGTACTTTTTCGACGCTCTGGGACGCAGGTTGGACAGCGACCTGTTTCAGGTCAGGAGGACTAGCAATGCGGTGAGTGAGAGGAAGGAGAACACGGTGGTCAACAGCAGAGTGCTCGCGCACAATCGTCCGACTCCGTAGTTGCTGCCAATAATTGGGAAGACACTGAGCATCGGCATAGCGGAGAGCAGCATCATTGATAACCGGAGTTCCGGGCTCAACCCCGGAGCCAGCATCAGAAGTAAGAACACCAGGAGAGGGTGAAGGATCAATTTGCCGACCAGAACGGTGCTAATGCTTGCCAGATCCCCGCGGACGGGGTTGCCAACCAGGGTTCCCCCAATGGTAAACAGAGCGACTGCTACCGAAGCCCCCGCCAACATATCGAGGCTTTTCTTCACGGCTCCGGTCAGGCTGAAGTCCATCAGAGAGAACACCATACCGGCTGCGATGGCTAGCAAGAGGGGGTTGCGAATCAGTCGATGGACGATGGCCAGCCCTTGGGCCACAGCGCTGACGTCGGCGCTTCGGTCCCGGATGCCATATTCGATGATGGCCAGAGCTATCGGCATGATCAGAATGTTTTCAACCATCAAGGACATTGCAAAGGCCTGTGCCGGAGGCTCACCGAACACCTGCAAGAGTACTGGAAAGCCGATGAATGCGCTGTTAGACATCGACATGCCCAGGCCCATTACACCACTGGTGGCCAGTGGCTGGCCCCAGACCGTGTAGCTGAAAGTCAGGCCGAGGAGCAGGGTCAGTAGGGAGGAGACGCCATAGACTGCCAGGTAGACGGGTTCTATTAAGGTGCCGAACTCCATGGTGGAAATGGTGGAGAAGATCAGAGCGGGGAGGCTGAAGTGCAACACGAAGCGTCCCATGCCGGGCAGAGAGGCTTGTGGAATGACGCTGCCTTTGACCGCAAGGTAGCCAACGCCGATCAGCAAGAAAATCGGTCCGGTTATGGAGAGGACGTCTGTCATGTCAGGCTTGTTCCCGGTGTTCGCGAAAAGCTGAGGGAGCGGTGCCCACGCGCCGTTTGAAGAATCGTGAGAAATACGCGGGGTCTGCAAACCCGAGTTCATAGGCAATCAGGGAAATGGGCGCGGAAGAATAGATCAGCATGCGTTGGGCTTCCAGCGCGAGACGATCCTGAATCAGGTCGCCGACACTTTTGCCGGAAATCGCCTTGCAGGCCCGGTTCAGGCCGATCGGTGTTGTGCAGAGTTCGTCCGCATAAAACTGGCAGGTTTTATGCGCACGATAGTACTTTTCGATCAGACTGCACAGTTTCTGATAACGCTGGCCGTAATGGTCTGTCGAGCGTTGATCTTCCGGAGTCCGGAGAACGCGGCCGAGCTTGATCAACATGGAAAACAGAAGGTATTCAAGCAACTGTTGTTTGCCTGGCTCATTCTGGCGGTATTCATCAACCAACCGGGCAATGGTTTGATCCAGGAACATCTGGTCTTTCGGGAAGCCCTCGAGATCAATCACCTGGGGCGATTGCATCAGCTCGTCGTGCATGGTTGAACAGCGACTGATCTGGTCTTCGGCGAGCATCACCCTGGAAACAGTAATGACGTAGCCCAGAGTGATGTCTTTCTCAAAATCGAATCCATGAACGACCGAAGGAGGGATGGTAAACAGGCATGGGCCTTCGGTGTGATATTCCCGATCATCCACCCTGGCCAGCACGCCACCGCTGCGGACATACACCAGTTGGAACATCCGGGGGTGTGAGTGAGCTCCGATTTGCCAGCTGAAAAGCCGGGCACGGGACTTGATGTCCTCAATGTGGAAGAACTCAGGATCGTTGGATGATGGTTCTTCCCTGTATAGGGCATATGTTGATATCCGCGCCCTCTTGTCTTTAGAAAGAAGCATGTATTTCCGGCCTCATGTTGTTATTCCGGAGGAGACCAGAGCCGGGATTCCCCGGAAGAGGGAATCCCGGCTCGCGCTGCTGTCAGAGCAGACCCAATGTCAGGACCGGGAAAGCAATGATTAGAGCAAGCCGGACCAGATCTGAAAGCACGAACGGGAAGACGCCGCGAAAGATCGTGGCGATCGAGATGTCATGGGTGAAGGCCTTGATCACGAATACGTTCATGCCCACAGGCGGAGTGATCATGCCCAATTCAACGGTAATAACTGCCACGACACCGAACCAGACCGGGTCAAAGCCGGCTGCCTGGATCAGGGGGAAAACGACAGGCACGGTCAGTAGCAACATGGCGATACTGTCCATTACGCAGCCGAGGAGCATGAAGAGCAGCAGAACTGACAGCAGCACCAGGTAAGGTGGCAGATTCATGGAGTTTACGAAATCCACCAGTTCAAAGGAGATCCTCGAGACACTAAGGAAGAAACCGAATATCTCGGCCCCCATGATCATGAAGAAAATCATGGACGAAGTGATCAGGGTTTCTTTCAATGCAGCAAAGAAACCTTCCAGTCGCATGCCTCGTTTGACGGCGAAGATCAGGGTACAGAAGGCGCCTACCGCAGCCCCCTCGGTGGGGGTGAAAAAGCCCAGGTAGATCCCGCCAATGATGATCACGAAGACGCCGGTGAACGGCAGCAGACCGCCAAGGCCGATGAACTTCTCTTTCAGCGTTGTCGGCTCGCCCTTTCTGGCCAGACCGGGTTTAAGTTTGACCAGAATGACCACGGTCAGGGCATACAGCACCAGACCCATAACGCCGGGAATGAGACCCGCCATGAACATGTCACCAACGGACTGTTCCGTGATCAGTGCATACAGCAGCAGGGCAATGGAGGGAGGAATGATGATGCCGAGCGTGCCGCCGGCAGCCAGAGTGCCGGTGGCCAGGGACGAAGCATAGCCATGCTTGCGCATTTCCGGCAGAGCCACGCGGGACATGCTCGCTGCCGTAGCGACAGAGGAGCCGGAAATGGCCGAGAAAATCCCGCAGGAAAGCAGCGAAGCCAGAGAAATACCCGCCGGCCAGGAGCCGAAAAGAGTCCTGGCGCCCTGGAAGAGTTGATCTGACATCTTTGATTTCGATGCCAGAACCCCCATCAGGATGAACATCGGGATCGGGGTGAAGTTGTAATTGGTGAGAACCTCGAAAGGTCCGTTTTCAATAATCGCCAGAGCCGGATCAAAGGCCACGATCAGTGTAAAGCCGATAAAACCGGCCGCCGCCATCGCCAGAGCGATGGGGATGCGAACGGCCATCAACAGCAGCATCAGGCCGATGCAGCTGAAACCTATGGCTGCAGAGCTCATGATTTATACCCCATTGCTTTACGGGTTTTTCTGACCGCCACCACTAGGGAGCGCAAGCACAGCATGCCGGTGCCGGCCAGAGTCGCGGCGTAGATAAAGGACATGGGCATACTCAGATCCTGGGTCGTCTCACCGGTGAGCTGGGCGTGGCCAATTGAGCCCCAGAACCGATAGCTCATGGCCAGTGCCAGCAGGAAGTAGCCGAGAAAGCAGACTGCCTGAAGAGCCGCAACAGCCCGCTCGGAGAGATTGTGGGTAAACAGGTCCACGACAACCTGTGACCGGTCAACATTCCAGGGCAGGGCATAGATAATCGCGAAGAGAAGAGCAAAGCGGACGAGTTCGATCGCACCTGTGAAGGTGAGATCGACTCCGCCGTCCGAAAGCCCGAAGATTGTCCGGGTCAACACCTCGGCCAGTACAATGAACATCATAGCGGTAAGCATGAAACCGCTGATCAGCAACATGGCCCGGCTGATGGCATCTATAATGCTCGCAAATCGAGACATGACGGCTCCCGGGGCAGTTAAGACTGCTGACACTCGTCAGAGAGCTCAACGGCACGCTGATACACGTCGCGTGCCGGCAATCCCTGGTCTTCGAGCTTCTGCAGATAATTTTCGATGGTCGAGTCCAAAACCGGCTTCCAGGCCTCGTTCTCGGTCGCGTTCTCCAGTGTGATGATTTCGTGACCTGCCTCGACGGCGTCTTTACGGCCCAGGGCATCGACCTTGTCGAACGTCTCGCCCGCGGATCTTGCATTCTCCATGCCGGAGTTCTGATCAATGATCTGCTGGAGATCTTCTGGCATGCTGTTGTAAACCTGTTTGTTCATGGTCACCACGAAAGACAGACTATACAGGCCGATTTCTGTGTGGTGGTTCGCCAACTCATTGATACGGAAAGAGTGTACGCCCTCCCAAGGCAATGCGACGCCGTCAATCACGCCGCGTTGCATGGACTGGTAGGATTCCGGAGCCGGCATGCCGACCGGAGCGGCTCCTAACTCTTCCAGGAGGGAGGCCACCACCTGGGTTGGACGACGGATACGCAGGCCTTCCAGGTCAGACGGCTTGCGAATGGGTGTCTCCATAGTGTGGAGGTGGCCCTGGCCGTGTGTGAACAGGAATACCGGATGGGTATCAGAGTATTCTTCGGTAATCAGCTTTTCATCGTACAGGCCCTGAATGACACAGGAACCTTGCTCGGCGGTTTTGACAATGCCCGGCAGCTCAACGATCTGAGTTAGCGGGAAGCGGTTGGCGGTGTATCCCTGTACGGTTGCGGTGACGTCGGCAATCCGATTGATGACGGCCTCATACTGTGCCGGGGGCTTGGACAGGGTCCCGCCGGGGTAGAGTTCCACCTCGATCCGACCGTCGGAATCCGCCTCGATCTGGTTTGCCCAGCTCTGGAAGACTTCCTTGTGGATCGGGGAAACGGCAGGCCAGAAGTGGGCGAACCGCAGTGTGTAGTCAGCAGCCTGGGCCGCCGTGGATAGCGCCATCGTGGCGGTAATTGCAGCAACAGAGTTCATCAGTTTTGTTTTCATTGTGTCGACCTCTTCGGTGTCGTTGTAATCGGCCCGCCTCAGGCGAACTCTTCGGTATCGATCTCGACCTGCTGCGCACTGCTGTAGCGAGGGCCGTGAACGGTGTTCTGGTTGATCAGGGCATCCAGCTGCCTGACAGTTTCAGTGGTGAGCTGGATCGGATTGGCGTCCAGGTTTTCCCGCATGTGATCTACTGACCGTGTACCTGGAATCGGGACAATGAAATCGCCCCTGGATTTGAGCCAAACGAGGGCAAGTTGTGCTGGGGTGCAGTCGACTTCTCGGGCAATGGCAACATAGCCATCCAGGAGCTGAAGGTTCTTCTGGTAGTTTTCCTTTTGGAAGCGCGGCATGTTGTTGCGGATATCCTTTTCTACCAGATTGTCCACATCCCGCAGGCTATCGGTCAGAAACCCCCGGGCCAGTGGGCTGAAGGCAACGAAGCGTGTACCGCTGGTGCGGCAGGCCTCCAGTGCGGCGATCTCGGCATTACGGGACCACAGCGAATACTCGGTCTGAAGTGCCGCAATCGGATGTACCGCCTGAGCCCTCTGCAGCGTCCGGGCGGAAACCTCGGAAAGGCCAATGGCGCCAATCTTGCCCTCCCACACCAGCTCCGCCAGGGCGCCGACACTGTCCTCGATGGGCACATTCGGATCGAGTCGGTGCAGGTAGTAAAGGTCAATGTGATCGGTCTGAAGCCGTCGCAGGCTGGCTTCACACTGGGCGCGCAGGGTCTCGGGGCGGCCATCAATCTCTTTCTTGCCACTCTCCTGACCAATCTCCATGCCACACTTGCTGGCCAGGAATAGCGACTGGCGCCGTTCCTTCAGTGCCTTGCCAACAACGATTTCATTGCGGCCGCCGCCGTATAGGGTTGCGGTATCGAAATGGCGATACCCCATGTCGAACGCTGCCTGCAGCGCGCGTATGGCTCCTTCTTCCGACAGCGGAGTGCCATAGGCGTGGGACAGGTTCATGCAGCCCAGTCCGATGCCCGGCTGGTCAAAGTGTTCGCTCAGCGTTCTGGTCATAAAGCTTCTCCCTTTGCGGCTAACGGTCAACCTGGTGAGTGAAGGCCTGCGGATGACTATCAGCAGTCAGCGTCCAGGCACTGCTCCAGACGGTGCAGCGTTTCCATGGCCGGCAGGCACTGGGCAACACTTGCATTGGGCTCGCGCTTCTCCTGAATGGCAGCGATGAATTCGCGATCCTGCAATTCGATGCCGTTGTTGGATACCGCAACACCGCTCAGATCGATCTGGTTGCCATGGCCGTCCAGCAGGTCGTCATAGCGGGCAATATAGGTTCCGTTGTCGCAGATGTACCGGAAGAACGTACCGAAAGGACCGTCGTTGTTGAATGACAGCGACAGGGTGCAAAGAGCGCCGCCAGGCACCTTCATGCCGATGCTCATGTCCATGGCGATGCCAAGGTCTGGATGGTGTGGGCCTTCCAGCGCCTGGACTCTGGAGGCGTTTTCGCCCGTCTGGTACTGGAACAGGTCCACGGTGTGACAGGCGTGGTGCCACAGCAGGTGGTCAGTCCAGGAGCGCGGCTGCCCCTTGGCGTTGGTGTTGGTGCGCCGGAAAAAGTAGGTCTGCACATCCATTTGCTGAATCTTCAGTTCGCCCTCCTGGATCTTGTTGTGGATCCACTGGTGGCTCGGGTTGAAGCGACGGGTGTGCCCGGCCATCGCAACCAGGCCGGTTTTTTTCTGTACTTCGACCAGCTTGCGGGCGTCTTCGATGTTGTCGGCCATCGGAATCTCGACCATGACGTGCTTGCCGGCTTCCAGGCACTGAATGGCCTGGGACGCATGCATCTGGGTTGGCGTAGCAAGGATGATGCCGTCTACATCGTCGCGGGCCAGGGCTTCGGCCAGGTCGGTGGTGTAGTGGGGGACACCGCGCTCTTCAGCAAACTGGCGGATTACATCAACCTTGGTACCCACAACGGAAGTAACGGTGGCGCCTTCGATTGCGTCGATGGCGTCCATATGTTTCATGCCGAATGCGCCAGAAGCGCCTGCTACACAGAGTCTCATTCCATACTCTCCTGATGCTGAAATCCATCAATTTGCCCGCCGGATGCAACGTGGCATTGATCCGGCGCGTTAGATTAGTACCAAAATCTATCACTCAGAATCGCCGCAGAGTAATTGAATAACTTCTTTAGGTATTCAAAATTTGCAAAGACGAAACTGGTTCAGGAACCCTGATACTTGAATGCAGCTTCTTTGAGTAGGTCCAGGAAATGCTTCTGCGTGGGGGTGGGGTGCCAATCGCGGCGTACCGTAATGCCGATAGGCCGTCTGGTGTGGCTCAGGTCATAGGGTATTACGCTGAGAATATTCTGTCGCAACTCCTGATCGACCTGGTGTGTGGAGATGAGTGTCAGGCGATCGCTGTCACTGAGCAGAGTGCGGATAAGTATTTGCGAACTGGTTTCTACAAGTCGAGTGGGGATGGCCAGTCCCTGTTCTGTGAAAAGGGTATCGAAAAATGCACGTGTGGGCGTGCCTTTGCGTGGCACGACCCAGCCATAGTCGATTAATTGTTCAAGGCGAAGGGAGCTGGCCTGATGGAGCGGGTGGTCTTTCCGGCCGACAATCGCCAGGGGAGGAGAGAGAAGTTCCTCCTGGGATATATCCTCGGCGGGCGCCGGGAGGCGAAGGGCTCCGATCAACAGGTCCAGGTCCCCGTTGCGGAGGTGGAACAGCAGGTCGTTGTAGGGGGCATCGACGACATCCAGGCCGATATCCGGGTGAGCCCGCGTGAAACGATTGATCACCTCGGGCAGGATGGAGGTCCGGGCCAGAGGCATGCTTCCGATGGTGATCTTGCCAACTTCCCGGGATTGTAGTGAGCTGATTTCGTAATAACCCTGCTCGATTTCCCTGAACGCGAGCTTGGCTGCCCTTGCCAATTGCTCAGCCGCACGGGTGGGCATGATCGACGAACGAGCTTTCTCAAACAGAGTGATGCCCATCAGTTGCTCGAGTTCTCGGCTTGCCCGGTGCAGCGATGACTGCGACAGCTCCAGCTGCCGGCTGGCAACGCTGAAGCTGTGATTTTCCGTGACAGCAATGAGTGCCCGCAACTGAGTCGTTGTCAGTAGTGGCAGCAGATTTGCTGCGCTCACCTGTGCGGAAGTGCCTCTCATCGCGACCCGGATGCCGCGCTCCAGATACTTCATGCAGCGCCTCACCCGGGTGGCCCAGACCTTGCCGGCGGGTGTCACGAACATGCCGTTGGAATGGCGTTCGAATAACTCCGTGCTTAACAAAGTTTCCAGTTTTCCTATCGCCTGGGTTATCGCCGGCTGAGACAGGAAGACTTGCGGTGCGGCCCTGCTGATACTGCGGTGCTTGGCGACTTCAAGGAAGACCCGCAGGTGTCTCAGGTTGGGCATTGCAAATTGCATGGCGGCTCCAGGGAGCGATCAGTTTACCGGTGCATTCTCAAAAACCAATAGTATTGCGGCCAAATTGAAATAGCCAGCCTGCATCACCTTCAGAATACTAGGGTGAACAGATTCCATACTGATGCAGTCATTTTTGAGGGTGCAAAAGATGATTATCGATTGTCACGGTCACTACACCACCACGCCACCACAGGTAGGTGAGTACCGCGAAAAACAAAAGGAAGCCGTTGGCAGGGATCCCGGTTTTGTAGGCGAAAAGGGCCAGATCACCATCAGCGATGATGAGATCCGTGAGAGCATTGAGAAGAATCAGCTGCGTCTCCAGAAAGAGCGCGGCACCGATCTGACCATCTTTTCCCCCCGCGCGAGCTGGATGGGTCATCACATTGGCAATGAGCATACCAGCCGCTTCTGGACGGAGCACCAGAACGACCTGATTCGCCGGGTCTGCGATCTTTTCCCGAATAACTTTGCCCCGGTTGCCCAGTTGCCCCAATCCCCGGGGGTTGATCCGGCCAAATCGGTGCCGGAAATCGTGCGGACCGTTGAACAGATGGGCTTCATCGGTATCAACCTGAACCCGGACCCGAGTGGTGGTCACTGGAACGGCTCGTCTCTGGCAGACCGTTCCTTCTACCCGATTTACGAAAAAATGGTGGAGTACGACATTCCGGCCATGGTGCATGTGAGTGCCGCCTGCAATGACTGCTTCCATACCACCGGATCTCATTACCTGGGCGCGGACACTACCGGTTTCCAGCAGCTGATGATGTCTGACGTGTTCAAGGACTTTCCGGAACTGAAGATCATCATTCCGCACGGTGGCGGCGCCGTTCCTTACCACTGGGGTCGTTTCCGTGGTCTGGCACTGGACCGTGGTTTTGACCTGGAAGAGCGGGTGCTGAATAACATCTATTTCGACACCTGTGTCTACCACCAGCGTGGTATCGACCTGCTGCTGGACATCGTCCCGACCAAGAACATCCTGTTTGCCTCCGAGATGATCGGTGCGGTGCGGGGTATTGATCCGGAGACCGGGCATTACTTCGATGACACCAAGCGGTATATCGACAACAACACCGTGCTGAGCGCAGCGCAGAAGCAGGACATTTTCGAGCACAACATTCGCCGTGTGTTCAGTCGTCTGAACGTGCCGGCATGAACAGGGGCGGTCTGCAATGAGAGAAAACATCGTTGTACAGAATATCAAGCGACCCGATCAGGCCGTTATTGACGGCCTGGCGGCATGTGGCGTCGCCACAATTCATGAAGCCCAGGGCCGGGTCGGGCTGCTGGCCCATTACATGCGCCCGATCCAGCAGGACAAGGCGGTAGCCGGTTCTGCCCTGACGATCTCCGGTGCGGCCGGCGATAACTGGATGATGCACGTGGCCATCGAGCAGGCAAAAGCAGGTGACATGCTGGTGTTTGCGCCAACATCACCCTCTGTCCACGGCTTCTTCGGCGACCTGCTGGCGACCTCGGCTCAGGCTCGCGGTGTGGTTGGCCTTGTGATTGATGGCGGTGTGCGCGACACCCGTGACCTCCGCCAAATGGACTTCCCCGTGTGGTCCAAGGCGGTATTTTCAGAAGGCACCATCAAGGAGACCCTCGGCTCGGTAAACGTGCCGATTGTTTGCGCCGATGCCCTGATCAACCCGGGCGATGTGATCGTGGCCGATGACGATGGTGTTGTGGTGGTCCGTCGTGAAAAAGCCGCAGAAGTCCTGGAGCTGTCCCGTCAGCGTGAAGCCCGGGAAGAGGAAAAACGGGTGCGTCTGGCGAACGGCGAACTGGGTCTGGATATCTATGACATGCGTCCGCGGTTGAAAGAAAAAGGCCTGAAGTATGTCTGAGGGCGTTCGCTGCATGTGGATGCGGGGCGGAACCTCCAAGGGGGGGTACTTCCTCGCTGAGGATCTGCCCGTGGATTCCAAGGCGCGTGATGCCTTCCTGTTGCGGGTCATGGGGTCGCCGGATCCGCGCCAGATTGATGGCATGGGCGGCGCGGATCCGTTGACCTCAAAGGTCGCTGTGGTCGGACCCTCAGAACGTGACGACGCTGATGTGGACTACCTGTTCCTGCAGGTTTTCGTGGATCAGGCCATCGTTACCGATGCCCAGAACTGTGGAAATATCCTCGCCGGCATTGGCCCGTTCGCCATTGAGCGTGGATTGGTCAAACCGCAGGGCGACGAGACCGAAGTGCGCATTTTCATGAAGAACACCGGCCAGACCGCCCGCGCCCGCGTCGCCACCCCGGACGGCAAGGTCAGCTATGTGGGCGATGCCCGCATCGATGGGGTTCCCGGTAGCTCGGCGCCTGTGCCCATCACGTTTGAGGACACCGCCGGTTCCAGTTGCGGCGCTCTGTTGCCCACCGGCAATACGGTCGACGTGATTGACGGTGTGGAAGTCACCCTGATCGACAATGGTATGCCGGTGGTGGTCATGCGCGCCGAGGACATGGGCATTACCGGTAACGAGAGCCGTGAGCAACTGGAAGTCAATGACGACTTGCGGGCAAAGCTGGAATCCATTCGCCTGAAAGCCGGCCCGATGATGAATCTTGGTGATGTCAGTGAGAAGTCGGTGCCGAAAATGAGCATGGTCAGCAAGGCGCAAGCGGGCGGTACGTTGTCTACCCGCACGTTTATTCCCCACCGCTGCCACGCCTCCATTGGCGTACTGGGCGCCGTCAGCGTTGCGACCGCTGCGGTCCTTGAGGGCTCACCGGCCAGGGCTGTTGCTGAGTTGCCGGAAGGTCAGCGCAAGACGCTCTCTGTAGAACACCCAATTGGCGAAATGACAGTCATTCTAGATATGGACGATTCCGGAGACGTTGTTTCCGCCGCGATCCTTCGAACCGCCCGCAAGCTGTTCGATGGCACCGTCTTTACCCACCAGAATTGATAGCAGGTATTGCAAGATGATGGACCCAGATTACCTCCCGTTCCATGCTAACCCGAGCAAACCCGAATTCCGGGCTCCCGCCGGTGCGGTGGATGCGCACTGCCATGTCTTCGGGCCGGCAGAAAAGTTTCCGTATCACCCCAGGCGCAAGTACACCCCTTGTGACGCGCCTAAGGAGAAACTGTTCGAGCTGCGGGATTTTCTCGGCTTTGAGCGCAACGTCATTGTTCAGGCTTCCTGCCACGGGACTGATAACTCCGCTCTGGTGGATGCGTTGGAAACGGCAGGTGATCTGGCCCGCGGTGTGGCGGTGGTTGACCCTGCCATTACTGAAGACGGGCTGAAAGCAATGGACAGGGCGGGCGTGCGCGCGGTGCGCTTCAATTTCGTCAAGCGCCTGGTGGACACCACTCCGAAAGAAGTGTTCCTTTCCATTGCCGAAAAGATCAAGCCCCTGGGCTGGCACATCGTGGTGTACTTTGAGGCACCGGATCTGGAAGATTTGGCTCCATTCCTGAACCAGCTGAACACCACAATTGTGGTGGATCACATGGGCCGGCCGGATGTTAACAAGGGCGTTGACCACCCGGATTTCCAGCGTTTCATCGATCTGATGAAAAACAACGACAAGATCTGGACCAAGGTTTCCTGCCCTGAGCGTTTGACCCAGACACCGCCGGATTACTCCGACGTAGTGCCGTTTGCCCGCAAGCTGGTAGAAACCTTCCCGGATCGTGTGCTCTGGGGCACCGATTGGCCGCACCCGAATATGAAATCCCATGTACCCGACGACGGTAAGCTGGTGGATGTAATTCCCTGGATCGCTCCGACTCCCGAATTGCAGCAGAAACTGCTGGTTGACAACCCGATGCGGCTTTACTGGTCGTGACCTGAAAGAGTCTGCACAGAGGAGAAATCCCGATGACAGAAAAAGACAAGGAAATCTGGGGCACCATCAAGTTCGATGGCGCCATGGCCACCAAAGGCTATGCCCTGAACAAGATGTGTTTTTCGTTTAATAACGCCGAAGCGCGGGACGAGTTCAAGAAAGACGAAGCGGCGTACTGCGACAAGTTCGGACTGACTCCGGAGCAAAAAGAGGCGGTGATTAACCGCGACATCCTGGAACTGGAGCGTCTGGGAGGCAGCATCTACTACCTGGCCAAGTTCGCCGGTCTTCTGGGACTGAATGTGCAGGATGTAGGCGGCATTCAGACTGGTCGTACAACCGAAGAATTCAAGGCATACCTGGATAGCCAGGGGAGAGGTAAGAACAATGGCTAAAATTATCGGCGGCATTACCACCTCGCACATTCCGGCGATTGGCATTGCCATGGATAAGGGATTGGAAGATACCCCCTACTGGAAGGATTTTTTCGCCGGCTACCCGCCTATCCGTGAGTGGCTCGGTGAGCAGAAGCCAGACATCGCCATCGTGTTCTACAACGACCACGGCCTGGAAATGTTCCTGGATAAAAAGCCGACATTCGCACTGGGGTGTGCCCCGCGCTATGAAAATGCGGACGAAGGGTGGGGCATTGCAACCATCCCGCCGGTGACCGGAGAAACCGAGCTGTCCTGGCACATTGCCAACGAACTGATTGAGCACGACTTTGACCCGACCATCTGCCAGGACATCAAGGTGGACCACGGCCTGACGGTGCCCTTGTCACTGATGTATCCGGGCCACAAATACCAACACCTGAAAGTGATCCCTGTGTGTATCAACTGTGAGCGCTATCCGATGCCCAAGCCGTCGCGTTGCTACGCACTGGGTCAAGCCATTGGTCGTGCGGTGGAATCCTTCGCCGGTGATCAGAAGGTGGTCGTCTTTGGTACCGGCGGCCTGTCCCATCAGCTAGATGGCGAGCGTGCCGGGTTTATCAATGCCGATTTCGACAACGAATGCATGGACAAGCTGGTGAGTGACCCGGAAGCGCTGACCCGCTACAGCAACGACGATCTGGTCGAGATTGCCGGTGCCCAGGGTGTGGAACTGAACATGTGGTTGGCCATGCGTGGATGCATGCTGCGCAATGTGCAAGAAGTGCATCGCAACTATGTGGCGCCCATCTCCAACACCGGTGCTGGCACCCAGCTGCTACTGAACGAATAACGCTGTCAACGGGCACCGCTGCGGCGGTGCCGGCAAACCCTGAAGCAAACCGAAAAAAGCATGGGAGGTAATACAGCAAGACCCGGAATTTTCGATTGCAGATTAATAAAAAAGAAATGTCATCCGTAAATCTCTCTAAAAATTATTCAGGTTTATTTTCTGTCTACAACGACAACAATAGAGGAATACACCAATGATGTTTAAAAACAGACTTGCAATGGCCATTTTTGCTGCGGGCATTTCCACTCAGGTGGCGGCAGTAGAACTCGGCGAATTCAACGGTACCAAGCTCAGCATCGGCGGCTACGTGAAGGCCGAAGGTATCGTGGATATGCCGGATGAAGGTGATCAGGATTTCGAAGGCAGTATGCGCCAGACCCGGCTCAATTTTTCCGCTGCGAAAGAAGTGGATGGTCACAAGCTGAAGGCTTTTGTTGAGGCCGATTTTTGGGACAACAATACGACCCCGGATGATTCCACTTATGCTCCGCGCATGCGTCATGCTTACATTACCGTTGATAACCTGACCGTTGGTCAGACCTGGAATGGTCAGTTCTTCGCGAATGCCCCGTTTGATGTGGAAATGCTCAACTTCTGGGGGCCGGGAACCGGTACTATCGCTGGCAACGGAGCGGTTGTGCGCCCCGATCTGGTGGTTCACTACACGTTGGGTGGTCTGCGTTTGACTGCTCAGGACCCGGTTTGGTCCGAAGCCGCATATCCGGACATGGTGGCAGCGTACACCTACCGAACCAGCGGTCACGCGTTCAATCTGGCGGTGACTGGTCGTGAAGTTGGCACTGGTGGTGCCCCGGGTGACGACTCCGAGTTTGGTGCAGCCGTCTCGGCAGCTGCGAAACTGCAGTTTGCCGATACCACACTGGCCCTGAGTGCCTACACTGGCGAAGGTGCCGGCGTTTATGCGGGCTGGGGATATAACGGCGCCCGTGGAGCCGATCAGTCGGTTGACGTGAATGACCAGGGTGATCTGATCACCACGACCGGTTTCTCTGCTGGCGTCACCCAGAAGTTCATGGATAACCTGCGGGGCACGGTCCGTTACGGCCAGGTGGAGGCCGATGAGGTGGCTGCCACTATGGAAGAAGATACCCTGAAAATGGTGAATGTGAACCTGATCTACACTTACATGCCCGGTCTGGACTTTGGCATCGAATGGCGTGATCAGAATGCCGCAACCCGCCCGCCTACAGCGGCTTCCAGCTCAATGCGTCCGGAAGGCCAGCAAGTTGAAATCATGGCAATGTACAAGTTCTGATTTCAGCTGGTAACAAAGAGGCCGCGCACTGCGCGGCCTCTTTGTTTTTTGAACTGGCTGTTCGTCATGCGTGGGCTTCTAATGAAAGCAATTGGGCAATAAGGGGTATGCACCATGAGTGAAAAGTGGGTTGAAATTTCTGTGTCAGGTAACGGCGCATTTTCCGGCTATCTTGTACTCCCTCCGAAGGGTACGGGGCCCGGAATCGTCCTCGTTCAGGAAATCTGGGGGGTCAATCGACATATCCGTTTGGTCGCAGAGCAATATGCTCTTGCCGGTTATGTAGTACTGGCGCCAGACGTGTTCTGGCGTCAGGAGCGCCGGGTCGAGTTGACTTATGATCAGGCTGGTAGTGCACGGGCCAGGAAGTTGCGCGGGGGCCTTGATGACACTCAAGCCGGGGCCGACGTGAGCCAAGCTGCGGAATACCTTAGAGCACGTCCGGAAGTGGAGGGCAAGGTGGGGGCGGTTGGTTTCTGTCTCGGCGGCCAGCTGGCCTACCGGGCTGCCGCCACAGGCTCGGTTGATGTGGCCGTGGCTTATTATGGCGGCGGTATCGCACAGAATCTTGATCTGGCAGATCAGATTGAACAGCCGTTTCTTTTTCATCACGCCGAGCACGATAGTCTGATTCCCCTCGATGCCGTTCATGAGATCAAGCAGCGTTTTGAGGGCCATGGGAACACTGTTTTCTTCGAATATCCCGGAGTTGATCATGGATTCAACTGCTCGGAGCGGCCCGCGTATGACCAGAAAGCTGCTGCGCTGGCTCATGGCAGGACGCTGGTGTTTCTTTCCCAGAATCTATGAGTGCCGGCCTCGCTGTGGCTGGACAGGTCTCTCAAGCAGTTCGAGAACGCTGTGTGGGTGTCAGATTGAGGATGAACGGAGCGGATATGACGCATCGTGAAAAAGAGGCGGCCCGAAGGGCCGCCGATAAGAATAGCAACAACGATATGTGACACGCTTATAGTGTGGCGGCTACAAGGCAGGATTGGAAATTCATTGTGACGATCCATCATTCAAAAAAAGTATAGGGAAGTTTCAGGTGACAGGTCCCGGGCTCCCCGCTGACAGATCAAGCCCTCTAAGAAAATCGAGGAAGGCTGCGGTTTTTCTCGGCATCAGGCGTCTTCCGGGATAAATTGCCGAGAGCACTGCCGCAGTGTCTTGAAACCTCACGCCCTGAAACACTCGTACCAGCTCCCCTCTTTGCAGGAGTCGATGGCAATATTGCTCTGGTAGGAAAGAGACTCCCCCGCCGGTCAGGACGTATTCGCGAACGATGAGCGGATCATTAACGTGAATCAGGTTTTCCCTGAAGTTCAGCGTTGTGTTTCTGTCCCCCACCTTTACCTGAATTTGGCGTCCGCCGTAGCGTTTTTCGCAGATCTGTACATGGGGTAAGGCGTCGGTCGAATCCGGGCCAATCCCGTACTTCTCCGCATAGGCAGGTGTGGTTATCCAGATCAGTTGCCCTTGGTGAATGGGAACGGAAATCAGCTCGGAGTCAGTCAGTGCACCGACAACCACGCTGACATCGATTTCCTCGCGAATGAGATCGACGGTGTGGTTGGCCAGAACCAGTTCAAGCTCAATGTCCGGATAGCGAGCATGGAATTGTGGCAATGCCGGAGCCACAAATTCTCGAGCAAATGCGACCGGTAAAGCTGCGACTAAACGTCCTTGGGGGGAGGCGGTTATTCCGGACATTGTGGCATCGGCTTCATCCACTTGTTCCATGATTCGCCTGGCATGGTGGTAGAACGTCTGGCCTTCCTCGGTAATCCGGACATTGCGGGAATTTCTTTTCAGCAGGCGAACCCCCAGTGCCGACTCCAGCCGCGTCAGAACCTTGCTGACCGTGGATTTCGAAGTGCCAAGCCGGATGGCTGCGCTTGTCACACCGCCTGTGTCTGCAACCGCAACAAACACGAGGGCATCATCAATGGACCATTTCATTGCCGGGTCTCCGGGAGTTTTAATTGGCGCGTTTCTTTTTGGAAACGATGCGTCCTATTGTGACGAATTGTTTCTAATAGGCATAGTCCATAGGGTGTCAGCACAACTCCACGTTCATCCGTAACAAGAAAGGTCAGGAGGCCATCATGGCAACAATCGTAGGCGGGATTGGCGCATCCCATTCACCGACTATCGCATTTGCGGCCGATGCCAACAAATCATCGGATCCGGCCTGGTCGCCGATCTTTGAGGGTTTTGGTGAGGTGCAGAGCTGGGTCCAAGAGAAAGAAATCGATGTGCTGTTCATGATCTTCAATGACCACATCACATCGTTCTTTTTCGATCATTATTCTGCGTTTGCCCTCGGTACCGATGACTGTTACCGGACCGCGGACGAAGGCGGTGGAGCCCGGGATTTCCCTCCGGTACGCGGCCATGCCCGGTTATCCCAGCATATTGCAGAATCCTTGATGACCGACGAATTCGACCTTTCCGTGTTTCAGAAAAAGTCGCTGGATCATGGTTGCTTCTCGCCTCTGTCGATGATCTGCCCGCGGGCGCAGACTTGGCCGGGTGCCATTGTTCCGCTTCAGGTGGGGGTCTTGCAGTGGCCAATTCCTAGTGCCAATCGCTGCTACAAGCTCGGTAAAGCTCTTCGTCGAGCGGTTCACTCCTATCCGGAGGATTTGCGCGTTGCCATTGTGGCAACCGGTGGATTGTCTCATCAGGTGCACGGCGAACGCTGTGGCTTCAATAACGAGGAGTGGGATCAGCGATTTCTTGACCTTCTGGAGCATCAACCGGAGCACCTCGCAAGTATGCGGATTGCGGAATACGCCGATCTGGGAGGTTATGAGGGTGCCGAGGTGATCATGTGGCTGATCATGCGAGGGGCTCTCTCCAATCAGGTGAAAAGGGTCCATTCCAGCACCTACCTTCCCTCAATGACCAATATTGCCACGGTTGTTTTTGAAGACACCGGACCGGAACCTTCTCCCGGTGAGCGGCAACAACATCGGAATCGGATGGCTCGGGAAATGGAAGGCGCCGGCAGGCTACAAGGCACTTACCCGTTCAGCCTGGAAACGAGCCACAGGGCGTACCGGATCAATGACTTCCTGCATCGCCTGATTGAGCCGGAACACCGGAAACGTTTTCTTGAAGATGCGGAAGCACTTTTTGAGCAATATCGGCTGACAGCTGAGGAGCAGGCAATGATCCGAAATCGTCAATGGATCGAGATGATCCGCTATGGCGTGATTTTTTTTCTGCTGGAAAAGATGGGCGCGGTTCTGGGTGTATCCAATCCCGAAATATACGCGAGTATGCGTGGCGAGGATCTCGAGTCCTTCCAGAAGAGCCGGAATGTCTCCATGCAGTATTCTGTCGGGAAAACATCGGGAGAATAGACGGCCGGGCCAATGTCTGGCCTGCCATTCTCCCTGCAGGTGCACTACATGAGCCAGTGTTTAATCGCTGAACGCAAGCCTGGATATCGTCACCTGGAACTTGGCGCGAACGTTTTTTGCCAGAGTAGCGGACAGCTCTCGGATGTACTGGTTGCGGTATTCATTAGCGACCCGCACGCATTCGTTAATCTCGGTGGCTGAGGGAAAGTTGATAGCTTGCTTATCCATGCTGTGTCCTTTTGGGTCGAACTCAAAGTTTGTACGGTTGCTATGCTACGAACTTCATGGTTAATTAAAAAGCGACCATTTCTAAACAGAATGCTGAAAAAAATTCATCATTAGTGATTATCCCTATGCGGCGCCTTCCACCTTTAAATGCGTTAAAGACGTTCGAAGCATCAGCCAGAAACAAAAGCTTTTCAGGTGCTGCAGAAGAGTTGTTTGTAACGGCATCGGCTGTCAGTCACCAGGTCAAAACGCTTGAAAATTATTTGGGAGTGGAGCTGTTCAACCGCAGCAAGAGAAAAGTGACACTGACGCCCCAGGGAGAGCAATACCTGGTCTCTGTCAGGCATGCTTTCGACGAGATGGAAATGGCGACCCATCGTTTGTCAGTCAATCAAGGCACCAGTGTGGTTCAGATCAGCGTGGCACCAAATTTCCTGACTCGATGGCTGATGCCAAAAATGTCACGGTTCCGTGAGCTTTACCCGGATGTTGAGTTGCAGATCAGTGCCTCCTTGGGGCTGCTGGATTTCAATCGGTCCAGTACCGATATGGCTGTCTACTATGGAGATGGCGAATGGGATGATATCGAAGTGCACTTTCTGAGGAAGGTCATGCTTGTGCCGGTCTGTAGCCCCAGGTTACTCGAGGGTGATATTCCGCTCTCGGAACCAGCGGACCTCTGCCATCACACGTTGATTTATGTCAGTAAGAGGAAGTGGGAGTGGGACAGTTGGTTAAAGCAGGCGGGGGTAGAATTCCTTACACCCAGAAGCAGCATGCAATTATCCAGTGGCCAGCTTACAACCGCGGCCGCGCAGGAAAACCTGGGGGTAGCTTTGGCGGATCCTACCTTGATTACCCGAGAGATTAAGGGGGGTAGTTTGGTGGTGCCTTTCAATATTCAGCTTAATACGAAGAAGGCGTTCTATCTCGTGTACCGAAAACATCGGCCTTTAACCAGGGGGATGGAAGTTTTTAAAGACTGGCTGATGGACGAGATGCGGGAGACAGATAAGCTGGCCATTTGATCTTCTGATCGCAATTTCAGTGTAGGTAATGTTTTATTCGATGCTCTGTGAAGTCTGCTTGAGGTTTTTCTTGGTGTAAGTAAAGCGAAGAATATCCCGACTGCTGAACACAGCCAGGAATCGTGCTTCCGGCGACACGATCCAGTCACTGAATGCCTGGATGGCGGGAGAAAGTTTGCCTACATGCAGCGCTGCAGTGATGTCTGCCACGAAGACAATGGTATCGGGCGTAATGAATGCCGATACGGGCTGATAGCATGGAAGCAGCTTCGGTCCCGGATAGGGACATTGGGTCGCAACCGCCTATGCCAGACAGATCCGGTAACGGAGGACACCCTTGTCCTCCTCCCGAATCCACTCAATCCGGTGACCAGTTACCTGGCAAAGTGCCTGCATATCCTTTCGGCCACTGGGGTCGTCGGCCAGGAACTCGACCTGCGTTCCGCTGGGCAAGCCCTGGGTGCGTTTCTTGAAGCGCAGGATCGGGAGAGGGCACACCAGACCGATCGCGTCGATCTGGTATACCTCGGGCTGATCAGTCAAGGCGTACGCTCTCACTGCTGGCCTGTTCGGCAGAGGACCAGCCGAACTGGTTCAGAGCGACCGGGGCGAGAGAGGCAATGACCAGTGCGGCGACAAACGCGGAAATCATAACCTTCACGACGATTCTCCCTTGCCTTGTTTGGCTTCGACCTCGGCTACCCAGAGATCGTGGTGCTGGCGCGCCCACTCCAGGTCGACCTCACCGTTACCCATGGCATCAAACGCACCCTCCATACCGACCGAGCCGATATAGATATGGGCGATGATGGCTACCATCATCACGAAGGCCACAATCGAGTGCCAGATGTTGGCGTACTGCATTTCTTCGTGTGGGGCCAGGTCCGTCGGGAAGCTGGTGCCCAGGACACTGTTGATGACGCCGAAGGTGTCGGCGAATATCGGCAGCTGGAAAGGGAACAGCAGCGACAGGCCGGAAAGGGAAACGGAGAAACCCAGCACCATGACTGTCCAGAAAATAATCTTCTGGCCCGCGTTGAATTTCTTCGCAGAGGGATGGCCCTTGGTAAAGATACCGCCACCGGCCTTGAGCCATTGCCAGTCCAGCTTGTTGGGGATGTTGTGTGCCACCCACATGACAAACGTCATCACCAGCCCCAGCATGAAGGCCCAGGCCACGTTGTTATGAAGCCATTTCGAGCCCACCGCCAGGGTAGCGAAAGCATCTTTTCCGATCACAGGAATCAGGAAGCTTCGCCCCATCAACGTTAGCAACCCTGTCAGAGCCAGTGCGATAAAGGAACCCGCCAGGAGCCAGTGGCCAAAGCGTTCAATGGCTTTGAAGCGCTGTATCGTGGTGCCTGCGGGGCCACCATCGATCATGATTTTGCCGCGAACAAAATAGAACACGACCAGCAACGCTAAAAAGCCAAGAATCGCACCGCCGCCATAGGTGATAACGGGGCCCTCGCGCAGTTTGTACCACGGCATGCCTTCGTCCTGGATCAGAACCGTGTTGGCAGGGCCGGGTGACTGAACGGTGGGGTCAATCTTGTTATAGCGGATGGATCGCCAGACATCCGCATCGGAGCGTCCTCCCAGGGTACCCAGTTGGCCACTAATGGGCGCTGCATTGGCGGGATCTCCGAGGTTTTCAGACCGAAAGGACTCATCGATCTTCAACTGTTCCTGACGGCGCATGATGTCTTCGAGGGTCTGAGCTCCCCCTGTGGCCGTTCGATCAACCGTCGGAGTCTCTTGCGCCCAGACAGGGTTGAAGAACAGTGTCGCCAGCGCGAATATGGCGGCACTACATAGTTTTGATTTCATGAAAGCACTCCAACGGAATCGACAAGAAGAAATCGTTGCCTCAATGAATGCCGGGACCCCGCAGGGTCCCGGAACACTCAGATCGGCTTATGGCCCCTTCTTCTCATAGGCTGTGCCCCATCCCCAGGCGCCCGAACCGAAACCACGGTTCACCACACGCTGGCGATAGATGTCCGCCACCTCGTTGCCGTCGCCGGCCAACAGGGCTTTGGTTGAGCACATTTCCGCACAGAGTGGCAGTTTGCCCTCTGCAATCCGGTTGCGGCCATACTTGGAGAATTCGGCTGTGGAGTTGTCTTCTTCAGGACCACCAGCACAGAATGTGCATTTGTCCATCTTGCCTCGGCTGCCGAAGTTGCCCGCTTGCGGGAACTGGGGCGCGCCGAAGGGGCAAGCATAGAAGCAGTACCCACAACCGATACACAGATCCTTGGAGTGCAACACGATGCCGTCCTCGGTCTGGTAGAAGCAGTCCACCGGACAGACGGCCATACAAGGCGCGTCTGAGCAGTGCATGCAGGCTACCGAGATCGAACGCTCGCCGGGCGTACCATCTTCGATGGTCACCACGCGTCGACGGTTGATGCCCCAGGGAACCTCATTCTCGTTCTTACAGGCCGTTACGCAGGCATTACATTCGATGCAGCGTTCGGCGTCGCAAAGAAATTTTGCGCGTGCTTGTCCTTCAAGTGCCATGGTCTACACCTCTTGTTATGCCGGCTTAATCGCACACAGGGTTGCCTTGGTCTCTTGCATCTGCGTGACCGAGTCATACCCGTATGTTTGAACCGTGTTAGTGGATTCACCCAGAACGATCGGGTCGGCGCCCTTGGGATACTTGTCCCTCAGGTCTTTGCCCTGGTAGTGCCCGCCGAAGTGGAAGGGCATAAAGGCAACGCCTTCACCCACACGTTCCGTCACCATGGCCTTGACCTTGATTTTCGCGCCCTCAGGACCATGAACCCAGACGTCGTGACCGTCACGGATGTTCAGATTGTTGGCATCACGGGGGTTCACCTCAATGAACATCTCCTGCTGGAGTTCGGCCAGCCAGGGGTTCGAGCGAGTCTCATCGCCACCGCCCTCATACTCGACCAGACGGCCGGAGGTGAGGATCATCGGGAACTCCTTGCTGAAGTCCTTCTGCTGGATTGACTCATAGAGGGTCGGAACCCGCCAGAAGGTCTTGTCTTCGTAGGTCGGATAGTCCTGGACCAGGTCACGGCGGCTGGTGTACAGCGGTTCGCGATGCAGCGGTATCGGATCCGGGAAGTTCCAGACAATGGCGCGCGCTTTGGCGTTACCGAAAGGTGCGCACTCATGCTTGATTGCCACGCGCTGGATACCACCAGAGAGGTCGGTCTTCCAGTTGGTTTCCGGGCCGGCCACTGCTTCAATGCTGGCCCGCTCCTCAGCCGTCAGATCGCCATCCCAGCCCAGATCCATCAGCATCTGCATGGTGAATTCGGGGTAGCCATCCTTGATCTCGGAGTTTTTCGAGTAGACGCCATCCGCCAGCAGGCTCTCGCCATCACGTTCGACACCAAAGCGGGCCCGGAACGTCAGACCGCCTTGGGAAACCGGCAACGACATGTCATACAGGTTGGCGGTACCCGGATGGTTCATCTCAGGTGTACCCCAGGAAGGCCATGGCAAGCCGTAGAAATCACCATCACAAGGTCCACCGACTGCACGCAGGGTAGTTTTGTCGAAGTGGTGCTGGTACTTCATGTGTTTCTTGAGGCGCTCCGGGGACTGGCCGGTATAGCCGATGGTCCACATACCCCTGTTGAACTCGCGGGTAATGTCCTCAATTGACGGCTCATCGCCGTTGATGGCGATGTTGCGGAACATGCGATCGGTGAAACCGAACTTGTCGGCGAACAACTTCATGATCTCGTGGTCGACCTTGGAATCGAACAGCGGTTCAACCACCTTTTCCCGCCACTGAAGTGAACGGTTGGAAGCGGTGACCGAGCCGTAAGTCTCGAACTGGGTCGTAGTGGGCAGCAGGTAAGCGCCTTCTTTACGATCATGCAGCACCGCGGAAACGGTGGGGAAGGGATCGACGACGACCAGGAGGTCGAGCTTTTCCATGGCTTCCTTCATTTCCGTCATCCGGGTCTGGGAGTTGGGGGCGTGGCCCCACAGCACCATGGCCCGGGTGTTGTCCGGCTGCTCCAGGTTTTCCTTGGCTTCCAGAACACCGTCGATCCAACGGGATACGGGAATGCCCTTCTCATTCATCATGGCCCTGGATTTGCCGTTCTTGTCCCACACGGCAAAGCGGCCTTTCAGGTAGTCCAGATCCTCTTCCCAGACTCGTGCCCAATGGGCCCAGGAGCCAGCGGACAAGCCATAATAGCCGGGCAGGGTGTCGGCGAGAACGCCGAGGTCGGTAGCACCCTGAACGTTGTCGTGGCCGCGGAAGATGTTAGTGCCGCCGCCGGCAACACCCATGTTGCCCAGTGCCAGTTGGAGAACACAGTAGGCCCGGGTGTTGTTGTTCCCGTTGGTGTGCTGGGTACCGCCCATACACCAGATGACCGTGCCGGGCCGGTTGTTGGCCAGAGTGCGGGCCACCCGCTCAAGCTGGGCGCCCGGTGCGCCGGTAACACGCTCGACTTCTTCCGGATTCCAGCGTTTTACCTCTTCACGGATATCGTCCATGCCGTAAACGCGAGTGCGGATGAATTCTTTGTCTTCCCAGCCGTTTTCGAAGATGTGCCAGAGAATACCCCACACCAGTGCAACGTCAGAACCCGGGCGGAAACGCACGTATTCGTCGGCGTGGGCCGCGGTCCGGGTGAAACGCGGGTCGCATACGATCAGCGGCGCGTTGTTTTCTTCCTTGGCCTTGAGCACGTGCAGCAACGACACAGGGTGCGCTTCGGCGGGGTTGCCCCCGATAATGAAGATCGCTTGTGACTTGTGGATGTCGTTGTAGGAATTGGTCATTGCGCCGTAGCCCCAGGTGTTGGCTACGCCGGCAACGGTTGTCGAGTGACAGATCCGGGCCTGGTGGTCGACGTTGTTGGTACCCCAGTAGGCGGCAAACTTGCGGAACAGATAGGCCTGTTCGTTGTTGAACTTGGCGCTGCCCAGCCAGTAGACAGAATCGGGGCCGCTTTCCTCACGGATTTGCAGCATCTTGTCGCCGATTTCGTTAATGGCCGTGTCCCAGGAAATCTTTTGCCACTGGCCGTTAACCATTTTCATCGGGGTCTTGAGGCGACGCTCGCCGTGGGCATGCTCGCGCACGGACGCGCCTTTTGCGCAGTGAGCACCCAGATTGAAGGGACTGTCCCAGCCGGGTTCCTGGCCGGTCCATACGCCGTTCTGAACTTCGGCTTCGACGGTGCAGCCTACCGAGCAGTGCGTACATACCGATTTCTTGACGACGACTTCGCCACCCTCGGTCGATGGGGTTGCAGCTTCAACCCGTCCCGACGTCAGCGATAAGGCCGCCAGACCGCCCACTGCCACACCGGATGTTGTCAGGAACTGACGACGGTCCAGAGTCTTGGCAGCGAGAGACGAAAGCAAAGAGCCTGCACGGGGGCCTTTCGCTACCCCGTTGGTCTTCTTCCTTAACATGTCTCATACCTCTCTCATTGTTATTCTCGTTTTTTTGGAGGTGTGATCATCCAAGAGCATCACGCAACCTTGAATGAATCACGCTTCCTCAAAAGCGAGCCGATTCGAAATACTTACGTGTGTGTTCAGTGTCACGCAGTCCGCGGCTTTTCGGCGCGTCTTGTCTGACGACCTCTGCTGCGGCGTTCGGTGCAACCGTCATTGCCACAGCAGCCGGAGCTGCGGCAGCGGCCATTTGCAGGAAACGGCGACGGCTGTTTTCACGCTTCGGGTTGTCCATTGGACACCTCCCCATTGGCTATAAGAGATCTTTCGATCCCGGTTACTGAATTGCAAAGGCGTCGGCTTCTACGGCCATGAAGGTTCGCCCAAGCGAGCCCACTGGCGCGTACAAGACGGCGCTTTGCGCTTCTTCCAAATCGGTAAAGAACAGTTCCGCCCACTTCGCCAGGTGGGCGTCAAAGAAAGCTTTTTGCGACTGCAGCCCGCTATCGCACGGAAACTCGCCGGTGATGATGCCGGCCATGATTTCACACAGGGTGCCGATATGGTCTTCGGGCTCTTTGACGTCACTGCGGGCTTTGATGCCCCGGGACCTGAGGTCGGTTCGCAGCTCCGCCAGGGGCTTCTCGTTCAGAAAGCCGGTGAGGTAGTAACTGGCGTAGGGAAGCAGCTCGCCACGGCCGAGGCCAACAAACAGGTTGTTGAACTCTCGCTCGGCATCGTAGGGGTTGGTTCGTTCAGCAAGGGCGGCCAGTTTTCTGCAGGCCGAGCCCAGGGGCGTTTCATCGCCCTGCAGCGACGCCAACCCCTGTAACAATTCGCTGGAGGGTGGGTCTGCAAGCAGAACGCTCAGCAGTTGATAGATCTGGGCCCTTGCACGATCTTCTTCGGAGACCGAACGTGGGCACTGGATTTCCGCAGTGTTACTCAATTCGTGTTCCTTCTAATTATTATTTGCGGTCTGTCACACTATTCTAGTACATATTTCAGAATAGTGGCCTCATCCGCCTTGGATTCGCTAATAGCTGAAATGCATTCAGCTAATAGTCAAAACGCATCCTGGGTCGGAACCGTGGTTCCGGCGTCTCTTCCGACTGACTGGTTGCGTTTTGAGCAAGTTGTTGCTCGGGCGGTTCCGTCGGCGTTGCCTTATCCTCAAGCTCTAGGGTGTCATCGGGCTCCGGATCCTCGGCGATGGTCGCATCAGATTCAGCCAAGGATATCCGCACCGGCTCTCTGGATTCGTCTTCCAACACGTCAGCGGCTTTTTTGGCTTTGTCGACAAGTCCCTCGCCAACTTTGTACAACGATGTCACTGCCTGGCCAGCCGTCGAGGCCAGTGTGTAATCCTCGTCGTAATCATTGAGTCCATCCAGAACCGCAAGCACCGGGTTGGATTTCCAGAGCCCCCGCAGAGCCTTACGGCGAAGGAGCTCCGGAATTTCCTTGCGCATGAATCCGGTGATGTCGGTGCCGAGTTCAATGGTTTCCGGGTCGGGCAGGCCGTATTTCTCGAGCAACTCGTGTTCCGGCAATGCTTCGTTGATCGCAAGCTCCTGCTCCTCCGGCGTCGGTTCGGACTCGACAACCGGAGGGGGGGATTGTTCTGCCTGCTTGCCCGCTTCGGCTTTTCTGCGAGCCCAGCGCTGAAGACGTGACTCGGACATTACTGAATTCTCGGCTTTTTGATGTTCGCAGGTGCACGGAAAACGTCGCTTTCCTGACGTATGCGCGGGTCGCCCTTGGCGTCTTCGACGCCATCGACACGGACCTCGTCGCGACGGCGCTTTTTGAAGGGCTCCTCGATATAGTGCATGTCGATAAACTCTTTGATCCAGGCCGCCAGAGATTCGGGAATGGGAACCGCCTCGACAATGCTTTCGCCACTATCAAGGGAATCCAGTGCTTCATGGGCACTGGCTGTGACGGTGCTGACAACCCACCCGGATGGCGACTGGCCCGTTACATCTTTGTCCATGATGATCCAGACGGACGGGACGGCCATGTTAAGGGATACCAGGTAGCCCTCCACATCAGCCCGAAACAGTTCCATTGTTATGGTGCCCGCGTGATAATCGACCACCTCGCCTTCGCGAACCATCTCTTTCCAGAACGCTTCGGGTGCCCCCGGGATGACAGCAACCGGTTTCCAGATATCCTTTGCCCAACGGGTAACGCCCGGAGACCGGCGAACGACGGCGCCCACCTTCAATTCACGTTTCCACTGACCTGTACGACTACTCATGGTGCTTCTCTTTTTTGTTATAGCTTAAAGCTAGCAGGACCCAAACGAATATCCAATTGTCCAAAAGTAAATGGCTGTGGCATGCTCGAAAAGCGATACAGCTACGTATACGTATAAAAACAACGAAAGAGTCAAACTCCTGATGACGGCATACAAGACCCTTCTATTATGCAGCTGCGATAAATCACAGACCTTCGATTCAGAGGCCTTGCGCAAAGCCGCGGGCGCTGAGCAGGTGGTGGCGGTTGATCAGCTGTGCGGCAAGGAAATGAGTGTTGCCGCCGAGCACCTGGGCGCCAGCAATGACGTGCTCATTGCCTGTGGTCAGCAGGCGGCTCTGTTCGAGCGCCTCGCCGAGGACATATACGCCGAGATCCAGCACTCTGCACCGATGCATACCATCGATATCCGGGATCGCGCCGGCTGGAGTGCGCCCGACGCGAAGCCCGAGCGATTGCACGCCAAACAGGCAGCCCTGATTGCTGCAGCGCAGCTGCCCGCGCCGACGGCGCCGGCAAAGACCATCCAGTCCAGCGGTGTGTGCTGCATCGTTGGTCCGACCGAACAGGCCATAAGGATGGCGGAGCTGGTGCAGGACGAACTGGGCGTCACCTGCGTTGTCAACGACGCAGGCCCCATTCAGCTGCCATCCGCAGCCTACGACGTGGCCAAAGGTCAGCTAACGGGAGCCTACGGCGCTCTTGGCAATTTCAAGCTGGAATTTGCCCATCTGCAAACCCTGTATCCGGCCGGGCGCGGTGAACTGGGTTATGAGGCAGCAAAGCCCATCGCCCGCAGTGAGTGCGATGTGTTTATCGACCTTCGTGGCGGCGCTCCGGCATTTCCCAGCCACGAAAAACGCAACGGTTATTTCTGGGCCGACCCGAAGAAGGCTGGCGAACTCGAGCGCATTGCCCTGACTGCCCGGGAGATGGTGGGTGAGTTTGAGAAAACCGTGTATTTCCGGTTGGAAGAATCCCTGTGCGCCCACTCCCGGGCGAACAAGCCGGGGTGCACCCGCTGTCTGGATGTCTGTCCGACAGAAGCCATTTTTTCCGCCGGGGACCATATCCAGATTGATTCGGATATTTGCGCCGGCTGCGGCTCCTGCGCCGCCGTCTGCCCCACCTCTGCGGTGACCATGAACGAAACCCCGTTCGAAGCGTTGACCAAGGCCGTGGAAGTCATGGCCAAGGTCTATCGGGAGCATACCCACGAATCGCCACGGCTGGTTTTTCATACTCTGCGCGCTGGAACCGAAGCCATTGCCAACCTGGCCCGTTACGACGACGGGTTGGCAGACGATCTGATTCCGATGGGGCTGGAGCATGTCGACCGGATTGGCCATGCTGAAATCATGGCGGCGTTCGGGGCAGGCTACGCGGAGGTTCTGATCCTGGCGGACAACGAGATAGACCGTCGGGCGCTGACTCCGGAAGTTGAACTGGCCCGGGCCATGCTCAAAGGCACCCATAACTCGCCAAGCCGGGTTCGGGTGATTTCCGCCATTGAACTCTGCAATGCCGGCGACAATGCCGGTCGTGTGAGCGACCCGGTGTTGCTGGTGGGCGGCCGCCGGGACATCACGCGGGTGACGGTTGCCGCCATGTCTGACAAGGTCGAAGAGCCGATTCCGCTTCCTGTGGGCGCACCCTACGGTGCCATCGAAATCGATTCTGATAAATGCACCCTCTGCCTGGCCTGCGTATCACTATGCCCGACTGGTGCCCTCGGTGACCACCGGGACCGCCCGGAAGTGCAGTTCACGGAGAACGCCTGTGTCCAGTGCGGCATTTGCGACAGCACTTGCCCGGAGACGGCCATCACCCTGAAGCCCCAACTCGATGTCTCCAAGGCGGCATTGAGCGCCCGGGCCTTGCACGGCGAAGAGCCGTTCGAGTGCATCAAATGTGGAACCCCATTCGGCGTTGCCAGCACCATCAACCGGATTGTCGAGAAACTGGAAAACCAGCACTGGATGTACAAGAACTCTGATAACGTGCAGCTCATCAAGATGTGTGACGACTGTCGGGTCAAGGCCCAGTTCCATGGAGACACCGCACCCATGGCGGGCGGTGAACGCCCCCGGGTCCGCACCAGTGATGATTATCTGGACAGTTAACAACAACAGGACACACCATGGTTGAGTACCAAGAAGTAGGAAAGAAGCCGAACCTGATCGGAACTGACGCGCCCCGGCCTCAGGATAAAAACCCCAGAGGTGTTGATCGGATCATTGCTATCGCCTCGGGTAAGGGTGGCGTTGGCAAATCCACCGTATCGTCCAACCTGGCCGTTGCCCTGGCCTCGAAAGGTCTCAAGGTCGGCCTGCTGGATGCGGATGTCTATGGCCCGAGCCAGCCCCGTATGCTGGGGGTTTCCGGCCGTCCGTCCAGCCCGGATGGAAGTACCATTCTGCCTTTGAGAAACCACGGGGTAACGCTGATGTCCCTGGGCCTGATGGCCCCTGATGATGAAGCCATCGTCTGGCGCGGGCCGATGTTGATGGGCGCCCTGCAGCAGATGATGAATCAGGTGGAGTGGGGCCGGCTGGACGTACTGCTGGTGGATCTGCCGCCAGGCACCGGCGATGTCCAGATGACCCTGAGCCAGAAATTCTTCGTGGCCGGCGCGATTGTGGTCTCGACGCCCCAGGACATCGCCCTCATGGATGCCCGCAAGGGCATTGATATGTTCAAGCGGATGGATGTGCCGCTGTTTGGACTGATCGAAAACATGGCCTCGTTTATCTGTGATGGTTGCGGTAAAGAGCACCACCCATTCGGACACGGCGGCGCGCGGGCGGAGGCCGAGAAACTGGGGGCGCCTTTCCTGGGTGAGATTCCGCTGGATCTTGATATCCGGGTCGGCTCGGACGGCGGTGTCCCGATTGTGGTGTCGAAGCCGGACAGTCCCCAGGCGCAGGCTTTCCAGCGCATTGCCGATGAAATTGTCGCCTCAGACGTCTACGCCCGGGCCGTTCAATGATTGAGTCACCCCAGTTTCCGCCGTTATTGACGGGAGAAGTGGTACCCAGACACACGGACCCGTTTGAGAAAGCCGTCAGCCGGGCCATCGCGGGTGTCGATTCCGGCACGGTGTTCTACTCCGAGCAAGCCGATACCCTGCGCGCGGCCCTTGTGCTGGCGCCGGAAACGCCTTTGGAAGAGGCCATCCAGGCGGTCTATGTCGCCGAGATAGGCCTGGCCGAGAGTCTTGGTGCTCTGGCCCCTCCCGAAGTCCCTGTGCACTTTCAGTGGCCCGACCGCATCAAGGTCAACGGTGCCCTTTGCGGAAGCGTACGTTTTGCTGCGGATGTGTCTGACCCGAAGGCGCATCCCAATTGGCTGGTCATTGGCATTGAGGTGCCTTTCATCCCGATGACTGACCAGCCGGGAGAAAACCCGAATGAAACCTGTCTGTACGAGGAAGGCTGCGTCGACATTTCACCCATGGCATTGTTGGAAAGCTGGTCCAAACATACCCTGCTGTGGCTCACCTACTTCATGGACAGCGGGTTCGAGCGGGTACACAACGAGTGGCGGCCACGCTGTGACAGCCTGGGTAAAATAATTGACTATCCGAAGCCCGGACTCTTTGTCGGGCTGGACGAGAAAGGCCGGATGCTGTTGCGAGAGGGTGTCATGACCGAGACAGTAAGTTTGATTGAATTCGCGGAGCGCGTATGAAACTGGCCCGAACCCTGCAACTGGATATTTCCGATGAGAACGTGTTTGAAAAGCCGGCTCCCAGTGGCGAGTGGGCCATCTCGGGTGGATTCGAGTTTTCCAACTGGACCGAAGCAGACCTGAAAGGCAAAGCCCGCCAGGCGTTCAGTAACGGCTGGTACAGCATCGAGTCCGGTGGGCGTGCCAGTTTCGTGGGTGTCTGCAACATCACCGAGCCGGAACTGGAGCAGCTTCGCCGGACCCTGGCGCAGACCTTTGTTGACCAATACGGCGCGCCGGATATCGACGCGGCCTATCCGGTCGCCTGCGAAGAAATCGACCAGATGCGCAGCATGTGTGAGGATTTCGAGGACAACACCCTGTTGATGGTCAGCCGTCGGCTGACCGATCTGGGTGTGGAGGAAACCTACCGTTCCCGGGCACCGCAGGATGCCTCACTGGAGGCTTTCGCGGTGCATGGCAGCTACGAGTGACTACAGCCCGAAGCTGCCATAGGGAATAAACAGCACGGGGGTTCCCGGTTCTATCTGTCGGGCGCTCTCGTCCAGATCCACCAGACCCTCGGACCAGGCCAGACCGGTGACCCGCCCCGAGCCTTCGGAACCGAACACTTCAACCCGCCCATCACGAATCCGGGCGCGCAGCATCTCGCTGCGCCCCGGTTTCTTGTTCTTGGAAAAGTTGGCGGGCACCAGGTAACCCTGGGGTTCGAACCACTCGGCTCCCGCCAGCAGTGCCATGGCCGGCGCGCCAAAGCGCAGCGCGCAGACCCAGGCGGCCACCGGGTTGCCCGGTAACCCCACCACGGGCGTGCCTTTGAACATCGCCAGCGCCAGGGGGCGGCCCGGCTTGATCGCGATGCGCCAGTTGCTGATCTCGCCGTGGGCCTTCAGGGTTTTCGACACGTGATCCTCGTCGCCGGCGGAAACGCCACCACTGGTCAGGATCAGATCGCACTGCTCGGCGCCACGCTCCAATGCCGCTTTTACCTCTTCGGCCCGGTCCAGCACGTGGCCCAGGTCCACCAGCTCGTAGCCCAACTGTGCCACCAGAGCGCTCAGCATCGGGCGGTTGGCGTCATAGATCTGCCAGTCGGTGACCGGGGAGCCGACGGGTTTCACTTCATCGCCGGTCGATAGCACGCCGACACGCAGCCGCTGATAGACATCTACCGACTCGACCCCCACACTGGCGAGCACCGAAATCTGGGTCGGGGTCAGGCGGGTACCCGCTGTCAGAATACGATCCTGTGCCTGGATGTCCTCGCCGGCCTTACGCCGATTGGCCCCGGCCTTTAAAGTGCCATTCAGATGGAGCTGGCCATCGACCACCTCGCAATCCTCCTCCAGCACCACAGTGTCCGTGCCTGCCGGCATCACCGCACCGGTCAGGATCCGGATCGCGTGACCCTCGGGCACCTGCCCGGTGTAAGGTTCACCGGCGGCACTGCGGCCATCCACCAGGGGCAGGGTGCAGGGCACTTGAGTGAGAGGACCCGCAAACGCATAGCCATCAACCGCAGAATTGCTGCTGGGGGGATGGGCGCGTGGCGCATAGACGTCGCTGGCCAGTATCCGGCCATTAACCTGTGACAACGGAACTGCCCGATCCACATCCACCACGGGATGCAGGCGTGAACGCAATCGTTCCAGGGCCTCGTCCACCGGCGTCCAGTTCACCCCGGGGGGCAGGGCAAAACAGTCGTTACGAAGCTGGTTCATGATTCTTCCGTTCGTGATTCCCGGAGCTCAGAATAAAATCCGCGATGCCGGAGATATCGTTCAGATCAAAGCAGGGTCCCGGGAACTCCGGCGCATAGTCTGTTGCCACCGCAATAATATTGGGATCTTCCCGGTACAGGGGAGAACGGGAGGACTCCTGCCGGTGCACCTCAATCTTGGGATGTGCATGGGTCTTGAATCCCTCGACGACAACCCAGTCGCACGGAGCCAGGCGTGCCAGTAATTCTTCCAGCGTCGGCTCCCGGGCTCCCCGGAGCTCGTGCATGATGGCAAAGCGTTGCCCACCCGCCAGGATGACCTCTTGGGCACCGGCCTCCCGGTGTTTGTAGCTATCGGTTCCGGGTTGATCCACATCCACCATGTGATGGGCGTGCTTGATCGAGTTGACCGTTAACCCCCTGCTGGATAGCTCACGAATCAATGCGCTGGCCAGGGTAGTCTTTCCCGAATTTTTCCAGCCTACAATGCCTATAACGTTCACTTCAGATGCTGCTCCGCCCAGGCCAGATCTTCCGGCGTGTTGATGTTGAAAAAGTCGTCTTCAGCAAAAATCACCAGCGTCTCACCCTGGGCTTGTGTCCACTGGCGGATCTTTCGTACTCCGTCGTTCAGAGCGGCTCTCAGTTCCTCCCGCAACGCGACCTTCCAGCGGCCAAAGGTGGGCTGAGGCACCCGGCCACGATCCGGGTCCGGTGTCGCTGCCAAAACCACCGGTGTATCGTATTCGGAGAAGCGTTCGACCAGGTCCAGGGGGAAGGACGGGGTGTCAGCCGCGACACTGATCAGCCATTCATGGCCCTGTTCGGCTGCCCAGTCCATGCCCGCCAGTACGCCCGCCAACGGACCCGCATAGCCGGGGACCGAGTCGGCCACTACTGGCAGACCCAGGTCATCGAACCGGCTCAGGTCCCCGTTGGCATTCAACACCACCGCATCCACTTGCGGTGTGATCCGGTCGATGACGCGCTGGATCAGGGATCGGTCGCCCAACATCAGTCGGCCTTTATCGCCACCGCCCATGCGGTTGGCCTGGCCACCGGCGAGAATGACGGCGCACTCAGTCATGTTCTGCCCCTTTTCGACGCATTCTTTTGTCTTCATCGGGAACCTGTGACAGATCCTGATCGAACACCAGACGGTGCTGGCCGCTGAGGCAGGTGAATTTCTTGCCCCGCATCCGTCCGATGAGCGTCAAGCCGACCTGGCGGGCGATATCGACGCCCCAGGCGGTGAAGCCGGATCGGCTGATCAGGGTCGGAATCCCCATCAGCGAAGTCTTGATCACCATTTCGGAGGTCAAACGGCCCGTGGTGTACAGAACCTTGTCGGCCGCTGTAATGCCATTCAGGTGCATCCAGCCTGCGATCTTGTCGACTGCGTTGTGGCGCCCGACATCCTCCATGTAAGCCAGGATTTCACGGCCCTGGCACAGGGCGGTACCGTGGATGGCGCCGGTTTCCATGTACAGGCTGGGGGTGTGATTGATCTGGTAGGAGAGATCATAGAAAGTGCTGGTGTGCACCGGTGTATCCGGTAGTGACAGTCCTTCAAGGCCGGCCATCATGTCACCGAATACCGTACCCACAGCACAGCCGGAGGTCCGGGTTTTCTTCTCCAGCTTGTCCTCAACGTCAGTCACACCTTCGGTACGGACCACCGCGACTTCCAGTTCTTCGTCGAAATCAATCCGGGTGACCTCATCGGTCTCCTTCAGCATGCCCTGATTCAGGAGAAAACCAAGCGCCAGATACTCGGGATGATCACCGATGGTCATGGCCGTGACGATTTCCTGGCTGTTCAGGTAGATGGTCAGGGGGCGTTCTTCGATCACACTGATCGATTTACCCTGACCGTTTTCATCAATGCCCTCCACTGCGCGGGAAAGCCGGGGATCTAAGGGATCGGGAAGTATGGGATCAATCGTCATGTTTGTTACTGCCGTTTCTTGGGTGCCGCAGACGAGTATTTACGGTCATTGTCAGAGATTAGCCTATTTGCCACTCGGGAAAAACAGCTGGTTACCGCCAATAAAAAAACCCCAGCAGTGCTGGGGTTTCTCGGCTATTGAAAACCAATGCCAGTTCCGTGGCCTCTTGTTTGGCAGATTTATTTCGCGTTCGGGAAAAACAGCTGTTGTCCGTCCACCTTGAAGTCGGCAATGGCCTGTTGGCCATCCTCCGAGATCAGCCAGTTGTGCCACTGTTTGGCCAGATTGTGCTTGAGATGGGGGTGCTTCTCTTCGGAGAGCAACAGGCTGCCGTACTGGTTGAACAGCACTTCGT
>JABURI010000187.1 GCA_014762755.1 Marinobacter sp.
TCCGGATCTGCACTTCCATGACCTTGCCCTCGGGCCCGATCACCGCGGTATGGAGTGACTGGTAGCCGTTCTCCTTCGGGTTGGCGATGTAATCGTCGAACTCGTTGGGAATGTGACGCCAGAGCGAATGCACAATTCCCAGCGCGGCATAGCAATCCCGCACTTCGGGCACCAGGATGCGCACGGCGCGCACGTCATAGACCTGGGAAAAGTCGATCCCCTTGCGGCGCATCTTCCGCCAGATGCTGTAGATATGCTTGGCCCGGCCGGAAAGCTCTGCCTCGATTCCGGAGGCCCGAAGCTCGCTCTGCAGGGCTTCGATCACCCGGCGGATGTACCCCTCGCGGTCGAGACGTTTCTCGTCCAGGAGCTTGGCAATCTTCTTGTAGGCCGATTCATGCAGGTACCGGAAGGACAGATCCTCCAGCTCCCACTTGATGTGACCGATACCGAGGCGGTGGGCCAGGGGCGCGTAGATGTCGAAAACCTCGCGGGCGACCCGCATGCGCTTTTCTTCCGGCGCGTTCTTGACCGCCCGGATCGCGCAGGTACGCTCCGCCAGCTTGATCAGGGCAACACGCACATCGTCGATCATGGTGACCAGCATCTTGCGCACGTTATCCAGCTGGCCTTCGCTCTGGCCCAGCACATTGCCCTTGAGCGGATGGTGGATGGACGAGATTGCCGCCATCTGCTGAACACCGTTGATCAGCCCGGCCACCTCATCGCCAAACTCCTTGCGGATTTCCTCCAGCGGAACCCGCTCCTCGCGCACCGCCCGGTAGAGGATAGCGGCGACAAGGCTGGCCTGGTCCAGGTGCAGCTCCGCCAGCACCTGGGCCATTTCCAGTCCGATCCGGAAGCTGCTGGAGCCCGGCGCCCACAGACGGTCTTCCCGGAAGGCCTGAAGATCAATCTCGGCCGCCTTCTCACAGGCCCGGCGGAACTGGTCAACGTCTTCGAGATGGGTTTGCGAGGCGATGTGGCTGACGCACCGTTCGATGTCGACTTCGCCATCACCTGTTACAGCATAATCTTCGCGAACTTTTACCATATCGGTCTTGTTGTTCCTGTTCGTTGTCGCGGACATCCCTGCCCGCGCTCAATCCTGTTCAGCGATCGGCCCGCTCGAACAGGGCGATAGACTCCACATGGGTGGTGTGTGGGAACATGTCCATCACACCGGCGCGCACCAGGCGGTAGCCATTGCGCACCATGACGCCCGCATCCCGGGCCAGGGTTGCCGGGTTACAGGACACATAGACAATACGACCGGCGCCAAAGGCGGTCAGATACTTGCAGATCTCCTCCGCACCGGACCGGGGCGGATCAATCAGAATCTTGTCAAAGCCCTCTTTTGCCCAGGACTGACCGGTAAAATCCCCGTGCAGGTCGGCGCCATGGAAGGCCACATTGTCCAGACCATTGCTTTCGGCATTCTCACGCCCCCGCACCACCATGGCTTCGTCACCCTCGACGCCAACTACCTGGCCGCCCCGGCGCGCCAGCGGCAGGGTGAAATTACCAAGCCCGCAGAACAGGTCCAGCACCCGCTCGCCCGGCTGGACATCCAGCCACTCCACGGCACGGTGTACCATGGACCGGTTGATCCCCGCATTGACCTGGGTAAAGTCCATGGGATGAAACTGCATGGTCAGATCGAATTCATCCAGACGGTAGCTCAGCCGCTCCTCGGCCCGGCCAGCTGATTCCGGCCAGATGCGGTGCACGGTATCCGGCCCTTTCGGTTGCAGATAGATATGCAAATCATGGGCCTGACCGAAGGCAATCAGCTTTTCCCGGTCCCCGGCGCTGAGCTCATCCATGTTGCGGAATACCATGGCGGCCAGATCGTCACCGCAGGCCACCTCGACCTGGGGAATACGATCGAAGGCATCCATGCTGTGCAGGAGTTCGCGCAGCGGCAGAATACGCTCCCCGATGCGTGGGTCCATGACCACGCAACGATCAATGTCCGTCAGGAAGCTATTGCGCTTCTCACGGAATCCCACCAGGACGGATTCCCGGGCCTTCACGAACCGGACACCCAGGCGGGCCTTGCGCCGGTACCCGAGGCTGGCCTCCGAACGCATGGGCGCCACCCACTCCTCCGGCTCGATGCCTCCGAAATGGGCAAAATGCTGGCGCAGGGTGTCTTCCTTGAACCGGATCTGGGCATCGCTGCTCATGTGCTGCAGACTGCACCCACCACACAGGTCGGCAAACTCACAGGGAGTCTGCTGGCGCTCGGATGAGGCTTCCAGCACCTCCAGCGTGCGCAGCTCGTCGAATTTGCTGCGGGTGGACACCACCTTGGCCATCACCGTTTCACCGGGCAGCGCCCCGTCCACGAACTGGGTCTTGCCGTCATTGCGGGCAATGCCCCGGCCGTCATGGCTCAGGGTCTCAATCACACAGCGCACAGGTTCCTTGGGCAGAACCTTCCTGCGTCTTCTACTCATACTGAAATCTCTTGCTGGCTGGTTCAGGCGCCGGGAAAGACACCTGTCGACAGGTACCGGTCACCGCGATCACAGATAATGGCCACAATCACGGCGTTTTCAACCTGCTCTGACAACTTGAGGGCCGCGGCGATCGAACCGCCGGACGACACCCCGCAGAATATACCCTCCCTGGCGGCCAGGGCGCGCATGGTGTCCTCGGCCTCTTCCTGGCCGATGTCGAGCACCTGATCCACGCGGGTGGCATCGTAGATTTTGGGCAGGTACTCCTCCGGCCAGCGGCGGATCCCCGGAATTGAAGCGCCTTCCTTCGGCTGCAGGCCAATGATCCTGATATCGGGGTTGCGCTCCTTGAGATAGCGGGAGACACCCATGATGGTGCCAGTGGTGCCCATGGAACTGACAAAGTGGGTCACCCGCCCCCCGGTCTGCTCCCAGATCTCCGGCCCGGTCGTGCGGTAATGGGCCAGCGGATTGTCCGGGTTGCTGAACTGATCCAGCACCTTGCCCTTGCCTTCGGCTTCCATCGCCAGGGCCAGGTCCCGGGCCGCCTCCATGCCCTCTTCCTTGCTGACGGTAATGATTTCAGCACCATAGGCGCGCATCGAAGCCCGACGCTCCTCGCTCATGTTGGCGGGCATGATCAGCACCATCCGATAGCCCTTGATCGCAGCCGCCATGGCCAGGGCGATTCCGGTATTGCCGCTGGTGGCCTCGATCAGGGTATCCCCGGGTTTGATCTCGCCACGGCGTTCGGCCTCCTGGATCATGCTCAACGCCGGCCGATCCTTCACCGAACCGGCCGGGTTGTTACCCTCAAGCTTGGCCAGGATGACATTGCTGGTATCGCCCGGCAGACGCTGCAGTCGAACCAACGGGGTATGGCCAACATAATCTTCAATGGTGGGGAAATTCATAATAAAACCCTGTGGTACACTTTTGGCTCCGAATCATACGCGTTATGGCCCCGGCATCCCAATACAGCTTCTCGCTATATCCATGACCGGCGGCTATAACCTGTGATTTTCTCTCTGGTCCGGGACAGATACCACAGTCAGTCCCGGCCGGATCATCTATTCTGACAGGGAAGTGACTGCGGGTTCATTTCCGTAGCAAGGCAATTTTCAGGAAACTTGTATGCGGCGTTGGGGTATTCGCAAGAAAGTACTGGTGGTGACTCTTGTCCCTACCCTGCTCACCACCCTGATACTGGGGCTGTTCTTCACCTACAGCTGGGTAAACAACATTGAAAGCCTGCTGGGCGATCGCGGGGAGTCCCTGTCACGGCAGTTGGCGGCCGGTTCCGAGTACGGCCTTTTTACCGCCAACCGCAGCCTGTTGAGCAGCCTGTCCAATGCCCTTCTGGAAGAGCAGGATGTCCGCTCGATTACCTTTTATGGCAGCGATGGCCGCCGCTTGCTGCATACCGGTCCGGGCAGCGCCGAGGCCCCCGCTTCCAGAGAACTCCCCCCCGATCACGCCATCCGCATGGCCAGTGAGGACAGTACGCGCTTCGTAACCCCCGTGCACCTCCAGGACCTGATGATTGAAACCATGCTGGACCCGGATGCACGCCAGTCCATGAGCGAGCTGCAGGAACCCCTGGGCTGGGTGTCGGTGGAGATGTCCCACGTCCGCACCGAGAAAGAAACCTACAAGGCGATGCTGATTTCACTGCTGTTGGTACTCGGCGGAGTGCTGATCAGTCTGGCCATCGCCATGCGCCTGAGCCGGGCCTTTACCGATCCGGTGTTCGAGCTGAACGAAGCAGTGGCGAAGCTGAAGGAAGGTAAGCTCGACACCCGTGTCCACACCGGTGCCGGCCCTGAATTCGAACAGCTGGAATCCGGCCTCAATGACATGGCCGCGGAACTGAGCAAGGCCCAGGCCGAGATGCAGCAGAACATTGATCAGGCCACCGAAGACCTGCGCGAGACCCTGGAAACCATCGAGATCCAGAACATCGAACTGGATTTCGCCCGCAAGGAGGCGCTGGAAGCCAGCCGGATCAAGTCCGAGTTCCTTGCCAACATGTCCCACGAGATCCGGACCCCGCTCAACGGCATCATCGGTTTCACCGAACTGCTTCTGAAGAGCCCCCTGCCTCGACAACAACGGGATCACCTCAGCACCATCCGGAAATCCTCGGAGATCCTGCTCACGATCATCAACGACATCCTGGATTTCTCCAAGATCGAGGCCGGCAAACTGATCCTGGACCGGGTGCCTTTCCAGCTCCGGGACATCATCGAGGAAGTCATGGTCATGCTGGCGCCTGCCGCCC
>JABURI010000082.1 GCA_014762755.1 Marinobacter sp.
CGGGCGGCATCCGCCAGGGCCTCGACGATCTCGGAATCGGCGCCGGTGCGGTACAGGGTCTGGCGGATGGCCAGCACCTGGGGATCCTTGGCAGCCTGACGCAGCAGGTCCACGACCGGACTGAAGTTCTCATAAGGGTGCAACAACAGAATCGGGCGCTTGCGGATAGCGTCGAACATCGACTCCTTGCTGCGAATCTGCCGGGGAATGGACGGTGAGAATCCCGAATAGGTCAGATCCGGCCGATCCACCAGGCTGCCCACCGCCATCAGACGGGTCAGGTTAACCGGCCCGTGCACCTGGTAGAGATCACGCTCGGTCAGCCCGAACTCGGTCAGCAGGAACTGCACCAGCTCTTCCGGGCAGTTGTCGGCGACTTCCAACCGGACACCGTCACCGAAGCGCCGGCTGAGCAGCTCCCCGCGCAAGGCCGAGGCCAGGTCTTCCAGGTCGTCCTCCAGCTCCAGGTCGGCATTGCGGGTCAGGCGGAACTGGTAGCAGCCCTTCACTTCCATGCCCGGGAACAGTTCATCGGCATGGGCGTGGATCATGGAGGACAGGAACACCAGGTTGTCACCGCCGTTACAGACCTCGTCCGGCAACCGCACGAGCCGCGGCAGGGAACGGGGTGCCGGTACGATCGCCATGCCGGTCTCCCGGCCAAAGGCATCCTTGCCATCGAGTTCAACAATGAAGTTCAGACTCTTGTTGACCAGGCGCGGGAACGGGTGGGAGGGGTCCAGACCGATGGGGCTGACCACCGGCAGGATCTCTTCTTCGAAGTAATTACGCACCCACTCGGCCTGTTCCGCCGTCCACTCCCGGCGGCGGACAAAGTGGATGTTTTCACGCTCCATCTCCGGAATCAGGACATTGTTGAGAATGTCATACTGTTCGTGGATGTATTCGTGGGCGACCCGGCTGATCTCGCTGAGCGCCTGCTCGGGCATCATGCCGTCGGCGCCGACCGTTTCCCGACCGTACTTCATCTGCTGACGCAGACCGGCAACCCGGATTTCGAAGAACTCATCCATGTTGCTGCTGAAAATACAGCAGAAGATCAGGCGGTTGATCAGTGGATGGGTGGTATCCAGGGCCTGCTTCAGGACGCGGTAATTGAACTGCAGGAGACTCAGTTCCCGGTTGAAGTAGTTCTCGCTGGCATCCAGGTTGATCTCTTCCCCGGTGGGTGGCACTGCCACCGGCGCCGGAACACTCTGGTCGCCGTCCACCACCTGCGTTTTCGCTGTGTCAGTTGTCATCGTTCCTCGATTCCGCGTTTGCACCCCCGATCAGCCGGGGCTGTGTTCCAGTGTGTCAGGATCCGCGCCGCTGTTCCCGCATCAGACGGGCGGCCCGAACCGCAAAATACGTCAGGATACCGTCGGCCCCGGCCCGGCGCATGGCCATCAGGCTCTCCATCATCACCACGTCACCATCAAGCCAGCCGTTCTCCGCCGCAGCCATGTGCATAGCGTATTCGCCGCTCACCTGATACACGAAGGTGGGCACCTGAAGCTCCCTCTTCACCCGGTGCACGATGTCCAGGTAGGGCATACCGGGCTTGATCATCACCATGTCGGCGCCCTCGGCCAGATCCATCGCCACCTCGTGCAGGGCTTCGTCACTGTTGGCGGGGTCCATCTGGTAGGTGGCCTTGTTGCCTTTACCCAGATTGGCCGCAGAGCCCACCGCATCCCGGAACGGACCGTAGTAGCTGGACGCATACTTGGCAGAATAGGCCAGGATCCGGGTGTTCACATAACCGGCGGTCTCCAGGGCGTTCCGGATAGCCGCGACCCGGCCATCCATCATGTCCGAGGGTGCCACCACATCGGCGCCGGCATCGGCGTGAGACAGCGCCTGGTTCACCAGGGCTTCCACCGTGACATCATTCAGCACATATCCGTCATTATCGATGATGCCGTCCTGGCCATGGGTGGTGAAGGGATCCAGGGCCACGTCGGTAATGACCCCCAGTTCCGGGTGGGCCTCTTTCAGGGCACGAACCGCTCGCTGGGCCAGGCCATCGGAATCCCAGGCACCGGAGCCCGACAGGTTCTTCTTCTCCGCCGGCACCACCGGGAACAGGGCCACCGCCGGAATACCCAGACCCACCAGTTCCGCGGCCTGTTCGACCAGAAGGTCAATACTGAGGCGTTCAACCCCCGGCATGGACGGCACTGTCTCCCGCTGCCCTTCCCCTTCCAGCACAAAGACCGGGTAAATAAGGTTGTCCGGCGTCAGCTGGTTTTCCCGAACCAGACGACGGGAAAAGTCACTGGCCCGGTTGCGGCGCAAACGGGTCGCGGGATAGGAACGGGGAGTGGGATTTGCCACGGGTAACCTCCTGGTAAAGCAACAGTGTAGGGATGGACTGGTTGCCTGGCGCGGAAACGCCTGCTCTGGCCATGATACACGGCAAGGGCCCGCGGTTGCAGTTGCCGGGCAGACCATAGCAGGGGTCAGTGGCAGCTATATGACAGCGTCACCCCGAATGGAGGAGGACAAACTCGGCCAGATCCGGTACCAGCTGCTATTATCAGCAACAAAATATCGGGAATGGCCGAGGCAGGGACAGGGGGCGAACAGACTCCGCCCCCGGCCGAAATCAGAGGGAACGATTGTTGAATCCCACTTCCACCTTGCGAGGCGAGTCAGAACGGAAAGCGGTATCCACTTGCTGGATTTGGCCTCCCTGCTGCAGGAAGGCTGCAATATCAGCCTCCAGCTGCGCCCGAACCCGGGCCCGACCGGCAACGGAATGGGTGTCGTCGCTGTCGCTGCTCCAGGAACCTGACTGCTCCAGGTTGCTTTCGTCGAATTCACTCATGGTCATCTCTCCATCAACGAAAACAGATCCGAGAGTGATGTCCAGCCCAAGGGGTGAACCCACTCTGTCTCGACGAAAATACCGCCTGCGGCCTCGTCTTGGCGTCTTTATAATCTCGTTTTGTTTGCCGCGCTATTTCCAGGCAACGACTTTTTTGTAATTTTTTGTAACCATCTATAAGACCATGATTGTACAAGGCGAAATCGGAGAAGACGCGCACCCCCGATTCGTTGACACAAGAAATGAATAATGATTCACTACTTACAAGGAGCCGGCATGGCCTATCGCGAAACGGAAAAAATGCGCCAGCGCAAGGCGCAGGCACGCCAACGCATCATCGACTGCACTTATGAGTGCGTCGCCAACGGAGGGTTCCGGAGCGCCCGTATCACCCGTATTGCCGGCCTGGCAGGGGTAGCCACGGGAACTATTTACCGGCATTTCGAATCCAGAGAAGACCTGTTTGCCGAAATATTCCGGACCGCCACCCAGCGCGAAGTGGACAAGGTGGCGGAAGCCCTGGACACCGATGGTAATGCCGCAGTCAGGCTCGAGGCTGCGCTCCGGCAATTTGCGGAACGGGCCCTGCGCGGCCCGATGATGGCCTGGGCCCTGATCGCCGAACCGGTGGACCCGAAACTGGAAGAAGAACGGCTGGTCTATCGTCGGGCCTACGCCCAACTGTTTGAAAAGGCGATCCGGGATGGCATCGACGAAGGCTGCATTCCGGATCAGGACGCCCGCCAGAGCAGCACCTGCCTGGTCGGTGCCATTGCTGAAAGCCTGGTGGGCCCGCTGTCACCGACGCTGGCCGGCCAGATAACCATTGCCGACATCGACAAAAACAAACTGGTCGACTCCATCATAGGATTCTGCATGCAGGGGTTGACCGGCACCAGGAGGTAGCCATGACCGCCCGTCAGTCCAAACCCGAAGCCAGCCCCCCCTTTACCGGCGACCGCTACCTGGCGGTGACCCACGAAGTCACCAACCAGCCGCCGGCATTGGAGAACTACAACCTGTTCGACCACGACCAGGCTCTGCGGGAGGCGGCGGAACGGGAAGGCGCCGGCCACGCCGTGGACACCCTGCGCGCCTTCGGCGACCTGGCGGGCACCGCTGCCACCATCGATCTCGGCTTTCGCGCCAACGCCAACAAACCGTTCTTCAACACCCACGACCGGTTCGGCCATCGCATCGATGAAGTGGATTTCCATCCTTCCTACCACGAACTGATGCGCATCGCCCTGGAAAACGGCCTGCACAGCAGCCCCTGGACCAGCCCCGGCACCGGTGCCCACGTCACCCGCGCCGCCCGGTACTACATGCATTCCCAGGTGGAGGCGGCCCACTGCTGCCCGGTCACCATGACCTTTGCCGCCATTCCCTCAATTCGCAAACAACCGGAACTGGCAAAGGAGTGGGAGCCTAAAATCCTCGCCAACAGCTACGATCCCCGCAACGTGCCACATACCGAGAAGAGCTCGGTGACCATCGGCATGGCCATGACCGAGAAACAGGGCGGCAGTGATGTCCGTGCCAACAGCACCATCGCCTACCCGGTGGGCACCGAAGGCCCCGGCCAGGCCTACGAACTGGTGGGCCACAAGTGGTTCGTTTCTGCCCCCATGTGCGATGCGTTTCTGGTTCTGGCCCAGGCACCGGGCGGCCTGTCCTGCTTCCTGATGCCCCGCTGGCGCCCGGACGGCAGCAAGAACACCTGGCAGGTCCAGCGGCTGAAGAACAAGATGGGCAATGTCGCCAACGCCTCCAGCGAAGCGGAACTGCGCGGAGCCCTGGCCTGGATGGTTGGCGAAGAAGGCCGCGGTGTGCCCACCATCATCGAAATGGTCGCCATGACCCGCTTCGACTGCATGATCGGCA
>JABURI010000065.1 GCA_014762755.1 Marinobacter sp.
GATGCGCCGGCCCATGGGCGCGCGCAGGGGCTTCGTACTGACCTGTTCGAAATGTCCGAGGCGGTCTATCGTGTTGCCCACAGCTTCGGCCCCCTCAAGGCTGTTGTTGCCCACTCCATGGGAAGTCTCGCCCTGGCGCGGGCTATGGTCGACGGCGTTCAGGCCGAGCACGTTTTTCTGCTGGCGCCCCCCAGGAACCTGGATTCAGTGGTCGAAGGTTTCGGCCGGACGCTCGGCCTTTCGCCGGAACTCATCGCCGGGCAGCGTGCGAGGATGGAGCAAAGGTTTGGTGCATCTGTCTGGCGGCAGTTTTCGTTCGATACGCTGGCACCGGAACTGTCCGGTCGTGCGCTCATTTTCGTGGATCGGGATGATCAGCAGATCCCGATGGGTGAGAGCGAAACGGTCTTTGGCAAGTGGCCGAATGCGCAGATATTCCGCACCCAGGGGCTTGGGCACTATCGGCTACTTTGGCACCCACAGGTGGTAGAACGGGTATTCGATCGATTGGCCGGGGTTGAATGATCAAAAAGTGACCTAAGTGTCGAAGTATAGGGCAAGCACAAAAGAAGTTCGTGCTCGACGCTGACCGGCCGAACCGGAGGTTCTTATGGAAGATCCGAAAACGGTCATTAAACATGAGCCCCGAAAAAGTCTGATCATTCTTTTCCTGTCGGCGATGTACAGCATCGTGATCGGGGTTGTTGTCCTGATCGGTCTGAGCAGCGGCGACACCGATATGGCTGAGGGAGCCGGGTGGATTCTCATCATCTGCGGCGTCATCAGTCTGGTCTACTACGTGCTGGCGAGAAAACAGACTCCGCCTGCCAAATAGTCGCTGCTCAGAACCACAGCCCGATTTCCGGATCGGGCTGTTTTCGTTCGGGAACGAAGCCGAGGGTCTCGAGAGTTTCGATCAGTCTTTCGGTATCCTCCACATTCAGGAAACCGCCGAGGGAGACGCGGTGGTCGCGGTGACTGAGGAATAGTTTGGCCGGTGCAAAGGGGTGCACGGGATCGTTCATCTGCAGGCGGGTGTAAGGTCGTGGCAGGCTCCACTGGGCGCTTTTCTGTTTCCGGCCCTTTTCCAGGAGGATCTTATCTCCTTCCATGGTCAGGACTTCCTTGCGCTGGCAGTCACGGGACGTGATATAGATGCCGGCAGCCACGGCAATCAGCTCCAGACCGGCAAACGGCAGGATGACCCAGGCGCCCGCGAGCGCCCAGCCGGTTCCGATGATTGTCGACAGTACAACCAGCCCGATCCAGATCCGAACGTTACCCTTCCAGCTGAGTGAACGGTTAGGGGTCAATAACAATCGGGTGCCGCCGGGATGATCCAGTTGTTCAACCATGCCTGATGCCTCGTTATTTCACTCTGGAAATTACGCTGGCTGTTCATTTATTGATCATAGTCAAGAATGGTCAGGATGGAGAAATCGTCTTTACAGATTGCAGTCGGCGGGCACCGCTGCCCGGAAAAGTTGATTTGCCGATTCCATGCGGGCGCTCAGGTCGGCAATGCGGGTGTCGTGGTTGGGGTGGGTTGAGAGAAATTCCAGGGGTTGTTCGCCGGAAGCCCGGGCCATGTTGCGCCAGAGAGCCACGCTTTGCTCCGGATTGAAGCCCGCGCGGGCCATGATGGTCAGCCCCATAAGATCCGCTTCCGATTCATGGGCACGACTGAAGGGCAGGGTGATACCCAGCCGGGCACCAATGCCCAGGGCATTCTGGAGCTGGTCTTCCGCGATTTCGCTCTCGGTGAACAGGCCGACCAGTAACAGGCCCGCCTTGAGGCCAAGCTCCTGGGTCAGGCGTTCATTGCCATGGTCGGCAAGCACGTGAGCCACTTCGTGGCCGATGACGGTGGCCAGTTGGGCCGGGGACTCTGCGATGCGGAGCAATCCGGTGTGAACTCCGATTTTGCCGCCGGGGAGGGCGAAGGCGTTTGGCGTGTCATTCCGGAAAACCACCACTTCCCAGTTTTGCGGCATGGGCGCCGAGGGGTACTGGGCCTTGGCCGCCTGCACCAGTTCACCGGCAATACACTGCACCACACCGTTGATCTGCGGGTCTTCCAGCACCGGATTCTGCTCCTTCATCTGGGCAAAACTCTGTTGGCCGATGTCGGCCATGACCGCATCGGGTACGAGAGCGAGCTGGTTGCGGCCGGTCGGGGACTCCTGGCAACCGGTAAGAAAGAAAATCGCGAGAAATCCGAGGATCAGTGGTCTCAAGGTACTTGTCCTGAATCGGCAAAAAAGGGCGGCTAGGTTTTGAGGCAGTAACGCCGCTCCGGTCGTCCTACACTACCATAGCTCACCTCGGCGCTCAGCTCGCCGGTGCCGACCAGGTATTCCAGGTAGCGCCGGGCGGTCGTGCGCGAAGCGCCCATTTCTGCCCCCATTTCCTCGGCACTCCAGTGCCCGCCATGGGCAATCACGTCACGGATTTTGTCCAGGGTGAGTCCGTCAATGCCCTTGGGCAGACGTTCCTGCCGGGGATGGTCAGGGTCCTGACTGCCACGGGGTAACAGGGCGTCCACTTCCTTCTGGGCCAGCTGGTTGAGAGCGGACAGTTTGTCCAGATGTTCCCGATAGCGGTTCACCGCCTCTTGCAGCCGCTCGAAGACCAGCGGTTTGAGGATGTAATCGAAGACACCCCCGCGCAGCGCACTGCGGAGTGTCTCCACCTCCTTGGCGGCGGTAATCAGGATCACGTCGGATCTGCTGTCCCGGGCCCGCAGTTCCCGTAACAGTTCAAGACCATTGCCGTCCGGGAAGTAGACGTCCAGCAGGATGAGCTCCGGCTCCATGACGTCCACCAGGTCCCGGGCGTCGGCCAGGGTATGGGCAATACCGCAAAGCTCGACGCTCTCCAGGCGCTCCACAAAGCGCCGCTGGATCTCGGCGATCTTGTGGTCGTCTTCAACAATCAGAAGCCGAATCGGTGTCACGGGCTGCGTCTCCCTTCCGGTTGCTTGGGCAGGTAGAGAGTGAACCGGCTGCCTCCCTCGGGCCGGTTTTCCACGGTGACCGAGCCGCCCCAGCGGTTCAGGAACTGTTGCACAAGGTGCAGGCCGATACCATGCTCATCGCCCTTGGTGCTAACGCCCCGTTCAAAGATCCGGTGTTGGGTATCCTCGGGTATGCCCGGGCCTTCATCTTCCACTTCGAAGATCAGTTCCTCGCCCAGATCGGTCATCGACAGCCGCACACGTCCGTCTGTCCCGGTCTGCTGACGGGTTGCCTCGAGGGCGTTGTCGATCAGGTTGCCAAGCACGCTGACCAGCTGGTCCCGCGGCAGGACATCGGGTATATCGGCCATCCGGCTGTCAGGATCGATATCCAGGCGCAGTCCCATTTCCCGCGCCCGATTGTACTTGCCCAGCAGGCACCCCGCGATGACCGGGTCGGGCACGGCCTCCAGCAACAGATGCAGCAGCGCCTGATGATCGCTGACCTCGCTGCCGATCAGGCTCAGCGCCTCCTCGTTGGCGCCAATCTGGATCAGCCCGGCAATGGTATGCAGCTTGTTGGAATACTCGTGGGTCTGGCTACGCAGCGTATCCGCATACTGCTGGATTCGCGTAAGCTGGCGGCTGACCTGATCCAGTTCATTACGCAGGCGGAAACTGGCTACCACCCCAATGATCTCGTCGCCCTGGCGCACCGGCAACCGGTTGACCACCATCTGGCGACCCCGTAACCAGATTTCCCGGTCGAAGTCCGGCTGGCCGGACTCCAGCACCGACATCAGGCTGCTTTCCGGAAGAATTTCAAGGATGGGCTTGCCCGCGAGCGGCTCGTCCGTGGGCAGTGCGAGGGTTTCGTAGGCGGCCCGGTTTACGGTGGTGATGATGCCGTCCCGGTTCACTGCAATGATGCCCTCACGGACGGATTGCAACGTGGCTTCCCGTTCCCGGAACAGGCGGGCAATCTCCTCCGGCTCCAGCCCGAAAATGGCCCGCTTGAAGCGACCGGCGATGACGATGGCCGAGATCACCGTGACCAGCAACATCAGGCCCACCACGCCGTAGAGTACAAAGTTGTACCGTCGTATGGTGGCTTCCACCTGCTCCAAGCTGTAGCCAACCGAAACAATGCCAATGATGTCCCCGGACTCCGGTGCGATCACCGGTGCCTTGCCACGCATGGACTCGCCGAGGCTGCCCCTGGCGCGGGCGACATAGGCGTTGCCGTCCACCAGTGCTCTGCGGCCGTAGTCACCGTCATCATCCCCCATGGAGAAGCCGATGCGGTCCGGGTCCGGGTGGGCCAGGCGGATGGCATCATGGTCTCCGATCACGATGAACAAGGCTTCGTTGGTTTCCGCCAGCCGCCGGGCGAGACGATTGAGACCGGCAACATCCCTTGACTGGACACCTTCGATCACCGCCGGTGAGGCTGCGACCGTCTTGGACACCATCAGTGCGCGCTGGCCGATTTCCTCGTACAGGGATTCGCTGAGGTAATAGCCGGCAAAGCCGCCAATCAGAATGGTCTGCAGCGCGCCGAGAATCCCCAGGGTGAGGATCATGCGGGTTTTGAGTTTGGTCTTTCGCAACACGGGTCGGGATAAGGCTTCTTGTCGTTTGCTGTTCAGGGTACTGCATCCCCGCGCCGCATGCCCGTGATCTTTATGCACAAAATGCGGTTAACGCTCTTTAAAGGCATTACGTGCACAAGCTTCAGCATCTCGGGTTTCACCT
>JABURI010000088.1 GCA_014762755.1 Marinobacter sp.
ATGGCCGAACTGGAGCGCAGCAACCGTGAACTCCAGGACTTCGCCTTCGTCGCCTCCCATGACCTGCAGGAACCCCTGCGCAAGATCCAGGCCTTCTCCGACAGGCTGATGACCAAATCAGACCAGTTTGGCCCACGGGAACAAGACTACCTCAATCGCATGCAATCCGCGGCCGGGCGCATGCAGCAACTGATTGAGGATCTGCTGAGTTACTCCCGGGTTACCACCCGGGCCAAGCCGATGGCCCTGTGCCATACCGACGATGTCCTGGCGGGCGTGCTCCAGGATCTGGACACTGCCATCACCCGGGAGCAGGCTGACATCAAGGTTCAGCCTCTGCCGGACCTGGTGGGCGATGCAACTCAGCTACGCCAGGTATTCCAGAACCTGCTCAGCAACGCCATCAAATTCCACGCCCCCGGCACACCCCCGGAAATTTCCGTCTATGCTGATGATGTCAGTGACTCGGGCTGGACCCTGGTGGTTCAGGACAGGGGGATCGGATTCGATCCGCGCTATACCCAGAAACTGTTCCATCCATTCCAGCGCCTGCATAGCCGGGAAGGGTATGCAGGTACCGGGATTGGCATGGCCATTGTGAAGAAAATCCTTGATCGCCACGGTGCGGAGATCACCGTGATTAGCGCACCCGGCGAAGGAACCACGTTCCGGATCCGGTTCACAAGCAGTCCTGCACAGGAGCAGAGCAAGGATGGATAAGCCTGTAAAACCCGCCCTGGTGGTGGTTGCCGATGATGACCCGGACGACTGCCTGATGATCCGGGAAGCCTTCGAGGACCAGTGTGCCGACTGTACGCTGTGTTTTGTTCACGATGGCGAAGAACTGATGGATTTCCTCCACGGCCAGCATCCGGACCGCGAGGGCTCGGCGTGTCCGGTTCCGGACCTGTTGCTGCTGGACCTGAACATGCCGCTCAAGGATGGCCGCCAGTCCCTGCAGGAGATCAAGGCGGATCCACGGCTGCAGGTGCTGACTACCGTTATCATGACCACATCCAGTGATCAGGATGACCGGGATTTCTGCCAGCAGCGTGGCGCCAACGACTATATCGTCAAGCCAAGAAAATACAGCGATCTGCTGGATGTCGTAGAGTCACTCACAAAACAATGGATAAACAAGGAACATGACTGAGCCGATGCTCCGTGTCCTGCTCATCGAGGACGACGAAGACGATTACCTGATCACACGGGATCTCCTGCACGATGTCAGTCCCTCCGGCCTTGAGCTGATCTGGCGTGACAACATGCATGACGGGTTGGAGACCCTGGAGCAGGAACGGATCGATGTTAGCCTTGTCGATCTCCGCCTGGGCCCGGATTCCGGCCTGGATGTCATCCGGGAAGCCCAGGAACGGGGGATTACCTCTCCGTTCATCCTGCTTACCGGCCAGGGCGATGCCGATCTGGATGCCCGGGCGGTGGAACTGGGCGCGTCGGATTACCTGGTCAAGGGCCGGCTGGATGGTCATACCCTGATTCGCAGCATCCGCTACGCAGTAGACCGCGCCGCCGCCAACGAGGATCTGGCCAGCAGCGAGGCCCATTACCGCCTGCTGTTCGAAAACAATCCGGCGCCCATGTACCTGGTACAACCGGAATCGGGGCGTATCGAGTCCATGAACCGCGCCGCCCTGGCGCTCTATGGTTTCAACACTGACGAACGCCCCAACCTGACCATCGCGGACCTGCAACGAAATATCCGGTCTGTTCCCCGGGAAGGTGTGATTATCCGGGAAGGCAGCAGGCTGGAGGAGCACGAAACCCGGGATGGCCGGACCCTTTACGTCGAACTTCTTCCGGAACGGATTCTACTCGACCGTCACCCCCTTGACCTGGTGATGGTCACGGACATGACGCGGCACATCAACAACAATCGCCGGCTGCGACTGCTGCAACAGTGCATCGAATCCAGCTCCAACGGCATTGTCATTGCCGACGCCCAGAAACCGGACTTACCGCTGGTATACGTGAACCCCACATTCGAGCGGATCACCGGCTTCAGCCCGGAAGAATCGGTAGGTCGGAACTGCCGGTTCCTTCAGGGCAGCGGTGAAGACCCGAGCAACGAACAGGCACTCGCCGAGATCCGCAAGGCTCTCGCCATCGGCGGTGAAACGTCGGTAGTGCTGCGCAACTTCCGCAAAGACGGCACACCCTTCTGGAACGATCTGTACCTTTCACCGATCCGGAACGACGAGGGTGACGTCACCCATTTTGTCGGGGTCCAGAACGATATTTCCGATCGCCGGGACGTCGAGAACCAGCTGGCCTACAACGCCAGCCATGATGTGCTCACCCAGCTACCCAACCGGGCCCTCCTGGAAGACCGCCTGGAACAGGCCTGCCGATTTGCCCAGCGCCACGGCCGAACCCTGGCCCTTCTGTTCATTGATCTGGATGGCTTCAAGCTGATCAATGACTCCCTCGGACACCGCACCGGTGACAAGTTGCTGATCGAGGTGGCCCGCCGGCTCAAGGAGGTCTGTCGGACCGGCGACACGGTGGCCAGGGTCAGTGGCGACGAATATGTGATGCTGCTGCCGGACCTGGCCCGCAACGACGATGCCCTGATGATTGTCGAACAGATCATGCGCACACTGTCCGCGCCCTATAACGTCAATGGCGAAAACCTGCACCTTACGGCCAGCATTGGCATCGCCACCACCGATGGCAGCATTAGCCAATCCACGGAGCTGATCCAGCAGGCCGACCTGGCCATGTACCGGGCCAAGCAGATGGGCCGGAACACTTATCAATGGTTCTCGGAGCAACTCAACACCGAGGCCAGTTATCGGGTCAAGCTGCGCAACGAACTGCAGGATGCCATCGACAACGAACGCCTCACCCTCTATTACCAGCCGCTGGTCGATTCCCGGACCGGCAAGGCCAGGGCGGTGGAAGCCCTGGTGCGCTGGGACCACCCGGAGCGGGGCCTGGTGTCACCCGGCGATTTTCTGCCCCTGGCGGAGGAGACCGGTCAGATCATCGCGCTGGGCCAGTGGGTATTGGAGCAGGCCTGCCGGGATATGCTCCGCCTCCACAAGGCCGGGTTCAAGGACTGCACGGTAGCCGTGAACGTGTCACCGATGCAGGTACGCAAGGCCGGCTTTATTGGCGCCGTGAGCGATGCCCTGGAGGCTTCCGGCCTGCCGCCGGAAGCCCTGGAACTGGAGATTGTCGAATCGGCCGTGCTTTACGACGCGGACCAGGTGATCAGGACCCTGCACGACCTGCGCGATCTGGGCGTCGGCATTGCCATCGACGATTTCGGAACCGGTTTTTCCAGCCTCAGCTACATCAAGCTGTTGCCGGCCGGCAAGATCAAGATTGACCGCTCGTTCATCCGGGATGTCATCCAGGACCGCAGCGATGCCGCCATCACCCAGGGGGTGATTTCCATGGCCCACCACCTGTCCCTGGACGTAGTGGCGGAGGGTGTGGAGACGGACGCCCAGGCCGCCTTCCTGCGCCGCAACCAGTGCGACCTGCTCCAGGGATTCCTGTTCGCCCGGCCCATGCCTCTTAACCTGCTGGAAGACTACATGCACACCCGGGGCGGCTACGCCACCAATGCTGCCGAAGATGGGGACAGCCCGGAAAAAACCCTGTTGCTGCTGGACGATGAAACCAACATCCTGCGGGCATTGACCCGGGTGTTACGCCGGGATGGCTACCGGATCCTGACCACCACCAGCGTTCAGGAAGCGTTCAGCCTGTTGGCCGAGAACCGGGTTGAGGTCATTATCTCGGACCAGCGGATGCCGGAAATGTCCGGCACCGAGTTCCTCAGCCGGGTGAAAGCGATCTATCCGGATACCGTCCGCATCGTACTGTCCGGCTACACCGACCTGAAATCCGTGACCGAAGCCATCAACGAGGGCTCGATCTACAAGTTCCTGACCAAGCCCTGGGACGACAAGGAGATCCGGGAGCACGTACAGAAAGCCTTCCAGTATCACCGGACCCTTCAGGGCTGATCAGATCAGCCCCAGGGCCTCGGCATGATGGTTCAGGTGATCGTCGATGAACGAGGCGATGAAGAAGTAACTATGATCGTACCCTCGGTGCATACGCAGATTGATGTGGTGATGGAATTTTTCACAGATGTCCGCCAGCGCCTCCGGATTGAGCTGGGTTTCCAGAAACTCGTCGGCGGTGCCCTGGTCCACCAGCAGCGGCAAACGTTCCCGGGCGGTGGGGATCAGCAGAGTGGCATCCCACTGCTCCCACGCTGACCGGTCGTCCCCCAGGTAGCCACTGAACGCCTTCTGGCCCCAGGGGCACTCGGTGGGATTGGCGATTGGCGCGAAGGCCGATACCGACTGGTAGCGCCCCGGGTTCTTCAGGGCACAGATCAGGGCACCATGCCCACCCATGGAGTGACCACTGACCGACCGCTGATCCGTCACCGGTAACTCGCTCTCCACCAGCTGCGGCAATTCCTTCACCACGTAATCGTACATCCGGTAATGGGGCGCCCAGGGCTGCTGGGTGGCATTGATATAGAAACCCGCGCCGGTGCCGAAGTCGTAGCTGTCATCCTCCCCCGGCAGGTTGAGTCCCCGGGGACTGGTATCCGGGCACACGATGGCCAGACCCAGTCGGGCAGCCAGTTTCTGGGCACCGGCCTTCTGCATGAAGTTCTGGTCGGTGCAGGTCAGTCCGGACAGCCAGTAAA
>JABURI010000255.1 GCA_014762755.1 Marinobacter sp.
GAAAGGGACGCTTTTATACCAGAACTCGCCCCCCAACGCAAAAAATTGTTGGGAAATTGGCCAGTATCCGGGGCGTCATTTTACCGACAGTCACATCAGTCCTCTTTCGGCGAACGATATTACCTCACCATGGCCGACAACCATATGGTCAAGAACCCTGATATCCACCAGACCCAGGGCCTCTTTCAGGCGTCGGGTCAGGGAAATGTCGGCCTGGCTGGGTTCGGCGACCCCCGAGGGGTGGTTGTGGGCAAAGATGACCGCCGCGGCGTTGTCCTCCAGAGCCTGTCGGACGACCTCGCGGGGGTAGACAGCGGCGCCGTCAATGGTGCCCCGGAACAGTTCCCGGTACTGGATGACCCGATGGCGGTTGTCCAGGAACAGACCGGCAAACACTTCATGGGGGTAGGTTCCCAGCCGGCTGGTGAGAAACCGGCGGGTGTCGGCCGGAGAACGCAGCGGATCCCCCTGACGCAGAGGTTCATCCATCACCCGTCGGGACATCTCCAGGGCGGCCTGGACCTGGGCATACTTGGCCGTGCCCAAGCCCTTGACCTCGCAGAATTGCCGCCGGGAGGCGGTCAGCAGCCCGCGCAGGCCACCGAACTCCTCTATCAGGTGGCGTGCCAGTGTCATCACCGGCATGCCGGCAGTGCCTGTGCGCAGGAAAATGGCCAGTAATTCGGCGTCGGAAAGGGATTCGGGGCCGTGCGCCAGCAAACGCTCACGGGGGCGCTCGTCGGCCGGCCAGAGAGAGGTAGGCATACCTGGCTTCCTTGCATCTGGTGGTTGTCTGGGTGCTTCCTGCACCGTGAATGGCGTCTCAGGGTTACAAAGGTTACTTGAGAAAGTAACATTTGGTAAATGTTAAGATTTCTCTCCCGGCTGTTCTTGATAACCGGGCGTGCTATCTTATAACCCTTTTCAATATAAGGAATTGTGGAGCCGGTATGGGCGCCAAACGAATTCTGTTGGGAGTGACCGGTGGCATTGCCGCCTACAAGAGTGCCGAGCTGGTGCGGCTGCTGAAGAAGGCCGGCTACGAGGTTCGAGTGGTGATGACCGCCGGCGCCGAGGCTTTCGTCACACCACTGACCTTCCAGGCCCTCAGCGGCGAGCCGGTCCGGACCTCACTGCTGGACCCGGAGGCGGAAGCCGGCATGGGCCACATCGAGCTGGCCAAGTGGGCGGAGCAGGTGGTGGTGGCGCCGGCCTCGGCCGATTTCATGGCCCGGCTGGCCAACGGTCTGGCAGATGATCTTCTGGCCACCGTCTGTTGTGCCACCGATGCGCCCATTGCCTTGGCACCGGCGATGAATCAGGCCATGTGGCGCAATTTCCGGACCCAGCGCAACCTGGCCATGCTGAACGAAGATCCCCAGGTGACGGTCTGGGGCCCCGATCAGGGCGATCAGGCCTGTGGCGATACCGGCCCTGGCAGGATGCTGGAGCCGGAGGCTCTGGCGTCCCTGATTCTGGATGAAGGCCAGGGACCACTGAGTGGGAAGCGGGTGGTGATTACCGCGGGCCCGACTCGGGAGCCGCTGGACCCGGTGCGCTACATCAGCAACCATAGTTCCGGCAAGATGGGCTATGCATTGGCCGGTGCTGCGCGGGCCGCCGGCGCCAGGGTCATTCTGGTCAGTGGGCCGGTCACCATTGCGCCGCCGGCGGGCGTGGACGTGCGTCCGGTAATGACCGCCCAGGACATGCTCGCGCAATCCATGGCCGCCGTCGATGAAGGCTGTGATGTCTTCATCGCCACCGCGGCCGTGGCCGATTACCGCCCGGAGACCTGCGCCGATGACAAGATCAAGAAATCCAGCGAAGCCATGTCCCTGGAGCTGGTTCGCAACCCGGATACCCTGGCGACGGTGGCGGCGCGCGCCGATGCACCTTTTACCGTGGGCTTCGCGGCGGAAACTGCCGACGTGGCCCGTTACGCCACCGACAAGATGACCCGGAAGAAACTGGACATGATCGTTGCCAACGACGTTTCTGCTCCGGGCCTGGGTTTCAACAGTGATAACAATGCGGTCACGGTGTTCTGGCCCGGCGGGCAGGAGCAGATCGGACCGGACAGCAAACAGACCATTGCCACCCGTCTGGTGGCCCTGATTGGCGAGCACCTGGAAGCAACTGCATGACCAAAAAGACCCTTCAGGTCCGGATCCTTGATGACCGGATCGGTACCAGTATTCCGTTTCCCGAGTATGCCACTGAAGGTTCCGCCGGGCTGGATCTCAGAGCCTGCCTGAAGGAGCCGCTGGTGCTGGAGCCCGGGCAGACCCAACTGATTCCCACCGGATTGTCGATTCATATCGCCGATCCGTCCCTGGCGGCAATGATTCTTCCCCGCAGCGGACTGGGGCACAAACACGGCATCGTGCTGGGTAACCTGGTCGGCCTGATCGACTCCGATTACCAGGGCGAGTTGATGGTGTCCTGCTGGAACCGTGGCAACTCCACCTTCACGGTCAATGTGGGCGAGCGCCTCGCGCAACTGGTGCTGGTGCCGGTGGTGCAGGCCGATTTTGAAGTTGTGGATGAATTCGACGCCAGTGCCCGGGGCGAGGGCGGCTTCGGCTCCACCGGAAGCCACTGATTATCCCGGGATCATGCCGGCCCAGAGGCGGCCGGCTATACTTGGCGGATAACTGCCTGGTCAGGACGAAAAATAACATCGCAGGATAGACTATGAAGTTCGGCTGGAAAAAGACTTCAGAAGACGCGTCAGCGGACCAACCAGCGAAAACCGGGAAGGCACGCAAGGGCAGGGGCAAGGCTTCCGGCCCCCGCCTCAGGCGTCTGACGTCCATCGCGTTCAGTCAGGCCCTGATTGTTGTCCTGGCCGGGATCGCCTCGGTCGTGCTGTTGCATTTCATGGTGGTCCAGCCAGCCGGAAGCGAGCGCCTGATGCTCCAGCAGAGCCATGAGGTGGATGCCGCCGCCGATCGACTGAACCGGTATCTGGAACTTTTGCAGCAGAGTGTCGACGGACTGTCGACCCAGGCTTACGTCCGGCAGGCGGTCCAGAATGGCGAATCCCTGGCGGCGGCCGAAGAGCAGCTCGCGGGCGCCCTGCCAGGTATCCGGGCGGTCTATCTTTTCCCTTCCGGCGCCATTCCCCGTTCTGCCGATGACGATGCCCTCCTTGGCTTTGCCGGTCTGGAGTTGGCGCGTACGGCGCAAGCCGGAGGCGAACTCTATCCGGATGCCTTCCCGCGGGAGAATAGCTGGTTCGTGCAGATTGCGACTCCGGTCAGCAATCCGGAGACCGGGGCGGTGGCCGGCAGCCTGCTGATGGTATTCGAGGCTTCGCGGCTGCAGCCGCTGCTGACGGTCGTCAATCCGGAACTGGGTGGCCAGCTGGCGCTGGTACAGACAGTCTCCGGCACCGCCCGGACGGTGGTGAGCAAGGGCAGCGGTAACGGCGAGTCGGTCAGCCGCACCCTGGTCAATCCCGATTGGTCGGTTTCCTACCGGCCGGCCCGGCTACCCGGACCTCCGGTGGACATAGTCGTCATCGCACTGATGGTCGGTGTGCCGGTCCTGATTGCAGCCATTGCCGTCTGGCTCCTGCTTGGCAGCGCCCAGCGCAGTCTGCGGCAGGATGTTGCCGCTCTGGTTCAGTGGGCCCAGAGGGCGTTTGGCGGCGAACGTGGCAGACCTCCCGGTTTCCGGTGGGACATGATTGCGTCCACCGGGGAAGTCCTTTACCGGTTGGCCCAGGCTGTGGACAAGCGTATTGCCAGGGCCACGACCTCGGCTCCTGCTGCCCGGGGCGGGGATCAGTCCAAGACCGGACCAGAGGACGAACCGCTGTTCCAGGACAAGGATGTACTCGACATCGACATGATGGACGGGGATGAGGATGTACTGGGTTTCAGCGGGGACAGTAGCCGGTCTGGTGGCGAACCCCTTCCGGAAGCGGCTGCGCCTGAAGGTCCGGCCGTGGAAGTGTCTCCGGAGATCTTCCGCGCGTACGACATCCGGGGCATTGTCGGTGAAACCCTGTCCGAGGATGTGGTCCGGGTGATTGGCCAGGCCATTGGTTCCGAGGCGATAGCCAGAGGCGTCAACACGCTGTGTATCGGCTACGACGGGCGCCATTCAAGCCCCGGGCTTGCCGATGCCCTTGCCGGCGGCGTCATGGCGGCCGGCTGTAACGTTATCCATGTCGGCGCGGTCCCGACACCGGTGCTCTACTTTGCCACCCACGAGTTACAGACCGGTTCCGGGGTAATGGTCACCGGCAGCCACAACCCGGCCAACTATAACGGCCTGAAAATCATGCTTGGTGGCGAAACCCTCTCCGGTGAGGCCATACAGCGGCTCTACCAGCGGGTTGAAACCGGCGAGCTGGCCAGCGGCCAGGGCGAGGAAACCTCCGAGGATGTCCGTCGGGCCTACCTGGACCGGATCGTCGGCGACATTGCGGTGGCCGCGCCCCTGAAAGTGGTGGTCGACGCCGGTAACGGTATCGCCGGTGAACTGGCGCCCCTGCTCATCGAGGAGCTGGGCTGCGAGGTGATTCCCCTGTACTGCGAAGTGGACGGCGATTTCCCCAACCACCACCCGGATCCCGGCAAGCCGGCCAACCTGGATGATCTGATTGCCCGGGTCCGGACGGAAGGCGCGGATCTCGGGGTTGCCTTCGACGGCGACGGGGACCGGCTCGGCGTGGTGACCAATACCGGCAAGATCATCTGGCCCGACCGGTTGCTGATGTTGTTCGCCCGGGATGTGGTGTCCCGCAATCCGGGTGCGGATGTGCTCTACGACGTCAAGTGCAGCCGGCGCCTGGCCAATGTAATTTCCGAGGCCGGTGGCCGGCCCATCATGTGGAAAACCGGCCATTCCCTGATGAAAGCCAAGATGAAGGAAACCGGCGCCCTGCTGGCCGGCGAGATGAGTGGGCACATCTTCTTTGCCGAGCGCTGGTACGGCTTCGACGATGGCCTTTACTCCGCTGCCCGTTTGCTGGAAATCCTGGGTATTGAAGACCGCCACTGCGACGAGGTGTTCGAGGATTTCCCGGAGGATGTCAGTACCCCCGAGCTCAATGTCGAAGTGACCGAGAGCAGCAAATTCGAGATCATTGATCGACTAGCCGCGGAGGGGGAGTTTGGTGACGGCAACATCAGTACCATCGACGGTATTCGCGTAGACTATGCCGATGGCTGGGGCCTGTGCCGTGCCTCCAACACCACACCGGTGCTGGTCCTCCGGTTCGAAGGCGAAACCCGGGAGGTCCTGGAGCGGATCCAGGCAGTGTTCCGGGAGCAGCTGCAGCGGGTGGCTCCCGATATTGTGACCGATTTCTGACGATTTCGGCTGCCCGCACACCACGGGTGGGTGATCAACGTTTTCAAAGGTAAGGAACAACATGGCGCTGGATCGTGAAACAGCAATGCAGGTGGCCTCGGTACTGAGCCGGGGCCTGCCCTATATCCAACGGTTCACCGGCAAGACGGTGGTGATCAAGTATGGCGGCAACGCCATGGAGAACGAGGATCTCAAGAGCAGCTTCGCCCGGGACGTGGTACTGATGAAGCTGGTCGGCATCAACCCGATCGTGGTTCATGGCGGCGGGCCCCAGATCGGCGAACTGCTGGAGCGCCTGAATATCGAATCCCGTTTCGTCAACGGCATGCGGGTCACCGATTCCGAAACCATGGATGTGGTGGAGATGGTGCTTGGTGGTCAGGTGAACAAGGAAATCGTATCGCTGATCAATGCCCATGGTGGCACCGCAGTCGGTCTGACCGGCAAGGACGCCAACCTGATCCGGGCCCGCAAGCTTGAGGTGGTCAACCGGTCGCCGGAGCTGGAGCGGCCGGAAATCATCGACATCGGCCACGTGGGCGAGGTCGCCAGTGTCAATGTGGACGTCATCGAGATGCTGACCCGCAGCAACGTCATTCCGGTGATTGCACCGATCGGGGTGGGGCCGGACGGCGCCTCCTACAACATCAATGCCGACCTGGTGGCGGGCAAGGTGGCGGAGGCCATGAAGGCCGAGAAGCTGATCCTGTTGACCAACGTGTCCGGTCTCAAGAGCAAGGACGGAAAGGTCCTCACCGGCCTGACCGCCCAGCAGGTGAACGAGTTGATCGAGGACGGCACCATCCACGGCGGGATGTTGCCCAAGATCCGCTGTGCCCTGAGCGCGGTGGAGAACGGGGTGCGTACCTCCCATATCATTGATGGCCGGGTTGCCCATGCCTGCCTGCTTGAAATCTTTACCGACGAGGGTGTCGGTACCCTGATTTCCCGCAACTGATCCACCCGAGGAGTATCCGGATGAAGCGGCTGCTGACCCTGCTGATTGTGCTCGCCCTGCTGGTCTTTGCGGCCTTCAAGGGTGCCACCTGGTGGCTGGCCGACCAGCGTCTGGCGGAAGCCCGGCTGGCCCTCGACGAATACGGAGTGCTCGAACGGGGCACCATAGGTTCCGGCGTCGATGGACGGCTGTTGCTGACCAATGCCCGGTGGCAGGATTTTCGCCTGACGCAGCCGCTGGAATCAGGTCGTGTTGAATTCGACGCCCGCTCGCCGCTGGCCCTGCTCACTGTATTGGCCGATCCGGGTAACCTGCCGCCGGAATGGTCGCTCCGGGCCGAGGGCCTGGGCCTGGTGCTAGACGCCACCATGCTCCGGAACTGGGTGACTGCAGAAGGCACTAACGTGGAGGGCGACCCGGCGCTTCTGTTGCTTCCCTGCGCGCCCGATCCGAGGCAGCAGCTGGGCAGTGGCGACCTGATGCGAATGGGCATCACCGGTCTGGCGGGCGAACTCCTGGTGGAACAGACCAGTGATGGGGTGTATGCCGAACTGAACACCGCCGGCACGGGCAGCCTGGAAGTGGACTGGCCGGGCGCCCGGGTGGATCTGCAGGCACCGGAAGATACCCTGGCCAGTTCGGAGGCCCCGATGGCAGTCACCCTCAGGGATGGCGGGCTGATGCGTCGGATTGCCGCCTACTGTTCCCGGGAAGCCGGGCTCGATACCATGGAGTGGGCGCGGCGCGCGACCGGTGCGCTGAAACAGGGTTTGAATGCCCGGGGGCTGGCGCCCAGTGAGCAGCTGCTCGCCCTCTACCGTCAGTGGTTACTGGAAGGTGGCGAACTGAACCTGGCTGTCGAGCCATTGGAGCCCTGGTTGGGCATCCCGGTCAGGGATCCGGGCGCAGAAGGTCAGGAGACTGAATGGCAAGTGGCGTACAATGGAGCCGGCGTTCCGGATGTTTACCTGGAGGCCTTGCCGCCCGAGCCCGAACTGGTGGATGAGGCTTCGGAGCCGCCCCCCGGTACTCGAGAGAATCCGTCGGTGGAGGGTTGGTATGCCGAGCCTGTGGCAACGGCCGGCTCGTGGGTCGGTCGCCGGGTCCGGGTCACCCTTTCCAATGACAATGTGGTGGAAGGGCGTCTGGTCAGTGTTTCCGATCGCGAGCTGGAAGTGGCCCGGGTGGTTGCCGGCGGCGAAGTGGCCTATCCGATGCTGTTGAGCGCTGTATCCGGCTTCGAGGTCTGGCGTCGTGGCCGCAGTGAATGACGCCGGCTTCCCCTGATCATTCTTGTTCACCCCGGACGGGGTTGAGAGGATTCTATGGCACAGTCCGCAGATACCAAAGCGTCGGTCCCCGGACTCAAAGACATGCTGGCCCGGCTGATTTCCCTGCCCTCGATCAGCAGCGCCTCGCCCGAGTGGGATCACAGTAACGAAGCGGTTGTTCGCACCCTCGCCGAATGGCTGGAACCCCTCGGTTTCGTGGTGGAGATTCTTGAGGTGCCCGGTATGCCGGGCAAGTTCAACCTCATTGCCACCCTCGGGCGAGGGCCGGGCGGGCTGGTGTTGTCCGGTCACACCGATACCGTGCCGTTCGATGACAAGCGCTGGCAGAGCGATCCGTTCACCCTGACCGAGCGGGATAACCGCTGGTACGGTCTGGGAACCTGTGACATGAAAGGTTTCTTCCCCCTGGCGATCGAGGCAGCCAGAGCCTACTCGGATTCGACCCTCAAGCAACCGTTGATTATTCTGGCTACGGCGGACGAAGAGAGCTCCATGAACGGCGCCCGGGCCCTCGCCGAGGCCGGCAAGCCCAAGGCCCGGTATGCGGTCATCGGTGAACCCACCAGCCTCAGGCCGGTGCGGATGCACAAGGGCATCATGATGGAGCGGCTGAAGTTTGAGGGGCAGTCCGGCCATTCCTCCAATCCCGCCTTGGGCCGAAACGCCATGGAGGGCATGCACGAAGCCCTGACCGAATTGCTGACACTCCGCAGTCAGTGGCAGCAGCAATACCGGAACCCCAACTTTGAAGTCCAGTTTCCCACCCTGAACCTGGGCTGCATCCACGGTGGCGACAATCCCAACCGGATTTGCGCCCGGTGCGAGCTGCATTTCGACCTTCGGCCACTGCCGGGCATGGCCATGGAGGACCTGAGGCAGGCTATCCTGGCCAGGGTCCAGCCGGTGGCCGAGCGACGGCAGCTGGGGTTGGTTTTCGAGCCCCTGTTTGACGGTGTGCCGCCGTTCGAGACGCCAGCCGATGCGGCGCTGGTCCGGACCAGTGAAAAACTCACCGGACACACCGCCCACGCGGTCGCCTTTGCCACCGAAGCACCCTGGCTTCAGAAGCTGGGGCTGGAGACCCTGGTGATGGGCCCCGGCTCCATTGACCAGGCGCACCAGCCGGACGAATACCTGGAGTTGTCCCAGCTGGAGCCGACGGTGCGGATACTCCGGGGACTGATCGAGGAGTTTTGCCTGTGACGGAGATGCGGAATTGAATTCGAACGACTGGCTACACGGTTTCCGCCACTCATCGCCCTACATCAACGCCCACCGTGGCCGGACCGTGGTGTTGACCATTCCGGGTGATGCCATCGAGCACGGCAACTTCATCAACATCATCCACGATATTGCCCTGCTGAGCAGCCTGGGTGTGCGCCTGGTGGTCGCCTTTGGCGCCCGGCCGCAGATCCAGGCCCGCCTGGACAGCGCCGGTGCCCAGTCCCGGTTTGAGCGGGGCCTGCGGATCACGCCCGAGCAGCACCTGTCGATGGTCATGGAAGCCATTGGCGGTCTTCGCGCCTATCTGGAAAGCCAGTTGTCCATGGGGCTGGTCAACTCGCCCATGCACAATGCCCGGATCCGGGTCAGCAGCGGCAACTTTGTGACTGCCAGGCCGGTGGGCGTGCTGGACGGCATCGATTTCGGTTACACCGGTCGGGTCCGGCGGATCGATGCCAGCGGCATCGAGAAGTTGCTGGAACTGGGGCATATCGTGATCCTGCCTCCCATGGGCTATTCGCCCACGGGCGATGCCTTCAACCTGTCCTACGAGGACGTCGGCAGCCAGGTCGCAGCCGCCCTGCAGGCCGAGAAGCTGATCGTTTTCATCGATGATGAGGGTCTGTTGGAGGAAGACGGCTCCCTGATCCGGGAACTGTCGGCGCGGCAGGCCTCGGAACGCCTGGCGGCAGGGGTGGTCACCGGTCACGATGCGGATCTTCTGAAGGCGGCCTGCGATGCCTGCGTCAAGGGCGTCCGCCGGGCGCACATCATCAGTTACGTGGAAGACGGGGCGCTGCTGGGCGAACTGTTCACCCGGGACGGTTCCGGTACCCTGGTCAGTGGCGACAACTACGAGCAGATCCGCCAGGCCCGCGTGGAAGACATCGGCGGCATCCTTGAACTGATCCAGCCCCTGGAAGAGCAGGGGATCCTGGTGCGCCGCTCCCGGGAAATGCTGGAAACCGAGATCGACCGGTTCGTGGTGGCGGAGCGGGATGGCACCATCGTCGGCTGTGCCGCCCTGTACCACTACCCCGAGGAAAGTGCCGGCGAGCTGTCCTGCTTTGCCGTCGATCCCTCCTATCGCCGGGCAGGCCGGGGCGACGACATCCTCGCCATGGTCGAGAAACTGGCCCGGGGCCAGGGCATCCAGAAACTGTTCGTGCTCACCACCCAGACCGAACACTGGTTCCGGGAGCGCGGCTTCCTGCCGTCCACTGTCCAGTCCCTGCCGGGCCCCAAGCTGGCGTCCTATAACAGCCAGCGCAACTCAAAGGTTTTCTTCAAACCGCTGTGACAGCCGCTCCAGGGCGGCTGTCCGCTGGTCTGGTGGTTGCTGGCCCAGCTCCTCCACGGCCCGGTAGAACGCCGGGAAGTCATGGCCATGGTCCGACAACAGCTGGCGGAAGCCCGGGACGAACTGGTTGTACTGCCGGAACAGGGCCAGGTTGGCGTTGTTGAGGGTGACCGGGGCGGGGCCGAACGGACCGGGCTCATTCCAGGTTTCCGAGAGCCTTCGGTAATCGTCAGCAAGCTGTGCGAGGATTGACTGTTTTCCTGCCCGAAGGACGTCCTCGGGCAGGGTGTCTGCCTGCCTGTAGAGTGCCTCCAGGCCTCCGGTGGCCTGTTGAACCAGATTCAGGGTCTGGTTCCGGCGCTGCAAGCGGGCCAGGGCTGCGTCGAACCGGTCCGCCTCACCCCGTTGGTTCAGCCACAGCCGGAGCCCCTCCAGTTCCACCGCGGTGGCGAAGCTCTCGTTGAACGTGGTGTCCTCGGCAATGTAAACCACGCGATGGGCCAGCTCGTGGAACATCAGGGCGACCATCCGGTCCCCACTGAGACGGGTAAACCCGCTGTGCAGCGGATCGTCAAACCAGCCCAGGGTGGAATAGGCGGTGACACCCCCGATGAAGGTGTCGTAACCGTCCTCGCGGAACCGGGCCTGCTCGTGTCTGGCATCCTCCAGGCTGAAATAGCCCCGGTAGGCCTGGCAACCGACAAACGGGTAGCACCAGCGGTGAGGCTCCAGGGAGAATTCCGGCACTGCCACCAGGTTCACCACCACCCAGGGGCGTTCCAGCTGAACGTAGTCCAGAAAGGCTTCGCCTACCGGTAGCCCCAGCTGTTTGCGGGCAAAATCCCGGGTCTTCTGTGACAGCTCCAGTTTTTTCCGGATGTCCGGGTGTGTTTTTTCGTCACGGAGTAACTCGGCTACCGGTTCGCCGCGGGTCATGAGGCTGAAATGACCGGAAATTGCCTGGGAGTAGTAGCCAATGGTCGTACACCCGGAAAGGCCGGTAATCAGTAGCAAAAGAAGATAGATCTGACTAAGCTGTTTCATGGATCTGGGTGTTATACTTGGGCCGGTTTCCAGTCAGGGTCCCGCCACTATATAACAGCCCTGATGCCCATAGTAGCCGGTGGCGTGCTCCACCATTTCAGGGACCCAAACCGGACCCGGGGGTGCTCAAGGGTCGGCTGGTGGTACGAAAAATCAGGTTGTTCATGGAATCAAAAGAACGTCGTAGAAGTCCCCGCCAACCTATCAAACTGGCTGCCCAGATCGATCTGGGTGGCGGTGACTCCTGGCCTTGCCAGATTGCCGACTTTTGTGCCGAGGGTCTGTTCATCCGCTATTCAGGCGAAACCTCCAGAAAGCTTGACCAGAACCTTGCCAAGGGTGCCAAACCGGAACTGATCGTGCGTTTCCGCAGTGCGGATGGTCGCCGTGCCCACGAACTGTACGTCAGCATTGTGCGCCGCATTGACGGTGCCATGGGGGTGAATTTCACCCGCTCGAACCCTGAAGCACTGGAGGCCATGATTACGCAGTGCGGTGGTTCCCGCCATCAGGAGCGCTCCTCCCTGCATGCTCCGAATGACCGCACCCAGTTCGTCCTGCACCAGTGTGCCAAGGCGGTGACCCGTTTCATCGAACCGCTGATGGATACCTGTTTCGTCCAGACGGTTGCCGGCCTGAAACGGGCGGCCCAGAAAGCCGCCAGCGATCAACTGGCCAACGAATTCATGGATGCCTCGGGTCAGATCCAGGCCCGGCAGCGGGTGATCTGGCACCACATGTCACGCAACCTGGAGTCTCCCCTGAAACCGGCCCCCAAGGGCTTTCCCGGCTCCGAGCTTTCCATTGTCGACAAGGGTGAATTCGAGGACTGGCTGACCATTCGCGTGATGGTGACCAAGGCGGATACCCAATACCGTGGCGACCTGCTGCAGCTCAAGTTGCGCCTGGACAAGCTGGGTATTGCCAATGCCACCGGGCACCACAATCCGCTTGGTCCGGCGCTGGTGTGTGAGGCTTTCCATGCCGGTCTCAGCCAGCTGAAACTGGCCCGGGAAGTGGAAAAGGTCTGTCTCAAGGAGTTCGAGCAAACGGTGCTGCAGCAGCTCGGTCCGCTCTATGAGGAGCTCAATAACATCCTCATTCGACACGGCGTGTTACCGGACCTGGACCTGAGCAAGTATCTCAGTGAGAACACGGTCAAGAAGGCGGAACCCCGGAGAACGAAACAGCCCGAGACAGTGTCCGAGGCGCCGGAACCGACTTCCGCCCGGGTGGAGCCGATCCGCGAACGGGTTCCCGGGCGTGCCGAATCCGCAGTTGGGCGTGCGGGCCAGGAATTCCGCGGCTATGCCCAGGCCGCCCAGACGGCCTTCGCCACGGTACGCAACCTGATCTCCACCCTCTCTGCGAGCCGGCTTGCGGGTGCTGAGGCCGAGCCCATGCCGTTTCCCCCCAATGCTCAGCCGTTGTCGGCGGGTGCGTTGCAGCGTCAGTTGCAGCAGCTTCAGGTACAGGCCCGGGAGACAGTGGCTGACGATGTGCCCCTGAAACAGCGGGTGATTGATCGGGTCCGGGAGAGTGGCGACCAGCGGTTGAATGAGGAGCAACAGGAAACCCTGGATGTGGTTGACCGGTTCTTCCATAGTGTGGTGGAAAGCCCCAAGCTCAGTGACTACGCCCAGAGCCGGATACGACAGCTCGAGGTTCCGGTTCTCAAGGTGGTGATGCGTGATCCGGCTTTCTTCGATGATCAGGACAGCCCGGTGCGGGGCGTGATGAACCGCCTGGCCCAGTTGGGCGTCAAAGGTGGTCGGGTGAACCCGGTGGTGCAGCGCCGGGTGGACGAGCTGATCCAGCGGATCAATACCGACTTCGAGCAGGATACCGGGGTCTTCGAGCAGACCGTCGGGGAGCTTGATACCCTGATCGACCGTCAGAACCTGGTCTACCGCCGTAATGTCGAACGGGTGACGGCCGCCGCCGAAGGGGCCCAGAAGGTTGCGGAATCCAAGAAGGCGGTGGCAGAGGTCCTCGATAAGCGGGTGGCGGGGCGTACGGTGCCCAAGGCGGTCCTGAGCCTGCTGGACGGAGGCTGGCGGGATCTGCTGTCGTTGACCTGGATTCGGCAGGGCCCGGACAGTCAGCTCTGGCAGGACTACCTGGCCGTTATTGATTCGTTGCTCGCCTTCGCTGACGATCCCGACAGCAGCATCAATCTGCCCGAGTTGCTCCGGGTGATCCAGGATGGTCTGGCGTCGATTTCCAGCAACCATATGCCTTCTTCGCAGATCCGCGACGAACTCAAACAGTTCCTGGTGCGCCGGCCCGGTCAGGAGCCGCAAATGGTGGAAGTGCCGCCGGCTCGTACCGGGGAGAGCCGGCAGCAGGAGCTTACGGACCGCGAGCAACGCAGCCTCCAGCGCTGGATTAACCGTGCCCAGCAACTGCGGACCGGGGATTGGCTGAGGGATCAGGACAACCCCGACAAGCCCCAGTACATCCGTCTGGTCTGGGTTGCCCGGGGCTTCAGCCGTTTCGTGTTTGTGAATCACCAGGGGATGCGCGTGGTCGAGCTGGAGCTGGAAGCACTGGCCCGGCAGATGCGAAAGGGTGTGATTGTTCCGGATAACCAGTATGAGCGCCCGCTGGTGGACGAGAGCATCGATCGCATGGTGCGCAAGGTCTATGACCAGCTGTCCTGGGCCTCCACCCACGACGAGCTGACGGGATTGTTGGGACGTCGGGAGTTCGAGCGCATGCTGGACCAGCAACTGGCGCGGCGGGAAGACGAGCGCGCCCTGGTGCGGCTGGATCTCCGTCGCTTCCGGATTCTCAACGACACCGCCGGCTACCAGGCCGGCGATGAGGCCCTGAAGCAGGTGGCGGATCTCCTCTGCAGCCACGTCGGGGACGGGATGCCGGTGGCCCGCCTGGCCGGCAACGAGTTCGCGATGCTGGTACCCGGTGAGGATGCCAGGGAAACCGCTGGCAACCTGATCAAGGCGATCGAGGCCGCCGAATTCAGTTTCAGTGGTCGCAGTTACCGGTTGTCCGCCAGTGCCGGTATCGTGCCGACACTGCCGGGCCTGGTGAACGCCGAGCGCTGGCTTCGGGCCTCGGAGCAGGCCCTGGCAGCGGCCAAACAGCAGGGCCACGGCCAGGCCGTGGAGTACGTGCCGGATGCGGATGACCAGGCCCGTCAGGAGCAGATTGCCGCCAAGGTCGCCAGCCTCGGTGACCTGAGTGAGGAACGCATGCTGCTGCGGTGCCAGAAGATCATTCCCTTGCATGGCCGTACCTCGATGTCGCCCCAGTACGAGATCCTGATCAGCATGTATGACGACGCCGGCAACCTGATTACCGGGCGGGATTTCGTTCGCATGGCCGAGCGTTATGACCGGATGCAGGCGGTTGATCGCTGGGTGGTCGGGCAGATGCTCGACTGGCTGCGGGAGCGTCAGCCGGATCCCCGCCACCTCGGTGGTGTGTGCATCAACCTGTCAGGCTTCAGCCTGAACGACCAGTCCCTGCTCGAATTCATCTACGAAAAGCTGAGCGAGAAGGATGCGCCAATCGAGCGGATCTGGTTTGAGCTCACCGAGGCTTCGGCCATTAACGATATCGAGTCGGTGGCGGAGTTTATTCGTGAAATGAAGGAACTGGGCTGCCGGTTCTGCCTGGGCAATTTTGGCAGCGGCCCGAGCTCGTTCAATTTCATGCGCTCCCTGCCGGTGGACCTGATCAAGATCGACAGCGCCTTCACCAGCCAGCTCACCACCAGCGAAATGGACCGGGCGATGGTCAGATCCATGGTGGAGATGGCGCACTACATGAAGCGGGAAGTGATTGCCTCCAAGGTTGAATCCCGCGAGGTTCTGGATATGCTGAGGCAGTTGGGCGTGGATTACGCTCAGGGATTCGTGGTGGAAAAGCCCCGGTCCCTCGACACCCTACTGTAAACCGGGACAGGCGGAGCCCATGTCAAAGCGTCATCCGATCATTGCCGTGACCGGCTCCAGTGGTGCCGGCACCACGACCACCGGTCAGATCTTCAGCCGCATGTTTGCCAGTGAGGGATTGCGGGCCGCCATGGTCAGCGGTGACAGCTTTCACCGCTACAACCGGGAGCAGATGGCCCGGTTGGCCGCCAAGGGCCAGTTCGGTGAGCGCAACCACTTTGCCCTCGCGGCCAACCACATCGACAAGCTCGAGGCGTTGTTCTACGACTATGGCCATACCGGTAACGGCCGCTACCGGCGGTATGTCCATGACGAGGACCACAACCTGATTGCCGCCGGTCACAAGGCAGGTACGTTTACCCCTTGGGGCCCGTTGCCGGCGGATACCGACCTGCTCTTCTACGAAGGCCTCCATGGCGGGGTGGTGAGTGACACCTACAACATCGCCCAATACGTGGACCTGCTGATCGGAGTGGTGCCCATCGTCAACCTGGAATGGATCCAGAAGATCCACCGGGATACCCACAAGCGCGGCTACAGCCAGGAAGCGGTGGTCCAGACCATCATCAATCGCATGGATGACTACGTCCACGATATCGTGCCGCAGTTTGCCCACACCCACATCAACTTCCAGCGGGTGCCCCTGGTGGACACCTCCAACCCGTTCGTGGTTCGGGATGTGCCCACCGAAGACGAGAGTATGGTGGTGATCCGGTTCCGGGACCCCTCCGAGGTGAAGTTCACCCAGTTGCTGCAACTGATCTCCGGCAGCAGCGTATCCCGCCACGATACCCTGGTGGTGCCTGGGCCTAAGATGGCGCTGGCCATGGATCTTGTGCTCCGGCCGATGGTCCAGCGCCTGATGAGCCGGAAGACCTACGCCTGACGTCAGGCGGTCAAACGTCCGTTCTGGTAGTCCCTCAGCGCCTGCTCGATTTCCTCGCGGGTGTTCATCACGAACGGCCCGTACTGGACCACCGGTTCGCCAATGGGTCTGCCGGCAATCAGCAGCAGGCGCGCGCCATTGGTGCCGGCACTGAGGGTGATCCGGTCACCGTCACCAAGCACGTTGGCGGCACTGCGCCGCAGGGCCTGTTCGCCCAGGCTGGCATCGCCCTCGTACAGATACAGCATGGCATTGTGACCTGCCGGAACCGGGAGAGTGGCCTGCCCGTCGGGATCCAACTGAAGATCCGCGTACAGGGGGTCGGTACTGCGGCCGACCACCGCACCCTGATGGCTGGCGCCGTCCAGGGTCATTGTTCCGGCAATCAGCTTGATGCGGGCGCCGGTGACGGTGATTTCCGGGATGTCCTCGGGCTGGATGTCGCGGTAACCGGCATCGGTCATCTTCTCCGCCGCCGGCAGGTTCAGCCAGAGCTGGAAGCCGCGCATCACGCCCTCTTCCTGCTGGGGCATTTCCGAGTGGATGATGCCGCGGCCGGCAGTCATCCATTGGACCCCGCCGTTGCGCAATTCGCCCCGGTTACCCAGATGATCCTCGTGGAGCATGTGCCCCTCGATCATGTAGGTCACGGTCTCGAAACCGCGGTGGGGATGGGAGGGAAAACCGGCAATGTAGTCTGCCGCGTCCGCCGAGCCGAATTCATCCAGCATCAGGAACGGGTCGAGGCGCACGGAAGGGTGCTGCCCCAGTGAGCGCTTGATGCGCACGCCGGCGCCGTCGGATGTTTCGGCACCCGGGATAACCTGCTTGAGAGTACGTTCTGTCACGGTAGGCCTCCTCCGTCGAGGATCAGATGGTATGAGGCTATTGAACCGCGGGGCGGGGAAGGATGAAATCGGAGAATACTGGCAGGTTTGTTCAGAATATCTGATGAGCCGGCCGGGGCACCGGGCAGTGCCCGCCGGCAGGCTCGCCAGAGTGGTTTATTCCACGTTCCGGGAATAAAAGATTTCCAGCATTTCCCGCCGCAGACGATCCTCGATGGACTGGGCTTCAGCCGGATCCAGGTCGCTGGCGTTGACGCCGAACACGTAGTTGTCCAGGTTGAAGTTCTTCAGCATCATCTTGGTGTGGAACAGGTTCTCCTGGTACACGTTCACGTCGATCATCTGATACGCGTTCTGGGTATCCTCGGTCAGGTAGTTCTGGATCGAGTTGATGTCGTGATCGATGTAGTGCTTGGTGCCGTCCACGTCCCGGGTGAAGCCGCGCACGCGATAGTCCACGGTGACCACGTCGGAATCAAAGCTGTGGATCAGGTAGTTCAGTACCTTCAGCGGCGAAATCAGGCCGCAGGTGGACACGTCGATGTCGGCCCGGAAGGTACTGACGCCATCGTGGGGATGACTCTCCGGATAGGTGTGCACGGTCACGTGGCTCTTGTCCAGGTGCGCCACGATGGTGTCCGGCAGTGGTCCCGGGGATTCCTCGTTGTTGGCCTCTCCGTCGGTAATCTCATGCTCGGCAATGAGCATGGTGACGGACGCCCCGTGGGGCTCGTAGTCCTGGCGGGCAATATTCAGGATGTTGGCGCCGATGATCTTGACCACATCGGTCAGGATCTGGGTCAGGCGCTCGGCGTTGTACATCTCGTCGATGTAATCGATGTAGGCTTCGCGTTGCTCTTCGGTCTGCGCGTAACAGATGTCGTAGATGTTGAAGCTCAGGGATTTGGTCAGGTTGTTGAAACCGTGCAGCTGGAGTTTGGTTTCCATGCTCAGCCCCTCCGGACATTGGAGATGAATGACTGCAGGGCACAACCTTGATGGGTCAGCCCTGCCGAGGCCGCCACCGACTACTGACCAGGTGATTTACTGTTCACCTTTTGCGCAGACCGGCAGAGAAGGCGCGTATTATGCACACCGCAAGTGACGTTGAATAGTATCTGCAATGACATTTTAGCATCCGTAATTCCCGCCGCTTCCGGCGGTCTGGTCAGGCCTGTTCTGCTTCGCGGATCTCGTGACTGTGGGTAATCTCCACGCCAGCCTTTTCCAGCATGATGGAGGCGGAGCAGTACTTGTCCGCCGACAGGCTCACCGCACGCGCAACCTGCTTTTCCTTGAGGTTGTGCCCGGTCACCACAAAATGCAGATGGATTTTGGTGAACACCGCTGGCACGGCATCGGCGCGTTCCGCCTCAAGCTCCGCATGACAGGCCGTCACGTCCTGGCGACTCTTCTTCAGGATGCTCATCACATCGAAAGCGGAACACCCGCCCAGCCCCATCAGCAGCATTTCCATGGGCCGCGGGCCCAGGTTCTCGCCGCCATGGTCGGGCGGACCATCAAGCTGTACGCTGTGGCCGCTGCCACTGGTAGCCCTGAAGCTGGCATTGCCGGTCCAGTCGATGGTTGCTTTCATATCGTGATGGTCTCCGTTGTTCAGAACAAGGTGTAATGAGGCCGGATGCTAGCACAGTCAGAATCCCCCGGCAGCCGCTGAAAACGCTATCGAGGTCAAGGAGTGCGCTCTTTCCGGTTGCCCGCCATTGGCCTTCTTGTTATAAGTTGGCGTGTTTTTGAAGAAAATTAACGAACCCGCAGGGAAAGCCGGGTGAAGAACAACCATCGGGACCCGCCAGTATCTGAGGAGGCATGACTCGCACTATGGCTACTATCGTCAAGCCGGTTGAGCAGAAAACCAAGCACCTGGACTATTTCCTGTCCCAGTGCCACCGCCGTCGTTACCCCGCCAAGAGCACCATCATCTATGCCGGTGACAAGAGCGACTCCCTGTTCTACATCGTCAAGGGTTCCGTCACCGTGATCATCGAGGATGACGACGGCCGTGAAATGATCATGGCGTACCTGAATGCTGGTGACTTCTTCGGCGAGATGGGCCTGTTCGACAACATGGATTCCCGCAGCGCCTGGGTGAAAGCCAAGACCGAATGCGAAGTGGCCGAGATCAGCTACACCAAGTTCCGCGAGATCGCCCAGCAGGATCCGAGGGTACTGTACTTCATTGGTGAACAGATGGCCTCACGCCTGCGCCAGACCACCCGCAAGGTGGGGGACCTGGCCTTTCTCGACGTGACCGGCCGGGTGGCCAGGACGCTCCTGGACCTGTGCAAGGAGCCCGATGCCATGACCCATCCCGATGGCATGCAGATCAAGATTACCCGTCAGGAAATCGGCCGGATCGTCGGTTGTTCCCGGGAGATGGTGGGCCGGGTACTGAAGACCCTGGAAGATCAGGGCCTGGTCCGGGTCAAGGGCAAGACCATGGTGGTGTACGGCACCCGTTAACCAGCCCGCCTGTCTGCGAATGCGAATTCCCTGATTGCGTCCGCCACCACGCCGGGCGCAGTCAGCGGCGCCCAGTGCGGGGCGTCCACCTCCCTTCTTGTCAGCTTGCCCGTCCACCGAACCTGCCGGTCAAACAGTTGCTCGCCCACGTAATTGTCCCCTTTGGGAATGATCAGCTGTACCGGACACTTTGCATGGCGCGGTTCCGGCCGCAGCAGGCGGGGCAGGAAGTTGGCGCGGTACAGTTTGACCCCGTACCTGCCGTCATCCTGCTGCAGTTCACTGAACCGGGCATCGGCAATGCCTTCGTATTTCCTCAGGATGCCGGGCCAGGCCCGGTCCAGTCCCAGCCGCCACAGGGTTTCAGACACCACCGGCACCTGGAACAGGAAAACGTACCAGGAACTGGCCAGTTGCCGGAGCACCTTGCCGGTTCCGCCGCCCTGAAGGTCCGTTGCCTGCTCTCTCAGCCAGTATCCGACATGATCCAGACAGGGGCCGGAGATTGAGGAGTAGGAGAGAATCCTTCCCCGGAGCGGGCCGGCTGTCACTGACTCCCAGCTCTGGATCGAGCCCCAATCGTGGGCCGCCAGGTGGAAGGCGCGTCCCGGCAGCAGCTGGTCAACAACCGCCTTCAGGTCGCCGGCCAGTGCCCCGAGCCGGTATTCCCTGGTCCGTGCGGGCTTGTCGGAAAGCCCGGCACCGCGCACGTCGTAGCGAACCACATAAAAATCCCGGGTCAGTTCGTCAACGACCCCGTCCCAGACGTGATGGTTGTCCGGGTAGCCGTGAACCAGCACCAGAGGTGCGTTCGCGGGGTTGCCTTCGGTGACAGCATGGAGCGCGACGTTGCCACTGCGTACGCGATGGTTGGTCCTTTTCATGGCAGTTCCTGTCGGTTTGGGGACGGATGGATTCGTTACCGACAGGTTATCGGTTTGCGTGGCCACCGACAGCGGCCAAAGGGGCCATGGCTCGTGCCCGGGGTGTCAGTCGACAATGGCAACCGACTTCACCTGCATCCAGACCTGTTGACCCGGTCGCAGGCACAGGGCGTGAACGGACCGGCTGGTGATGCGGGCCAGGAACGGTGTCGCCCCGGCTACCAGGCGCACGACCGACGTACCGGGGCTCAGGTCCGAGGCGATTTCATCAATGGTGGCCGGCACCAGGTTCTGGGTGGTCTGTTCGGTGTGTTCGCCCAGGGCAATACTGATGTCGCGGGCCAGCACCTGCAGCCGGATCCGCTGGCCGATTGCGAGCGCCGTATCGTCCCGTAACCAAAGGTGACCGCCGTCGAAATCGGCCCGGCACAGGTGCCAGTGCTGGTCGCGCTGGCCAATGACTGCCTCCATGATGACGCCGGCGTCCTCTTCCAGACCAAAGGGCTGGTCGGTACGGGCCAGGGTCTGTTGCAGCGGGCCCTCGGCAACGACCCGGCCGTTGTCCATCATCACGATGTGATCCGCGAGCCGTGCGACCTCGGCCGTGGAATGGGACACGTAGAGGATCGGAATGGCCAGTGAATCCCTCAGGGTCTCCAGGTACGGCATGATTTCCTGCTTGCTGCGCGCATCCAGGGCCGAAAGGGGCTCGTCCATCAGCAACAGGTCCGGGCTGGTCAGCAACGCCCGGGCAATGGCGACCCGCTGGCGCTCACCGCCGGACAGGCGGTCGGGCATGCGGGTAACCAGATGGCCAAGGCCGAGCCAGTTTACCGCCTGGTCAAAGCTGATCCGACGCCGGGCCTCGGGAATGCGACGGAAGCCGTAAGTCAGATTCCGACGAACGTTCAGGTGCGGGAACAGACTGGTTTCCTGGAAGACATAGGCCAGGGAACGCTGGTGCACTGGCAGGCTTCGGGCGCCGTCCTGCCAGGTTTCACCGTTGACGGTCAGGGCACCCTCGGCAGCCTGGAGCCCGGCAATGCAACGCAGCAGGGTGGTCTTGCCGCATCCGGAGTGCCCGAACAGGGCGGTGACGCCACTGCCCGGCAGTTCCAGGTCGACGTCGAGCCGGAATGACTCAAAACCGCATCGGAAGCGCGCCTGGATACCACGGGAACCGGTCATTTTACGACCCCGGGCTGAAGGCGGCCGTTGAGGCTGTAGAGGCTCAACAGGACGATAAAGGAAAACGCGAGCATGCCTGCGGCCAGCCAGTGTGCCGAAGTGTAGTCCAGGGCCTCGACATGATCATAGATGGCCACGGACAACACCTTGGTCTCGCCGGGAATATTGCCCCCGATCATCAGCACGACGCCGAATTCACCGACTGTGTGGGCAAAGGTCAATACGGCGGCACTGAGAAAGCCCGGGCGCGCCATCGGCAGGACCACGGTAAAAAAACGGTCACGGGGCGATGCCCTGAGCGTGGCTGCCACTTCCAGCAGGCGCTGGTCGATGGTCATGAAACTGTTCTGCAAAGGCTGCACGGTGAACGGCAGGGAGTAGATGATCGAGGCAATCACGAGGCCCTCGAAGGTGAACGGCAGCAGGCCGAGGCCCAGCTGTTCGGTCAGTCGCCCCACCAGGCCGTCCGGCCCCATCACGATGAGCAGGTAGAAGCCCAGGACGGTGGGCGGCAGGACCAGGGGCAGGGCAATGAGGGCCGACACCGGTTGCCGGGACCAGTGCTGACTGCGGGCCAGCCACCAGGCCAGCGGGGTGCCAATGATCAGCAATAAGATGGTGGTGATGCCTGCCAGTTTCAGTGTCAGCCAGACGGCCTGCCATTCCGGGCCCATGAAATCTCCATTGCCTAGGTCAGCCGGGTTCAGGGCTCCGGCGTGTCACCGGTATCGTAGCCGTCTTTTTCAATGATTTCCCGTGCTTCGTCACTAACCAGGAAATCAAGCCAGGCTCTTGCTGCTTCCGGGTGTTCGCTGCGGGCCAGGAGGATGGCCTGCTGATCAATAGGCTGGTGCAGCGAGGCGGGGACGACCCAGCTGGCACCACTATTGCCGTCCCAGGCCCGAAGCTGGGCCAGGGCCACAAAGCCTGCCTCGGCATTGCCGGTGGCGACAAACTGGAAGGTCTGGGCGATGGAATCGCCACGGACCAGACGGCGCTGGACCGTCTCCGCCAGCCCCAGGGCATCGAGCACTTCCATGGCAGCGACACCGTAAGGTGCGGTGCGTGGGTTGCCAATGGCCAGTCGCGGCCCCGCGCTGGCGGCAAGATAGGCTTCCGGATCCTGGAATGCATCCCCGGACCGGCTCCAGAGCACCAACCGACCGCGGGCGTAGGTGAATCGGCTGCCAGTCACCCCCAGTTCCTGCTGTTCGAGCAATGCCGGTCGTTCCCGGTCGGCGGCCAGGAACACGTCGAAGGGCGCGCCCTGGCGGATCTGGGCATAGAGTTTGCCCGTCGAGCCGTAGCTGGCCCGGATCTGATGGCCGGTTTGCTGCTCGAAAAGCGGAATCAGTTTTTGCATGGTGCCGGTGAAGTTGGCAGCAACCGCTGCAGTCAGGGTCTCGGCACTGGCGGAGATTGTAGCGGTTGCAAGCAACAGGCCAGCACAGATGCTTTGCCAGCGAGAGTACCGGCGGGAAGACAGTTCGGAAGCTGCTGCCATGGGTCCTCGGGATTCGATTCGTCAGGAATTACTGAGAGCAGATCATGCCACAGGGCGGGGCGGTATTCGAACCCCGACCGGCCTTGCCGGGAACCGGGGGATCTGCCCGGATTCACTCCCGGGCCTTCCGCGGATCCTCACTGCGAACCGGTCGTTGCCATTCCGGAGCCTGCCACAGATGGCTCAGCCGTGACCACAGGTTCCCGGGGCGCGCCATGTCCCGGAACAGGTCCACATACTCATGGGTCCAGAGTACCAGCAGGTTGTTCGAGGGCGCCGGCCGGGTAATGCCATAGTCGGGCGGGTCCTTGGCGTCTTCGTCGACGAACGTTCCGAACAGCCGGTCCCAGACAATCAGGGTGCCGCCATAATTGCGGTCGATATAACCGGGGTTGCGCCCGTGGTGGACCCGGTGATGGCTCGGAGTGTTGAACAGCCGTTCGATCCAGCCCGGCAGTCGCCCCACCAGGGTGGTGTGGATGAAGAACTGGTACACCAGGGAAAAAGCGTAGGCGACACCGATCCAGACCGGATTGAAGCCGATCAGGGCCAGGGGCAGGTAGAAAACCCACATACCGTTGAAGATGTTGGTGGCATTCTGGCGCATGGCGGTGGAGAAATTCATCCGCTCGGAGGAGTGATGGACCACATGGGCGGCCCAGAACCAGCGCATCCGGTGACTGGCCCGGTGCATCCAGTAAAAACAGAAATCCACCCCGACAAAGGTCAGGAAACCGGTGAGCCAGTTGAGTTCGAGATCGAACAGCCGGTAGTGGTAACACAGGGCATAGACCGGGAAGGCAATCACGCCGGCAAACAGCAGTTCGGTGACCTGGTAGCCAGCTCCCAGGGCGAAGTTGCGGACGGCCTCGCGGGCATCCATAAGCCGGGGATCGTGGCGGATCTTCAGGTATTCCCACAGGGTCACGGCAATGAATACCGGCGTGGCAAACACGAAGATCAGCTGGCGCTCATCCAGGGCCAGCCAGGGGGCAACCTGCTGCCAGAGTGTGAGCAGGCCGCTGTCTTCGAGCACCGCCTGCATCATGTCCCATAAAGCCATAACCTGTCCCGATCCGGTCATTACCTGGTTACCATATTGGCACAGGCGGGCAGGAATGCATTGTCGCTTTGCGTCAGGGCCATTGGCGTTTTGCGCCAACCTCCGGATCAGCGCCCGCGGTGTGTCCGGTAAAGATTCTCCAGCGGCTCGATCTGCGCCTGCCACTGGTCGAGCCAGGTTCTCATTGCCGGCAACAGCCGTTGCCGCTTTGGCCAGGGCACCGGGTACTGAGGCGGCTGGAACAGTGGCGCGAGCAGGGCCCCGGCGGTGAGATCGGCGCGGGAGAAGCAATCGCCGGCCAGGTAGGGCTGCTGCCGGTAGAGGTCCGCCAGTTCACTGAGCAGGGCTTCCAGAACCTGCTGTGAGGCATCCGCCGTTTTCTGGTTGATCTTCATCCAGTCGCGCATGATCTCGTCGACCCGGCTGAAGGCCAGGCTCAGCAGGATGCGGTTGTAGAAGGGGGTGCCGGCGGCCAGCATCGGAACCACCAGCTTGGGGCGCTGCAGCAGATAGTGATAGGCCCAGCACCGGATTGCCGGGCCAACCTCGTCATCCAGGCGCTTTTCCCAGGCCAGTGCCTGCTCCCGGCTCGCCGGATCCGCCGGCGTCAGCGGGTGTTCCGGAAAGGCCTCATCCAGGTAATCGAGGATGGCCGAGGAACCCTGGATGATTTCGCCGTCATGGTCCAGTACCGGAACCGAGGACGCCTTGCCGGTAAGGGCGCGGATGGTCTTGATGTGCTGGCCGGGCAGCAGATTCACCGGCTGGTAGCGAATGCCCTTGTAATCCAGAGCCCAGCGGACTTTCTCGCTGTAATGGGAAATGGCGAACTGGTAAAGCCGGACGGTCATGGCAGCAACCTCATGGGTAAACGTCAGGGCCACTACGATAACGCCGAATCCGGAGCTCGGCCAGCGGACCTGTATCATGGCGGAGCCGTCGCGGTCGGCCTACAATACCGGCCTTGTCATCGGGATCATTGGAGAGATCATGTTTGTACGATACCGCACAGGGATAACCGGGGTGGTGGTTGCCGGACTGTTGGCCGGCTGTGCCTCCAGCGGACAGCCCGGAGCCGGATCGCAGTCGGACCCGAACCCGGTCTATCACTGCGGCCAGATGGAGATCCGGGTGACTTCGGGGGAAAACCAGGACCTGCTGGGCATTGATTACCTGGATCGCCGGTTGCTGCTCAAACCCGAAGCAAGCGCATCCGGTGCCCTGTATGTGGCACCGGGAGACGATCAGACCCGTTTCTGGAGCAAGGGTGAGCGGGCAACCCTCACCATCCGGGGCGAAACCTACCCTGAGTGTCTGGTGCCTGGGGCGGTGGAAGTGCCATTCGAGGCCAGGGGTAACGAGCCGTTCTGGCGAGCGGTAGTCTCCGGCACCGAACTCCGGCTGGAACGCCCCTTCGAAAATGATGGCGTGAAGCGGCTTGAGGTGGAAAACGTGCTGGCTGATCGCCATGGCCGGGAATTTCTGGCCAAGGGGGGTGATCTCAATGTCCGGCTGACCGTGGCCCGGCAGCTGTGCGAGGACAGCATGTCCGGCGCCCAGTATCCGGCCCAGACCCGGTTGACGGTCAACGGGCAGACCTACGACGGTTGCGGAGGCGATCCACAGCGGCTGCTGCGGGGAGCCGAGTGGGTTGTCGAGGACCTTGCCGGCGCCGGCATTATTGACAGTTCCCGGGTGACCATCCGGTTCCTCGCTGACAACCGGGTCGCAGGGCGGGGGTCCTGTAACCGCTACACCGGGAGCTACCAGCTGACCGGAGAGGGCATCGGGTTTGGCGCCCTTGCCTCAACCCGGATGGCCTGCGTTCCGGCGCTGATGAACCAGGAAGCCCGTTTTCTAGGCTTGCTCGGCGAGGTGTCCCGGGTGCGAATCGGTCGCCACGGGCAGTTGCAGCTGAGCACCCCCTCTGGTGACACCATAACCGCTTTTCAGTCCACTGGCGATACACCGTAGCCCGAGCGGATCTCTGCCAGGCGTCCGGATGCCCTCAGCTCCCGGATGCCACGGCTGAGCGCGTCGGCCAGCTCTTTCGAACGGTGGCTGGCGGGGGAAAAGGCGATGTAGACCGATGTATCGTACAGGGCTCCCGCCATGCGCAGTTGGACACCCGGCAATTGGTGCTTGAGCGTCCATGCCATGACATCACGATCTTCCGGGAGCACATCCGAGCGTTGTTCCAGGATCAGTTTGATGGCGCGCTCCAGGGGCGCCGGTCCGGAAAGAATCCAGACCCGTTTCTGATCGTCGCGGTGACGCAGGATGTAGTCATCCAGTTCGGGAGAGTAGGAATAGCCGTTGAGGGCGATCAGGGTCTGGCTCCGTAATGAATCAACGCCCTCGTAGTGCCAGTCCTGTCCGGGCTGGGTGTACAACTCGATGTGGGAGGTGCCCAGGTGTTCTTCCGGGAAGATGAAGTCGGGAGCGTCTGACGTGAACGCCCCGATGATGCCGTCGATATGGCCTGCCCTGGCTTCTTCCAGTGCCCGCGCCCAGCTCATGTTCACATACGTCACCTCAAAGCCTGCCCGCCCGAGAGCCTCACGGGCCAGGTCGACCATGTAACCTTCAGACGTTGATCCGGAGACGCAATTGTGGGGGCACCAGGGATCGGCGGCCAGTACCACCGTTCGGTTTGCCGGGTTCGGGGTATCGAGGCCGGGCGAAGCGGCGGGCTGGATTTGCTCGGCAGGGGAACGGGGTGGCTCCTCGGGCGAGCAGGCCGAGAGCAACAACGTCAGGATGAGCAGGAAAAGCTTGGGCATTGGTCGGGACCGGTTAACCGCGGGTGAGCGGCGACTGCGTTTAGCATAACCCCCCGCCCGCGGTTTGTAACCATCCCCTTTGCTACACCCGTTGGCGTGATTCCGTTGCCGCGGCGGTCGGTACCAGTGCTTTGGTCAGATCCTTCATGTGCAGGGAGCCCACCTGACGACCGTCCCGGACGACGCGAAAGGCCAGGTCAGTATCGCCTCCGGAACGTTCCAGCACGGTTTCGAGGTTGTCTCGCTCGGAAATGTCGCCCGCGAAGTCCTCGCCGCTGTCCGTGCCCGGCTGCATGACCGAGCGCACCCGCAGGACCCGTGCCCGGTTGATGTCGGAGATGAAGTCGACGATGTACGGATCACCGGGGTTGAGCAGGATGTCCTGGGGATCGCCTTGTTGCACCACTTCACCATCCTTGAGGATGACCAGGTGATCGGCGAGCTTGAGCGCCTCGTCCAGATCGTGGGTGATGAACACAATGGTCTTGTGCAGCTCCTCCTGAAGTTCCAGGAGCAGATCCTGCATGTCAGAGCGGATCAGTGGGTCCAGCGCCGAAAACGCCTCGTCCATCAGCATGATCGGGGCATCCGATACCAGTGCCCGGGCGATCCCGACCCGTTGCTGCATGCCGCCGGAGAGCTGGTGTGGGTACTGGTTTTCGTTACCCTCAAGGCCAACCCGGGCCAGCCATTTGCGGGCATCGGCCTCGAAATCCGAGGTGGTGTAACCCCGGATGGCCTTGGCCATGCCGGCGTTCTCAAGCACGGTCTTGTGGGGCAGCAGGGCGAACTTCTGGAATACCATCGACATGCGCTCCCGCCGGAGCTTGCGCAGCTGCTCCTCGCTGTAGCTGAGCACGTCTTCGTCATCGATGCGGATTTCACCGGCCGTCGGCTCAATCAGGCGATTGAGGTGACGGATCAGGGTCGATTTGCCGGAACCGGACAGGCCCATGATCACGGTGATCTCGCCGTCCCGCATATCCACGTTGATATCGCGAAGACCCAGCACATGGTTCTGCTGTTCCAGCAGGTCGGCCTTGTTCATGCCCCGGCGCACATACTCCAGGGCCACGTCCGGATCCGGGCCGAAGATCTTGAACAGGTTTCTGATCGAAATCTTGATGTCTTTCGTCACGGGATCTTCCTCACTGCTTCTGGGACGCGTTGATACGTGCAAGCGACGCCTTGGTAACCCGGTCGAGAATCACCGCCAGGATGACAATGCCCAGGCCGGACACCAGGCCCACGCCCAGTTCCAGATTCCTGATGCCTCTCAGGACCAGTACGCCCAGGCCGGGCGCGGACACCAGGGAGGCGATCACGACCATGGCCAGGCTCATCATGATGGTCTGGTTCACGCCGGCCATGATGTTCGGCAACGCCAGCGGAATCTGGACCTTGTACAGCTTCTGCCGGGGCGTCATGCCGAAGGCGTCGGCCGCCTCGATCACGTCCTTGTCCACCAGCCGGATGCCGAGGTTGGTCAGGCGGATCACCGGCACAATGGCGTAGAGAATGATGGCGATGCCGTAAAGCTTGGACTCGGTCACGCTGAACAGGAAGATCAGCGGAATCAGGTACACGAACGGCGGCAGCGTCTGCAGCATATCCAGCACCGGTATGATCAGTCGCTGAAGGGTGTTGCTCCGGGCCATGGCAATGCCGATGGGTACCCCCAGCAAGACGCAGAGGAAGGCACAGACAAAGATAATGGCCAGGGTCTGCATGGCGTAGTCATAGTGGTCGATGAACGCCAGCAGGATGATGCTGCCGCCGACGAACGCCATCAGTTTCCAGGATTTGGTGACCAGATAGACCACCGCGAGCAGCAGTGGTATGACGATCCACCAGGGCGTGTTGAGCATGGCGTACAGCGCACCATCCAGGAACCAGCTCAGTGGCTGGGTCAGCGGATCGAGTATCAGGCTGAGGCTGTCCTTGATCGCGAGAAACCCCTGTTCCAGCCCCTTGGTCAACTCGCGCGATTGCGGGAAGGCTGCACAGGATTCGTTGAGCGCATCCATCGAGGGGAAAGGCGCGTCCCAGAGCGATTCCGGTTCCGTGTTACCGCCCTTGGTCTTTGCCAGCAATGCCTCCATCGACATGGGGGCATCACTCTTGCCTTGCGAGCACCATTCCTCGAGCCCGAGTGATGAAAATAACGAATCATAGGTTGCCATCAGGGGTCAGCCTCTCCTGGGTATCTGGAGTCGGATGGATTGGAAAGAAAGCCCGGGACGGGCGGGAAACGTCGTCCCGGGCGGGGTGGGGCGATCAGCTATCGAGGATCGCTGCGAGTTTTTTCTTGGCCGAGTCGTTCAGCCAGGTGGACCACTCGTCGCTGTGATTGTTGAGATAGTACACTGCGGCTTCCTCGCCGGACGCGTTGTTGGCATCCATCCAGGCCAGGATCGAGCTCATGGTCGAGGTCTGGAAGGTCAGCTTGCTGAGCATCTCCGCGACTTCCGGCTCACGCTCCTGAAAGTCCGTGGTCACCGAGGTCAGGATGGTGGCCGCCGGGAACTCGGAAACGCCGGGATTCTCGACGTCCGGGGTCTGGTTCTTCTGGTGCACCTCGGGCTTGTATTCGCCCAGCTCCACCCGGGTCATGTCGTACTTGCCCAGCGGCACGGTCGGGCCCCAGTAGTAGCCGAACCAGGGTTCCTTGTTCTGGACCGCGGAAGCCATGGAGGATGCCAGCGTCTCGCCGGAACCGTGGTTAAAGACTTCGATGCCGGATTCTTCCAGATCCAGGGCGCGAATCAGGTTGTCACTGACGACGCGGCAGCCCCAGCCGTCGGGACAGTTGTTGAAGCGGCCGCCAACCAGTTCCGGGTTGGCCATCACGCCTTCGATGGTGGTGAGTTCCGGGTGCTTCTCCGCCAGGTAGGTGGGGATCCACCAGCCTTCAACACCGCCCGGCTCCAGCACTTTGCCCAAGCGCTCAACCTTGCCCTGTTCTTCCAGGCGCAGGTAGGCCTCGCCGGCGGAGTTCAGCCACAACTCGGTGACAATGTCCGGCTCACCGTTCTCGGCGACCGAGGTGACAGCCGGAACCGTATCGGAGGGGACAATGGTGACATCGCAGCCGTAGCCCTGCTCCATGATGAATTTGGCGACATTGGTAACCACCGTGTTGGACGCCCAGTTCATCTCGGTGATGGATACCTCACCACACTCGTTGGCCTGGGCCATGCCGGGAATTGCCGCCGCACACAGGAGCGCGGCAGAAGTAAACTTCTTCATGGTTACTTCTCCTTTGGGGTTGGTAACGCAGCAGAGCGCTTACAGGAATGACCAAACTGCGATCGCACGGGATCGGAGGGAGGGGTTGTTTTTGGAACCGCTACTGCGTTCTTCAAAACAAGATTTCTCGAGAGAATTCCCTTTTTAGGATAAGGAAATTGAATCGAGATTCAAGGAATTGCCGGAAAAACGTCGTGTTTGTCGTCATATTTCCCGCGCCACTGTCAACAATTTGTAGTTTCCGGGAGGTATCTTGAAAGGTTGTTGGCTGGAGGTGAGTGCATGACCGAACTACGTGATCTGACCCCCCACACGGCGGTTGCCGATGAGCAATCGCAGCGGGCAGGGCGGCAGCGCAAACAGCTGAGAACCTTCCTGCCCGAGATGACGGCGCTGGAACGGATGCTGGCCGAAGCACCGGAGCAGGTTCAGAGCTGTGTGGTTGATCATGTCGCCCTGGACGATCTGTGCTTGCCGATCTACCGGGTCGATATCGGGTCGCCCAGGCCGGAGGCCCCGGCGGTCTTGCTGGTTGGTGGCGTGCACGGGCTGGAGCGGATTGGATCCCAGGTGGTCATGGCCTGGCTGGATGGCGTGCTGAAAAGGCTGGCCTGGGATGAACAGCTGGCGGCGCTGCTGGAGCGGGTTCACGTGACGGTCCTGCCGATCCTCAATCCGGGCGGGATGTATCTGAATCAGCGCAGTAACCCCAGCGGGGTGGATCTGATGCGGAACGCGCCGATCACCGCCCAGGATCGGAGCGCGTTTCTGTTGGGTGGTCAGCGACTGTCCCGCAGGCTCCCCTGGTACATCGGCGATCCCGAGCAGGGCATGGAGGTGGAGAATCTGGCCCTGGAAACCGTCATCCGGGAACTGCTGCCGGGGCGGTCGTTCAGTGTTGCCCTGGATTGCCACAGCGGGTTCGGCTGGCAGGACCAGATCTGGTTTCCCTACGCCTATCGCCGTCGTCCCATGCGGCGGATAGCGGCGGTGATGGCCCTGAAGCTGATCTGGGAGCAGGCCTATCCCAATCATGATTACAGGTTCGAGCCCCAGTCACGCCATTACCTGACCCACGGTGATCTCTGGGACTACTTCTACAAGCAGATCAACCGGGACAATCCGGGCGTGTTCCTGCCCCTGACCCTGGAAATGGGATCCTGGCGCTGGGTTCGTAAACGCCCGCGCCAGCTGTTCCGACTCGACGGTCTGTTCAATCCTCTGGTGCCCCACCGTCACAAGCGCGTGTTACGCACACACCTCACCTGGATCGATTTTTTGCTCAATGCCGCCGCCAGTCACCGTAACTGGTTGCCGGAACAGGAGCAGGAGGCCATGCTGAGAGAAGCGGCGATCATGCATTGGTACCGGGATTCGATCTGACATGCACTGGATACTGTTGCGGGGACTGACACGGGAGCAGGCGCATTGGGGGGATTTCCCGGTGGCGTTGCAATCCGCGTTTCCCGGCCACCGATTCCATGCGATTGATCTTCCCGGTACCGGTGTCCATTACCGGCAGGACAGCCCGGATACCATCGAAGGCATTCGCCGGCAAGTCTGCCGCCAGGTCAGTCACATCCCCCGGCCCTTCGGTATCATTGCGCTGTCCATGGGCGGCATGGTGGCGCTGGACTGGGCCCAGAACGCAGATCTGGGTGAAATCCAGCATCTGGTGATGATCAACACCAGTTCCGGATTCAGCCCGCCCTGGCAACGAATGCGCCCGGTGGCCTGGCCCGGGGTGCTTCGGCTGCTGGCGCGCCGGGAGCTGTTTGACCGGGAGCGGGACCTGTTGCAGCTGACCTCCAACCGGCCGGTGCCGCTGGCCCTCGCCAAGCGCTGGTACAGCATTCAGCGTCAGCGCCCGGTCAGCCTGGCCAATGCCTTCCATCAGTTGCGGGCCGCGGCCCGCTTCACTCCGGCGCCCCACCGACCATTGCCCGATGCCCTGCTGCTTGCCAGCCGGGGCGACCGGATCGTGCACTTCAGATGCAGTGAAGCCCTGGAATCCCGCTGGCAATGGACCCTCAGGCTGCATCCCGATGCCGGGCACGACCTGCCGTTGGACGAGCCCGGATGGATACTGGAGCAGATCCGCCGTTGGCTGCCCGGGGATTAACAGTTGCTTGACGCAACTGTTTTTTGCGGTCAGTCTCTGTGCTGTTCTCAGCAATCACGTCCATCCATCCAACACCCGGAACGGAGCCGATCACCATGAAGATTTTCGAAACAAAAACCGCCCCGAATCCCCGCCGCGTGCGCATGTTCATGGCCGAGAAGGGCCTGCTGGACGAGGCCGAATTCGTCGAGATCGACCTGCAGAAGGGCGAGAACCTGACACCGGAATTCGTTGCCCGCAATCCCATGAAGAAAGTGCCGGTGATGGAACTGGATGACGGCACCTGCATTGCCGAGACCATGGCGATCTGTCGTTACTTCGAAGAGGCCTACCCCGATGCGCCGAAGCTGCTGGGTGAAACACCCCTGGAAAAAGCCCACCTGGAACAGTGGCTGCGCTGGATCGACTTCTACTTCTTCATGCCCACCGGCATGTGCTTCCAGCACACTACTGGTTATTTCAAGGACCGGATGAATCCCATCAAGGAATGGGGCGAGGAGTGTGGCCAGGGTGTTGAGAAGTTCATGCACTTCCTGAACAAACACCTGGAAGGCAAGGAATACATCTGCTGCGACCGGCTCACAGCCGCTGACATTAACGCCTTCACCACGGTGGCCTTTGCCCGGGTGGTGAATATCCGGATCAAGCCGGAGCAGACCAACCTTCAGGCCTGGTACGACCGCATCAAGGCACGGCCGTCAGCCCAGGCCTGAACTGCCTGAGTCGGGCGTGGCTCCGGTCTCATTGGCCGGGGCCGTCATCACGCGGTTTCGGCCGGCGGCCTTGGCGTCATAAAGAGCTTTGTCGGCTCTGGCAATCAGTTGTTCGGGTGACCGTTCCCCGTCGAAACAGGCCAGGCCCAGACTGATGGTTTGCCGAACCCGGGCTCCGTCCAGTTGCATGGGCTGACCGGCCATGGCCGCACGGATCTTTCGTGCCACTTCGAGACCGCCGGTCGGCCCGGTTTCCGGCAACAGTATGAGCAGTTCCTCGCCACCCCAGCGGCACAGGACGTCCTGCTGGCGCAGGCTGGCGCTTACCCGAACGGCGGTTTCCCTCAGAACCAGATCACCCACTTCGTGGCCATGGGTATCGTTGACCCGTTTGAAGTTGTCCAGATCACCCATGATGACGCAGAAGGGTTTGTCGCTGCTGCGCCGCGCCCGGTCCATTTCATGGTGGATCAGGGGCAGGAAGGCATGGCGGTTGAGCAGGCCGGTCAGCTTGTCCGTGGTTGCCATTTGCTTCACGCGCTGTTCATTGAGGAACTGGTGATTACCCAGCCGACGCAGGGTTTCGGAGGTGATCAGTCCGACTGCCAGCATGGCCGTGGGGCCGAACAGGTGAGGGATCAGACTGATCGGTGACACCTGCAATAACATGGTCGCGAGCACAAACAGCACCAGCGGCAGCAGGAACTGCACCAGCCAATCCCGCAGTCCGCGGGTGGCCATCATGGTGACCCCGAAGAAGCTGATCATCAGTCCCTCACTAACCTGGGGCACGTCCTCGGGTTTGTTCTGGAAGTAGATCAGGAACAGGCCGAGCATCATCAGCATCAGTGACGTGGACATCATCCTGAGGAATACTTTCGGGTGCCAGCCGGGCACGGCGGTGTAATGGGACAGTAGGGTCAGTCCGATGCTGGCATAAACCGGCAATCGCAGAAGGTGTTCCAGCGACCAGGGCTCGGGCGGCCGGACCTCGCGCAGTTCATGGCTGAACTGGTAAGCGACCATGATCGCCAGCAACAGCCAGGCACCGAAAACGGCGAACAGCCGCTCCCTTTGCCGCTGGAAGTCGCGGTATGCGGGGTGCCACTCGGAAGGAATGTCCGGGTTGGTCAGTCGCACGGATGGTCGGGCTCCGGAGATTGGTCGGGTCAATGTTTAATATTCATTCACGGAGCACAACCACGACAAGTTCCAGTAAGAGATATACCCTTCAGGGTATTCACCTACGCTTACCCTGGTTCAAATAACGATGGAGTAACAGATGACGGTATCCGACAGTCTCGGATGTGCCCTGAACAAGATCGACGAGGCCAACCGGGCCGATCCCAACCGGGAGATGGTGGGCGGCGAGAGCCTGCCCCGGGAATACGCCTACAGCCAGCACATGACTCGCTGGTTGTTCGAGCTGGAGCCAGACCCCTCCGAGCGCATGCAGATCGCCTGCCGGGCCCAGCACATCGAACGCTGGACCATGCCCCGGAGCGAGTTCGGAGAGGGCCGGAAAAATTATTACCTGTGGCGCCAGGCTTGCGGCCGAATGCATGGCCGCCGGGCGGCGGAAATCATGGCAGAGTGTGGCTATCCCGAGGACGAGTGCCAGCGGGTGGAAACCATCCTGACCAAGCGGGAACTGCGACAGGATCCGGACACCCAGTTATTGGAGGACGTGGCCTGCATGGTGTTCCTGGAGCGCTATTTTGCGCCGTTCTACGAGGAAAAGCCGGAGTACGACCGGGAAAAGTGGCTCCGGATTGTACGCCGGACCTGGGGCAAGATGTCGCCCCGGGGGCATGAGGCGGCTCTGAAGTTGGCCGGCGGGATGCCAGCACATCTGTTGGAGCTCTTGGAGGAAGCTTTGAGTGGGGCTGAGGGCTGACTTTGGTGCACAGGCCGGCCCTGCCCACCGGCCTGTATCGGCATCGGAGTTAGCGTTCTCAGAAGAAGAGTTCTCGAAGTTTGCTTCCAGGCTCCTCCGCCCGCATGAACGATTCACCCACCAGGAAGCCGTAAATGCCCCTGCTGGTCATGGCTTCCACATCGTCCCGGGTCATGATCCCGCTCTCGGTCACCGTCAGCCGGTCCTGTCCTATCCGCTCATGCAGGTCGAATGTGGTGTCCAGCGACACCTCGAAAGTGTGCAGGTTCCGGTTGTTGATGCCGACCAGGGGCGTTTCCAGGGTCAGGGCGTCGTCCATCTCATCAGGATCATGCACTTCCACCAGCACATCCAGCCCGATTTCCCGGGCGATGCCTTCCAGTTCCTGCATCTGGTAACGGGTCAGGCAGGCGGCGATCAACAGGATGCAGTCTGCGCCGATGGCGCGGCTTTCGTAGACCTGGTAGGGCGCCACCATGAAATCCTTGCGGATGACCGGAAGGCTGCAGGCAGCCCGGGCGGCTTTCAGGTAGTCCTCGTGGCCCTGGAAGAAGTCACGGTCGGTTAGTACCGACAGACAGGCGGCGCCGCCTTTCTCATAGCTCTCGGCAATCTCGGCCGGCACGAACGGGTCCCGCAGGATGCCCTTGCTCGGGGACGCCTTCTTGATCTCGGCAATCACGGCAGGGGTCTGTTGCTCGATCCGGGTTCGCATGGCGTCGGCAAAGCCCCGGGCGGGTGCCTGGTCCCCCGCCATGACCTTCAAATCGTCAACGGTGACGCGGCGTTTGCGCTCGTCGATTTCCTGCCATTTCCGGTCGACGATCTTGCGAAGAATGGTGGGAGTCTTATCCAGATGTCTGTCAGTCATATCAGGCCCGCATCAAAAACACTGGGAGAAGTCGGCCAGTTCGGACATCTTGCCCGCAGCCAGCCCCGATCCCATGGCATCCAGCGCCATCTCCACGCCGGCTTTCGGCGTATCCGCCAGGCCGGCAATGTAGATGGCGGCCCCGGCGTTCAGCGCGATCAGGTCCCGCGCCTTCTCGGTGATCTCATCGTGCTCCCGGCCAAAAGCGGCCTTGATCAATTTCAGAGACTCCTCCGAGGAACCCACATCCAGGCCCACCAGCGACTGGCTCTTGATGCCCAGATCTTCCGGGGTGATGTCGTACTCGGTGATCTCCCCGTCCTTGAGCTCGGCCACGTGGGTGAGCGTGGCCAGGCTGATCTCGTCCAGACCGTCCTTGGAGTGCACTACCATGATGTGCTCGGCACCCAGGCGCTTCATCACTTCCGCCATCGGGCGGCACAGTTCCTTGGTGAACACCCCCAGCAGCTGGCGCTTGACGCCGGCGGGGTTGGTCATGGGGCCCAGGATGTTGAAGATGGTCCGGCAGCCCAGCTCCTTGCGCGGGCCGATGGCGTGCTTCATGGCGCCGTGGTGGGCCGGGGCGAACATGAAGCCGACACCGATCTGCTCGACGCAGCGGGCGACCTGCTCCGGGGTCATGTCCAGGTTGATGCCGGCCTTCTCGATGAGATCGGCGCTGCCGCTCTTGGACGACACGCCCCGGTTGCCATGCTTGGCGACATAGCCCCCGGCCGCTGCCACCACGAAGGAGGCCGCGGAGGAAACGTTGAACAAGTTGGCGCCGTCGCCGCCTGTACCGACGATGTCCACCAGTGGCTCGGCGTTCACCGCAACGCCGGTGGCCAGCTCGCGCATGACTTCGGTGGCGCCGGTAATCTCGTCAATGGTTTCGCTCTTGAGGCGCAACCCCATCAGGAACGCCCCGATCTGTGCATCGGTGGCCTCGCCGTTCATGACGATGCGCATAACCTCTTTCATTTCCTCCCGGGAAAGATCCAGGTTGGAGGCGATCCGGTTCAGAGCTTCTTTCATGTCCATGGAGAGTTGGCCTCTTATTTGTTTGTTCTCAGGAAGTTGCGCAGCAGTTCATGGCCCTGTTCGGTCATGATCGACTCCGGGTGGAACTGCACGCCTTCGATGGGCAGGGTCTTGTGGCGCACGCCCATGATTTCCTCGATGGAGCCGTCATCGTTGCGGGTCCAGGCGGTGACTTCCAGGCAATCCGGCAGGGTGTTCTGGTCAATGACCAGACTGTGGTAGCGGGTGGCCTGCAACGGATTGCTCAGCCCCCGGAACACGCCGATGTCCTTGTGATAGACCGGCGAGACCTTGCCGTGCATGACCCGGCCGGCGCGGATGATATCGGCGCCGTAGACCTGGCCGATGGCCTGATGGCCCAGGCAGATGCCGAGGATGGGCAGCTTACCGGCGAAGTGACGGATGGCTTCCATGGAAATGCCGGCTTCGTTCGGCGTGCAGGGGCCCGGTGAGATCACCAGCCGTTCGGGCTTGAGCGCCTCGATCTGCTCGATGGTGATTTCGTCGTTGCGGTAGACCTGCACATCGGCGCCCAGCTCTGCCAGGTACTGCACCACGTTGTAGGTGAAGGAATCGTAGTTATCGATCATCAGCAACATAATCCGTTCCTCCGCCTCAGTGGTCGTAATCGTTGTAGGTCATGGCCACGGCACGGAAAATCGCGCGGCCCTTGTTCATGGTTTCTTTCCACTCGAGGCGCGGAACCGAGTCCGCCACCACACCGGCACCCGCCTGGATGTGCAGGGTGTTGTCCTTGATCACCGCGGTGCGGATGGCGATGGCGGTATCCATGTTGCCGTTGAACGAAAGGTAGCCCACCGCACCGCCGTAGACGCCTCGTTTGACTGGCTCCAGTTCGTCGATGATTTCCATGGCCCGGATCTTGGGGGCGCCACTGAGGGTGCCGGCGGGCAGGGTGGCCCGCAAGACGTCCAGGCAACTGGTGCCTTCTTTCAGGCGGCCGGTGACGTTGGACACGATGTGCATGACGTGGGAGTAGCGTTCCACGATCATCTTGTCGGTGACCTTGACGGTGCCGGTTTCCGACACCCGGCCGGCGTCGTTGCGGCCCAGGTCGATCAGCATCAGGTGCTCGGCGATTTCTTTCGGGTCGGCCAGCAGTTCGTTTTCCAGGGCCTTATCCTCGGCGTCGGTGGCACCGCGCTTGCGGGTGCCGGCGATGGGCCGTACGGTCACCTCTTCATCCTCCACCCGGGCCAGGATCTCCGGGGACGAGCCGACGATGTGGAAGTCGTCCAGGTCCAGGAAATACATGTAGGGCGACGGATTCAGTACCCGCAGGGACCGGTAGAGGTTCAGGGGCGGTGCCTCGAACGGGATGGACATGCGCTGTGAGATGACCGTCTGCATCACATCGCCGTCCAGCACGTATTCCTTGATGCGGTCGACGGCGGCTTCGAAACGGTCCTGGGTGAAGCCGGAGATGAAATCACTCTCGTCCACGGCCTTGCCACGCAGGTGCTCCGGAGTGCGAGGCGCGTTGGCAGTCTGCCGGTGCAGGCGCGCCTCCAGCTCGTCGATGCGGGTCTGGGCCTGTTCGTAGGCACCTTCCATGGCCGGGTCGACATGCACAATCAGGTGCAGCTTGCCACGCAGGTTGTCGAACACCACGATCTCATTGGAGACCATCAGCAGGATATCCGGGGTGCCAATCCGGTCAGGCGGGCAGGAGTTGCGCAGGCGTTTTTCGATGTAGCGCACGGTGTCGTAGCCGAAATACCCCACCAGGCCACCATTGAATCGGGGCAGTTCCGGCAGGTCCGGGGCGTTGAAGCGCTGCTGGTACTCGTCAACGAATGCCAGTGGATCGTCCACCTCGGCCTGTTCGATCACCTTGCCGTTCTGACTGACCTCGATGCGGTGATCAAAGACCTTGAGAATCTCCTGGCTGGGCAGACCGATGATGGAATAGCGGCCCCATTTCTCGCCGCCCTGGACGGATTCAAAGAGATAGGAGTAGGGGCCACTGGCCAGCTTGAGGTAGGTGCTCAAGGGCGTATCCAGGTCGGCCAGGACCTCGCGATACACGGGGATACGGTTAAAGCCGGCGTGGGCGAGCTCGGAGAACTGCTCGGGTGTCATGTGTCGGTTTCCTGAATTCTGATCTGCATTTGCACGGACGGGCCGGATGCCCTTCCGTCGGGTGGTACGGTCTGGACAGGCGTGCGCCTGTCAGCCGCCGGGCCTGTTCAGCCGGTGCGCCATCGCCACCATCGTGTTGCGCGGGTTGTGAGGATGCCTCGCGCTGCAGTCAGATTCAGTCCCTGCACGGCAGGAATCTCCCGATAACAA
>JABURI010000171.1 GCA_014762755.1 Marinobacter sp.
GCATGCAGGCCCCCAGATTATGGGGATCGGTCACGCCATCAAGCACCAGCAGAAACGGCGGTTTGTCGCTCTTTTCCAGCTGGGCCAACAGATCGCCTTCACTCCATTCACGGCTCTCCGACACAGCTGCGACAACGCCCTGATGCACACCGGAGACCCGTTCATCGAGCTCACGACGGTGAACTACCTGCCAGCGAACGCCGAGACCGTCCAGTGCATCGGTGATGGTTTTGACTCGCTTGTCCTGGCGCCCGGTCTGGATCCAGACCTGCTGCAATCTTTCCGGCTCGCGTTTGAGCACAGCCTCAACCGCGTGCCACCCGAATACATATTCCTGGGACACTGACTCTGATCCTGTTTACGGGTTACTGTTCAGAACTTACTTCCGGGTTCTGCGTCTGGGTTTCTTGCCGGACCCGGCCTTCCCAGACTTTTTTTCCGCTTCGCGGGCGGCTTCCGCAACCAGCCGTTCCTTGGCGCTGCCCGCCTTGCCCCTGGCAGGCGCAGCTGACTCGGGCTTACCCTTGCTCCGCCCCCGGGAGGCTTTCTTGCCACCCGGGCCACGCTCCCTGCCCTTACCCTTGCCTTTTCCTTTACCGCGCTCCTCGCGACGGGTGACATCCAGTGCCTCCCGGTCCGCCTTGCGGCGCCTGGGCTGGCTGACCAGCTCCAGATCGATCTTGCGATCTTCCAGGTCGACTCGGGCAACGCGCACCCGGACATCATCCCCAAGCCGGAAGCTCACGGCCGTGCGCTCCCCGATCAGCCGGTGCTTGGCGGAATCGTGATGGAAATAGTCACCGCTGAGCGTGGAGACATGCACCAGCCCTTCGATATAGATATCCTCCAGCGCGACAAAGAAGCCGAAAGGTACCACCGCCGAAATTACGCCGTTGTACTCCTCGCCCACGTGATCCCTGAGGAACTCGCACTTGAGCCAGGCCATGACGTCCCGCGTGGCATCATCGGCACGCCGCTCGGTCATGGAAGTATGCTCGCCCAACTGTTCCAGTCGGGCATAGTCGTAAGGGTACTCCGCCAGCTCCGGATCCGTGACCGGGGGCGTGACCACGTCCTTTTTCACCTCGGGATTGTGAATCCGGGACTTGATCGCCCGGTGCACGATCAGGTCCGGATAGCGACGGATCGGCGAAGTGAAGTGGGCGTAACTGGCAAAGCCCAGACCAAAGTGACCACTCTCTTCCGGGCTGTAGACAGCCTGACTGAGCGAGCGGAGCATCACGGTCTGGATCACGTCGGCGTCCGGGCGATCGGCAATCTGTGACAGCAGCTCCTGATAATCCGCGGACGTCGGCTTGTCGCCACCGCGCAGCTGCAACCCGAGTTCACCCAGGAACAGTCTCAGGGCCGCAAGGCGCTCTTCCGAGGGACCTTCATGTACCCGGTACAGGGCCGGCGTCTTGTGTTTTTTCAGGAAACGCGCCGTCGCCACGTTGGCGCACAGCATGCACTCCTCGACGATCTTGTGGGCGTCGTTGCGGTGGACCGGAACGATTTCCTCAATCTTGCGATTCGGATCGAAGATGATACGGGTTTCGGTGGTCTCGAAGTCGATAGCACCCCGCTCGGTCCGCGCCCAGCGCAGCAGCTTGTAGAGCTCGTAGAGGTTATACAGCTGCGGCAACACTTCCGAATATTGCTGGCTCAACCGGTAGCCCGGCTCGGAATCCGGCCGCTCCAGGATGTCGCTGACCTTGTTATAGGTGAGACGAGCGTGACTGTGCATCACGCCCTGGTAGAAGGAATAGCTGCTGATGCGACCGTTAGCACTGAGGGTCATGTCAGCCACCATGCACAGCCGATCAACCCCGGGGTTCAGGGAACACAGGCCATTGGACAGCTTCTCCGGAAGCATCGGAACCACATGATCCGGGAAGTACACGGAATTGCCCCGGTTCAGCGCCTCCTCATCCAGCGGCGAACCCGGCCGGACATAATGAGACACATCGGCAATCGCCACCAGCAGACGGAAGCCCCCGCGCGGGCGTGGTTCGCAGTAGATGGCGTCGTCGAAGTCCCGGGCATCCTCGCCATCGATGGTGACCAGCGGCAGGTGCCGGATATCGACCCGGTTCTGCTTGTCCTTCTCTTCCACTTCCGCCGGGATGGCGGCAGCCTGCTCACCCACGGCGGGCGGCCAGCTGTGAGGAATCTCATAGGAGCGGATGGCCACGTCGATTTCCATGCCCGGCGCCATGTGTTCACCGAGAATCTCAATCACCTTGCCCATCGGCTGGGTACGCACCGTGGGATGACGAAGAATCTCGACCACCACGTACTGCCCCTGGTAGGCCTCTCCCACATGCTCTTCCGGCACCAGGATCTCGTGATTAATGCGGGCATTCTCCGGCACCACGAAACTGATACCGCTCTCCCGGAAAAACCGGCCGACAATCTGGCTGGTGTTGCGCTCGAGCACCTCGACAATCTTGCCCTCACGACGGCCACGGTCATCGACACGATCCACCCGGGCGGCCACCCGGTCGCCGTGGAACACCTGTCGCATTTGCCGGGCAGTGAGGAAAAGGTCGGAGCCGCCATCATCGGGAATCAGGAAACCGAAGCCATCCTTATGGCCGGTCACCTTGCCGGTGACCAGATCCGCCTCTTCAATCGGCAGATAGGCGCCACGACGGTTGCAGATCAACTGCCCGTCGCGACACATGGCGATCAGCCGGCGGCGCAGGGCCTCAATACCCTCATCGGACGTTTGCCCCAGTTCCTCACAAAGCGTCTCGTGAGTGGCTGGCGCCCCCCGGTCTTTCAGGTGTTTGAGGATGAATTCCCGGCTCTGGATGGGATTTTCGTATTTTTGGGCCTCACGGTCCGCGTGAGGATCACCTTTGTCTTTCTTCCTGGAAACCATTCGGATCCTTGTATTAAAGCCGCACTGGCGCGGCAGAATTAGCATTTCGTTGCAGTATAACGTTGGTATGGCAATGCTGCCTAACAAGGGGGCATTTGATAGGCACAAATACCACCGAAACTTTTTTCGAAAAAATGTTTGACAGCCTCAGGGGAAATCATTAAAGTACGCGCCATCGGTTGAGGCGACAAGCCGAAGCCAGCAACCAACGGCTTGAATTCCAAACAGAATTCGTTAGAATAGCCGAGAGTTGTAGTCACCTGCCGAGGTGGTGAAATTGGTAGACACGCTAGCTTCAGGTGCTAGTGGGGGCAACCCCGTGGAGGTTCAAGTCCTCTCCTCGGCACCATTTCCTTCCCCAGGAAATGGCCAGAATATCGTTTAACTCATATTCTTTCCCTTCCGGAAGCCAGTTCGTTTTGTTCCTTTAGTCTTTTTGTAAGCCCCCCCTATTTTAGTCGCATCAAGGATTAGAGTCTTCCAGCCCGCTGAGGTCGCAAAGCGAACATTCAGGCTCGGTCGAGCAAGGTCTGTGATAGACCTCAAGCTGTGATCTTTAGTATCCGACGCCCAGACCCCTCAGTAAAGGCCAGGAATCAGCCGGTAGCGCACCCGTCGAGCATAGCCCCGATAGCCAGGAAGCTCTTCGCGCAAAGTGTGGTCTTCAAGCGCGGTTCTCGTCACCGAGATGAGCAAGGCAAATGCTGCAGGAATAAGTGCCCATACAGAGCCCAGAGCAAGAACAAATCCGAACAGTGCAACACTATTTCCAGCATAACCTGGGTGCCGCACAAACCGGTATGGACCGGTATCACAGACCACATGACCTCGATCTGTCTGGATACTTACAACACTCAAAAAGAAGCGATTCTCTACCACGGCCCACGCAGCAAAGGTGTAACCGAAAGCGATAACGATGAAGCCTACTACGCTGAGCCAGATTGGAAATTCGGGGGACCAGCTATAGCGATGATCCAACCCTGCCACTATGACCATAGGGAAGACGATGCTCACCGCCATCAGGGGAGCAAGCACCTTGTCCCAGGCCTTGGCGCTTTGAAAGATTTCTTTATTTTGCCTTTCAGCAGTTATCCCGGGATGCCGCCGTTCCGCCCATACGCGGCCACCGATACCAGTCACCAAAAGGAGCATGGAATAGAACCAACCCTGCTGCCAACCAAGGTCGCCACCACATATGAAGAGAACCAGTGGTATCAGGCAATACGCCACCACTAACCTGAGCCACTGGCGAATTGAAACCGCGTGGGTCGTTTTTTTATCACTCATCGTCACTGATACATCTTTTCCAAAGATTAAGCGTTCGAGTGTGTGGCTGCTCCGGGTGGCGTTCACTACGCCTGGCCATACTCCTCGAAAGACTGCTCAACACCCCAATGAACCCGGTACACCACATACCGAGAAATTTGAAGCTCCTTCTTTTCAAACCACTCTCGTTGTTCTAGCGCTTCCATTGACGGCCAACTTTCCACACCGATGTAGTCCCACTCATCATCACTCTTCGTACAGTCGATCATGGAAATTGCCTTCATGCCCAAAGCGTCGAGGTTAGCCCGGTCACGAGCCATGAACTGCCCTCGCTCTTCCTCGGATAGTTGAAAAAAATCCGGCTTCATCCTGGCACAAAATACTCTGATTATCGGAGTTGCATTGTCCATTGGGAGATGTGCCATTCAGTGGTTAACTGGGAAAGATAGCTCTGTAGCAATGCAGCGACCTTCGAATGGTTCAGAAGCTTTCAGTCTCTGCGAGGAAATATTGGGACCCATTTTCTGACCGCCCCCCGGCCAAAGGCATCCCCCACAAAAAATTCTGGCGGCGTACCGACGGGCTCCTTCAGAGAGACGCCATAATGATTCCTCACCCAGGGTTCATTATAGCCTGCGAGGCTAATCAACGTAGGAAATACCTGAAAATGGCTCGTTTGGTCGTAATTCGTCGCTTGCGATGCCTCAAACTGCTCCAGGATGTCCGAGTCGTTCGAGAAAACCATCATGGGCACAATTCCTTCGAAACGGTTCGCTCTCGGCCTGCAGTGCGTGGCCAATGTCCCGTCATCGACTATGTTTTGTCCATGATCACTCGTATAGATGATGACGTACTTCCTGAATTCGTCACTTTGGAACAACAAGTTCCTGAACCAATCATCGACGCTCCAGCGCATTCCATTCATGTATGAATTCAGGGATCTTTCTCGATCATTCATTGGCTCACCTGGATCGAGGGCCGGGGTGAAAAGCTTGAACTCCTTGGGATAGCTCCTGAAGTACGGAAAATGAATCCCATACTTGTTAAGCATTATGAAGGTCTTACCTGGTTGCTTAAGCAGATCAGTTAACCTGTCGCGAGCCACGGTGTCGCTGTCATAGGCAATGTCCTGGCGAAGCCTTAGTATTTCGTCTATGTGAGTAGCTTCATGCTCATTCATGAAGTTTTGGTAGTCCGCCCACTCCTCTGCGCTCTGAGCATCCAGGTAGACATTGTAATACCCTGCCCGCCCCGTAAGTTGCCAGATCGACGGTATCTTCAAACTCCTCTGAACCCGGTCCGGGATCGCCTCTTTTCTGACCCCTGTCCTGAGGATGAAGTTGGAATAATCACTGCAGTTTGAAGCCGAAGCGGCCAGACCGAAATTCACCAGTCCCTCGTCCACCGAGCGTAGATAGGGGGTCGTATCTTTCACGTATCCATTGATGCCAAGGATGTCCGCTCGGATACTTTCATCGACAATCAGAACTATTTTCTCAACCTGCGATCCAAAAGAACCGGAGTAGCTGACCGCTGATCGCTCCCCCTTGTAAAGATCGCTTTGGCCCGCAAATGCAAGAAGTGCCGGCACCCTGAAAAAAGAGGGGAATCGATCAAAAATGCCATCACTAACTAGCAGAGCGATGAAGACAAGCGGTACTGCGATGACTGGAACAGCGTAGAGCTTCCCGGGAATATTCAGCTTGAAAAGGCGAGGCAAACGTTCGACGACAAAAATAAGCGGTACAAGGAGTATGAGAAGCGGCAGTACGGCCAGTCCAATATTCTCAGCCACGGCCCCGGCCCACCACTGGAAGTAACTCACGATCAGGTCTGCCTGCTGGAAATCAATAGGTCCGTTTGAGACGAGGAAGGAGCCAATATTGGAAAGATAGAAAAATATAAAAAACGGCAGGGTGATTGTTCGAAACAGACTGCAGCCGCCGAAAAAGACCAGAAATGCGCCAGCCAAACTCCACAGGAAAACCACTACCGACAGGACAAGCTCGGTTATGTGGTCCTGGCTCCACAGAAACCGAAACGGGTAAAAAAAATCGTAGAACATACCGAACTCTACGAGCAAAACAGTTGAAACCGCCGCTAGGCCGATCGCCTTTCTCAAAGCCTGATTTGCCATAAAATCCTCGCCACGCCGGTCATGCAAGACAGGCCGAATGCTGTCACCTTACAGGTAGGCCTCGGCTTTCTTCCTTTTCGAGGTCGCCTTTTTTGGCGGCGTCGTTCGCATTGTTATGCATTTTTCACTTTCTCGTTATCAGGCTATTAATCGACAACGAGCGTCCGTTAAACCTAAGCCATGTCGGTTTGCCGTCTTTCGTTGCCTCAATATGCAGGTGTGGCTCAAGCGTATTTCCTGAGTTGCCGATTTCGGCCAACGGCTGTCCCTCGGTTACGACCTGCCCTGGTCTTGCAATAATGCTTTCTCGCCTCAGGTGAGCCATCAAAATATCCCCCATGGGACACTGCAGTACTATGTAATTACCTTCAGGGTGCTTCGTATCGGGGTTTCCCGGAGGATTATCTGGCAAGCTGTCACGAACCTCTGAAATTCTCCCGTGGCATGGGCTATAGAGTTTCTCGCCAAAGATTTTGTAGGCACTCAGCACCCGCGGGGCTAACGATTCTGCCTGATTGCCGCGCGAGTTTAGCTTAACAATATCGATGGCATTCATGTTTCCGGCCAGCGCATGGAAAGGATTCGTCACTATACTGCCGCCCCCTTGTAGCACGTAATAGGTGCCTGATCTGAGCGGAAATGTTACGTCAAGCGTCCGCCCAGGTGGACAATACGACTTTAGGGCCAGAGCATTCAGAACCGCAAAAAGAAAAAAAATAACCATCGAGCCAACCGGGATTCGTTCAGAGCGTATTACAAAGTGAGGGTTGCGGCGTTCTATTCGGAAATACGAGAAAACAACGGTTAGGGCGAATAGCACGAGAAAAACGTAACGTAAGTAATAACTTGTGAAGGCCCAAGGCCCCGTCATAAAAGTGAAAGCAATGATGCTTCCGCACGCCAATACCCGCGCGACCCAATTCGGCCAGCTGCACCGTTGCAGACAGAGCAGCCAAACCAGAGTGATTCCTGACAAAAACATCGGGTAAATCCCGAATAAAATGGGGAGGTTCTCACTCATGATGCAGACTCGGAATTGGATAGCATTTTACATCGAGGCATTGGTTGGTCATTTTCACCCTGACCCCGTTTCGGATCCACCCAGAGTTGTAATAGTCCGGCTCTAATTGCGCTCCGGGATACAACCAAGTGATACTGCCAGTACGCCCAGCCTTAAACAGGCGCGAAATTGAGGCCGCGACTGTCCGCTTTTGTTTAGGAGTTTGAGGAGCTCGATCTGGTCGCAAAGCGAACATTCAGGCAGGAAGATTAACGCCGGCCATCAGCCGCGCCGCTTTGCGGCGTCGGCTGCATGGGCTTGTTGGGCGCTCCAATGTTTGAGAGCTCCGAGACTACTCAGCCATACTCTCGCCAGAGCCACCCATTTCTCCTGGGACATCTTTTAGCTTGGTGATGCCATCGCGGATACGCAATACAGCTTCTTGGTAATGCACATGAACGTCAGGTGTAAATGGAAAACTGGGTATGACTGCGGCGTACACATCAGTTAATCCCATCGACGGATGCTCAGTGAGAATATGCCCTCCGCACGTTTTGCACCATTTTCGGTGGCTTTGGGTGGTCTTGGCATAAGTCCCGATATTGTCGGCACCCTGAGTGATTTTCACTGATTCGGGCTTCCAAAGGATGAAAGCATTGACGGGGCCAGCTGACCATCGCCGGCACGATTCACAATGGCAATAGCCCATGGCGGCAGGATCGCCGGAGACGGTTAACTGGACCGCACCGCAAAAGCAGCTGCCAGCGTGCTTCTGTTCGTTGCTCATAATGCACCTCCTACCCTCTTTAGTTCAGCCGCCCGAAAGGCTGGCTGCTAATAGCAAATGTAGAAGCTCTCTTGGGTGAACGTCCAACGACAATATTAACGGGCGTCCGGTGGACGCCCGCGAGGCCGGGAAGATCTGCGAGAGTCGCAAAGCGAACTTCAAACTCCAGCCTCTAACAACCTCAGGCGGAGATCACATGAGAGTATTTCGCTGCACGATCAGTCCCATCCCAGAGCTCTTTCCGTCCTCGAACCACTTAAGTTGTTTGCCATCGATACCTCCCGGATGCAGGCCGTAATGAGTACCGGGATAGCAGACTCCGGGAAGATTCTCATAATCTTTATCAGCTGATTTGAGCATGCCGTTTTGAAATATACCGGCGCTGCGATAGCCTTGAATCACGAAAAGATGGGAGATTGATGATGCCAACGGGCGATAACACTGATCATTATGGACAAGTAAGTCGAGCGCTCCACTGGGGTATGGCGCTTCTTATCCTTTGGCAATTCCTCAGTGCAGGCGCACATTTCTTACTCGGGGATACCGCTATCGAAGAGTTCTTCTGGGCAAGTCACAAGCCACTTGGCTTTCTCCTCTTCATTCTGGTTGTTATCCGTGCGCTTTGGGCAATGATGAACACGGCCCGTCGCCCGCCGTCAATAAACCTCGCTGCAAAAACGGGCCACATTGCATTGTACCTGCTTCTGGCCGTCGTTCCCGGATTGGCGCTGCTTCGGCAATATGGCTCCGGCAAATCTTTCGAACCATTAGGTATTCCGATTTTCTCCGGGTTTGAAGGAGAGGAAATCGGGTGGATGGTCGCACCAGGAGACTGGCTGCACAGTTGGCTAGGATGGTTGTTGCTTGCCACGATCCTGGGACACATCGTTATGGTGTATTGGCACAGAAAAAGTGCTGTGCACACAGACGTCTTGCCCCGTATGTGGCGTTAATGCGCCTCCTTTTGGGACACTGAAGAAATGATTTTATATCGCGATGAATCCGGGTCGGTCGATACCATGGAAACGACCGGCTAGACATGCTTCTAGCCGGTCGGTGTTCAGTTTACGGGAGCAACTACCGGACAATTATGAAGAGCAGTATCCTCACAGGTAATCCCGGATGGACTGGATATTTGCATAGGCAAACCCAAGCGCCGCCATAGACGTTGCATGAACGTGTGCCGCTGGTACGGTGATGCCGTTGAACTCCAGATCCATCGTGGCGCAGGCATCTTCCAGCACCGTGACCTTGTAACCGAAGTCCGAGGCGGCGCGGCTGGTGGCTTCGATGCACATATGGCTCATGGCTCCGATCACCACGACTTCCTCAATGTCGTTAGAATCCAGCAGCTCCTTCAGGTTGGTCTTCAGGAATGAGTTGGGATAATTCTTCAGGATCACCGGCTCATCATCTTTCGGTGCCACGGATTCATGAATCATAATGCCGTCTGAGCCCGGCGTGAATACAGGCGCATTCGGGTCCGGAAACTCGTGGCGAACATGCACCAGCAGCTCTTTTTTCTGGCGCGCTGCGTCTATCACCTGTGCCGCTTTGGCGGCTGCCTCTTCAATGTTCACCAGCGGCATTTTACCGGAGGCAAAGTACTCATTCTGAATATCGACAACAACAACGGCTCGCTTGCTCATTAGACTGCTCCTCAATGGGTCATTTGTTTCAGGTGTGCCCGGTTCAGAAAGAAATAATCTCGCCATCCGCCGGGATCAGAACGTGCTCATCAACCCCCTCACTCTTTACAAATTCCGACAGCGCCTCACGGCTCAGGGTCATATGGTTCACCGCATCCATGTGCACGGCGACAATGTCTGCGCCTGGTAAAGCACGGTGTACTCGCAGGGTATCTTCTTTGCCCATGATGATCGGGTCGCCCTCAAAGCCTGTTAGTTCCGCCGCCCCGGCATTCAGCACAACCACATTCGGCTGGAAGCGCTCCAGCGTCTGCACCACTTCATCACGCCAAACGGTATCGCCTACCACATAAGTGGTTTCCTGTCCCTCTGCCTCAAAAACCACGCCCATGATTTCCCCAAGCCTCTTCGCTAACTCGGGAATGGCATAGAGGGTATCGGAACCGTGCTGCCCACCGGTTTTGTGGAGTGTCACGCCGCGAAACTCCACCTCGTCATCCAGGATGCGCACATCCTTGAAACCCTGCTTACGGATCATCTCGGCATCCGCCGCGTTTTGCACAAACAGAGGGATCTCTTTCGGCAAAAGCTCCTGGGCGGCATCGTCCCAGTGGTCGAGATGGGTGTGGGTCACAATCACCGCATCGGTACCTTCGATGATGTCCTCTACCGTCATGGGCAAGCCCACCAGGGGGTTACGCAGCTCACTGCGGTAAGTGCCTGGAAAACCCGGGTAAGCCCCTTGGTCCGCCAACATGGGGTCGATCAGAAAGGTGGTTTCTCCGTAGGTGACCTTGATGGTGGCATTACGGATTTGCTGTATCTGGTGGCTCGATTCTCGGGTATTGGACTCGGCAAAAGCCGCGCAGGTAAAAACAGTCGAAGCCAGCATCAGGGCGCCAGCGAAAGTGTTGATCAACATGGTATTTGTCCTCCAACAGGGTGTTCGTTGATGGAATAAAGTGTACGGAGCTCTGATCAAACCCAATATTGACCTGAACGACAATCATCGAAACAATCGGGCCAATCTGGTATAATCGAGCCAGATAAACCTCGGGAGAGAATCCGTGGCACTACCCAAAGTCGGGCTTATCATTCACCCGCAATTCAGCCCCTTCCACTTTTCCGTGCCCTACATGGTTTTCACCATTGCCTTGCCCGAAGGCCCCTTGTTCGAACTACTGATTATCAGCCCGGACGGAAAGCCCTTGGCATCCGAGCGGGCCATGACGGTGCAGCCGGATGGCGGGCTGGAACTGTTGGATAAGGTTGATATTGCAGTAGTGCCCGGCTGGCACGATCTGAACGAAGCACCACCTCCCGAATTGTCTGAAGCCCTCACCGAATGCCACAAGCGCGGTGCCCATGTAGTGGGCCTTTGTTACGGCACCTATGCACTGGCCTATGCGGGGTTGCTGGATCACAAGCGGGCCTCAACCCACTGGCTGGCGGAGCAGGACTTCCTCAAGCGGTTTCCCCAGGTCAACCTGGATACCAACGCCCTCTATGTGGAGGATGACCGGCTGGTTACCTCCGCTGGTACAGCGGCGGGGCTGGATTGCTGCCTGTTTCTGGTGCGGGAGTACTATGGCGCGAATACCGCCAATACCCTTGCCCGCCTGATGGTGGTTCCGCCGCATCGGGAAGGTGGCCAGGCCCAGTTCATCGAGCAGCCGGTTGCGATGTCCACCCAGGATGCACACATCAACCGACTGCTGGACTACCTGCGGGAACACCTGGCCGAAACCCACACCATCGATGAGCTGGCGACCCGCACCGCCATGAGCCGGCGCACCTTCACCCGCCACTTTCAGAAGGCGACGGGCATGACGGTGATGGGGTGGCTGGTGAGTGAACGGCTTCGGCGAGGTCGGGAACTGCTGGAAACCACATCACTGTCTGTCGAAGCCATCTCGGAAAGAATCGGCTTCCACACGGCGACATCCTTCCGGCAGCATTTCAAGCAACGTCACCACGTGAGCCCCCGGGACTGGCGCAGGACCTTTGGAGAGGTGGCCTGATAAGCCAGGCCACGAAGCTCTTTTTCAAACCAACCATCGAGCCATTCCTGATGGCCGTTAATCATTGAACCACTGCAGTCGCCCGCAAATATTCGGGATTGATTTTCACAACCGCCATCTAGAATCTGCCAAACACTGCTTCAGATATTCAACGGCATACAGAGCCCGGGCTGACAGGGGCCATTCGGCCCTATGGATGAGCCAAAGCGAATCCACCACTGCTTGACCAAACTCGACGACCTGAATGGCATTGCTCTGGGAGAACGCCTTGCGCGCGTATCGGGGAAGCACGGTAAAACCAAAGCCTCGCGCAACGGGCTCGAGAATGAGACCGACCTGATTCGTGAAGCCCCGGACAGGCAGGCTGCGAATGCCAGGCTGACCAGGAAAATAGCGACTCAGCAACCGGGTAGCCATGGCCCGACCGTCGGGATGATCAATGAAGCCGAGCCGTTCCAGATCCTCCCATCCTTCCACTTTTTCCGCCACGGGAATGATCAACTCCAGAGGTTCCTCAGCAAAATGGTGCGCCGAGAGATGCGGGTTGTCTGGGTTCGCGGTCACCAGTCCCATCTCGTACCGGTTGCCGAGAACGGCTTCCAGAACTTCCGAGTCTGGGGCGAATCGATGGCGAACCGTTAACGCCGGGTGCGCCTGCTGAAGATCGAGCAATAATGGATAGAGAGAGAGTCCACTGCTGCCTGGCGTAATGAGACTGATCTCACCACGCGTTTTTTCGCCCTCCGAAAGACGATGCCTCAAGCGCCTGTCGGCGCGCTCCAGCTCCTCACAGTATGCCAATAACGCATGGCCGGCCGGCGTGAGTTCCATGCGACGAGGGCGCCGGATCAGGAGGGGCCCTAAATGATCCTCCAGATGACGGACATGCTGGCTGACGGCAGCCTGCGTCAGCCCTAGCTGGTCTGCTGCCCGGGTAAAGCTCCCGAGGTCGGAAAGTGTGGTGAACGAGCGTAGCCATTGAGGATTTAGCATAAGGATATCTTATCCAAACCATAAGGATATGTCTGTTTATCTTATGATTGCGCACCCCTATTGTTATCGGACGAATTCAACAGGAGGCTCAACGAATGACCTATCCTCGCAGTTTTTCCCATATTGGGTTGTCTGTCACTGACCTGGACGCTGCCGTGAAATTCTATACCGATGTTCTGGGTTGGTACCTGATTATGCCCCCTACGGTTATCGAGGAGGATGATAGCGCTATCGGCGTCATGTGCTCGGACGTATTTGGTGCGGGCTGGGGTTCCTTCCGTATCGCCCACCTCTCCACCGGTGACCGCATTGGGGTAGAAATTTTTGAGTTCCCCAACGCTGAAAGGCCGGAAAACAACTTTGAGTACTGGAAAACCGGTGTTTTCCATTTCTGTGTACAGGACCCCGATGTGGAGGGGTTGGCGGAAAAAATCGTCGCCGCCGGTGGCAAGCAGCGGATGCCGGTCCGCGAGTACTTCCCCGGCGAAAAGCCCTACCGGATGGTCTACATGGAGGATCCATTCGGCAACATTCTGGAAATCTACAGCCACAGCTACGAGCTCACATACTCGGCTGGTGCTTACGAGTAACCCGAAGATTCTTCCACGCGAGTTTGCGGCTCAACGTCTAACCTATTGCGGATTAAAAGTTATGGCAGACATCTTTGATACCTACGACCTTTCCGGACTTCTGCTAAAAAATCGTGTCGTGATGGCACCAATGACCCGTGCCCGAGCGCCGGGTTATTTGCCCAATGCAGAGATGGTCCGCTATTACGGCCAGCGTGCAGGTGCGGGCCTGATCGTCACCGAAGGTACACCGATATCCCGTGAGGGCAATGGTTTCGTCGACTGCCCCGGTATCTGGAGCGACGAACAGGTCGCTGGCTGGTCCGAGGTGACGCATCGAGTACACGACCTGGGTGGCTCCATTTTTACCCAGATATGGCATGTCGGCCGCATGTCCCATGTATCGCTCCAGGTCGGCGAAGAACCGCCGGTGAGCTCAACTGCCCAACAGGCCGCACATTCATCGGCCTTTGGTTATGACCAGGACGGGCAAGCAGGGTTTGTAAAAGCGAGCAAACCGCGTGCCCTGGCGACCGCGGAAATCGACCGGGTGATAGGCGACTTCGCCCAAGCTGCGGTAAACGCCGATAGCGCTGGTTTTGACGGTGTCGAGATCCATGGCGCGAACGGCTATCTGGTGGAGCAGTTTATCAACGGCGCGGTCAATGATCGTACCGATCGTTATGGCGGCGACACCGTTGAGAACCGCACGCGGTTTGCGCTGGAGGTCGTAGACGCCTGCATTGAAAGAATCGGTGCGTCGCGCGTCGGCATCCGTCTCTCCCCCTTCGGCCGCCTGCATGACCTGGAGGCATTTGACGGTGAGGAAGAGACGTTTCTTCACCTGGCCCGAGAGCTGGGTAAGCGCGGCATCGCCTACATTCACCTCATGGAACAGGCAAGCCGCGGAGCGCCGGCGATGCCAGACGGATTCCTTGCCAGGTTCCGGCAAGCGTATCCCGGCACCCTGATCCTGGCGGGAGGACTGAGCAAGGAAAAGGCAAATGCGCTGATTGAAGAAGGCGTCATCGACCTGGCGGCCTTTGGAGCGCCCTACGTCGCCAACCCTGACCTGGTGGAACGATTCCGTAAAGACTGGCCGACTGAAGAACCTGATAAGGACCGTTTCTACGGCGGTGACGCTCGCGGGTACACGGATTACCGGCCCTATACCGGCCAACGGGTGGCAGAATCCGCGTAACCTGTGGTACGCCCGTCCTTCTCAGTCAAGCAGCCCAAGCAGGTATTCCGACAACGTCTGATAGCTGTACTCCACTTTGGCGTAGGCTGAAGACGGAGTCTCCTCGAATTCCCTTTTGCATTCCCGAGCACCGCTATAGCTGGTTAGGTAGGCCTCACGGATCAGGTTCGGATTGGCCGGATCAAATGTAGTGGGGTAATACATCGCCCACTGAAAACCCGACCCTGCATCCACATTGGCCAGACCGGAGATATCCGGATCAAGGAATCCATAACGCAGCAATCGGCTGACCGGAGCCCCCGCTCCGTCGCCATCCAGATCCCGGGTATCATACTCCAGCGCCAGATTCACAAAATTCGAGGGCTGCGGATCGTAGCCGGTAAACCCATAGCCATATTGATCGGTAACAACGTGATCCAGGGCGGCGACCTCCGCTTCAGTTGCCATCAGCTCGTCGCATGCAGCCTCCGTTCCGCCAAGCACCAGTGAAGCAATCTGTGAATCATTCTCGACTAAGGTAAAGCCACCGAAGTCATCGGGGGCGACCTCAGGCTCAGGCTGCGGCTCCAGCCTCCGAATCAGGGTCGAGCCATCCGACTGGGGAATCTCCGCCACCAGCTCGGCCACTGCGTCACCAACCTTCTGCCAGTGATAGATCACCTCCGGATTCCCCGAAAGCTCGGTGGATCCGGCCGAGATACCTTCATGTTCATGGCAGGTGGTCGAAGTCTCGAAATAGGTTCGCTGATTATCCCAGTCAAAAATCAGGCGCTCATCGACACCTTCGGCTTCGTAGGCAATCCTGCTCTGGGGCGACAGCGAGACCGAGGGCCGCCACTGGCTGCCCAACCGGTGCATCAGACCGTTCACATTGATCAGCCGGACCAGCTCCAGCATGGACGGCGCCAGGCACCCTTCAGCGGATACCGACAGCAATTGGCCGGCCTCGGAGTAGTCAAAGAAAAGCTCGGCGGAGACCATCAGGCTCGAAGTACTGACCGGCAGATTCTGATCGCTTTCGGACTGAGCCAGAATACGCTGGTGGGTCAGCAAGACCGGGTCACTGAACTCCAGCGGCACTTCTGGCAAGGGCAGATCAGTGACATCGACGTTCGCGTAATCACCTCCCGCAGCCTCATCCACCACCGCGATCACTGAAGGGGCGTTCTGCACCAGGGAGATACCAAGCAGATAGGCCACCTGCGCGGAATTTCGCAGAGAACGCTCCCTACCATCGCTGTCGGGGCGACTCAGTGCCTCGTTATAGTCATCCGGAATCTGGCTGGCCATGAAGCGTGCCAGGGCCCTGGCATAGGCATGGGCACGCTCGTCTCCGGACAGCACATAATCCGCCACCAGATTGAGACCGGCCAGACTGCCGGCGAGGTCTTCCGGGGTATCGAGATAGGAACCCAGGCCAAACAGGCTGCGGTAACGAGCTAACGTGGTGAGCGGGGTGATGTTCCGGGCCCCGGGTGCAGCGGACATCAGGAATGCCCGGGCCACCGGTACGTCCCCGCGCCAAGTCTGTTCCAGGGTTTTTCCAGGTAACGCTACCGCGTAGAGAGGGTAATCCCTCGGATCCAGGTCGGGGCCGACCTCCGGCGGAAGGTCCAGCTCCGTCACATCGAGAGAAAACTCACCGCCCTGCCCGCTCATGTTGGTGGGCTCACCGGATTCGAGCACCGCCATGTTGCCGTTCTCCAGCTCGATCTCCAGAGGGCCGGGGGTGTACTGGCTGTCGCCATCCATATCCAGCCACACCCGGGCATGGGTCAGGTAGCCGTCGATTACCTTCCCGGAATAGGGGGCGGGCTCGGAATAGGACACGCCATCGAAATCCCGACCATCCACAGGCAGGGTATCCGACTCCTGGCCACATCCGGCCAGAATCAGCATCAGCATTGCAACGGGTAAGCATTCCAGGCGTGTCATCACGGCAACCGTTTATTGTTATCAGAGATGTGCCGCTACTTTAGGGGATGTTACCGGTGGAGACCTTGACAGGCTTGGCAATTTGTAAAGATAGGTAACAGAACACCCCGCCGGCAAAAGGACCGGCGGGGTCTCGGCCGGTCAGAACGAACGGGCGACAATTTCCTTCATGATTTCGTTGGTACCGGCATAGATGCGCTGCACCCGGGAATCGGCCCAGGCACGGGCGATGGGGTATTCCCACATGTAGCCATAGCCACCGTGCAGCTGCACACATTCATCCATCACCTTGCACTGCAGATCCGTGGTGTGCTGCTTGAGCATGGCCGCGGTGGGGATATCCAGCTTCTTCTCCAGGTGCAATTCCAGGCAGCGGTCGGTAAATACCCGGGCTGCGGTGATCTCGGCCTTCAGCTCCGCCAGCTTGAAGCGGGTGTTCTGGAAGGCAATCACCGGCTTGCCGAAGGCCTTGCGCTCCTTGACGTAATCCAGGGTCCATTGCCAGGCCGCTTCGGCCGCCGCCACTGCCGCCAGGGCCACCTGCAGCCGTTCGGCGGGCAACTCCTGCATCAGCTGGAAGAAGCCCTGCCCTTCCATTGAACCCAGGAGGTTCTCTGCGGGCACTTTCACATCCTGGAAGAACAGTTCCGAGGTATCCTGGGCCTTCATGCCCACCTTGTTCAGGTTCTGCCCCTTCTCGAAACCTTCCCAGGCGGTCTCTACCAGCAGCAGACTGGTGCCCTTGGCGCCTTCCTTGGGGTCGGTCTTGGCCACCACGATCACAAGATCCGCCAGCTGACCGTTGGTGATGAAGGTCTTCGACCCATTGAGAAGATAGTGCTCGCCATTTTTGATCGCAGTGGTTTTGACCCCCTGCAGGTCGGATCCCGCGCCGGGCTCGGTCATGGCAATAGCGCCAATCATCTCACCAGAAGCCAGTTTGGGCAGGTATTTCTGCTTTTGCTCTTCCGAGCCATAGTTGAGAATGTAGGGCGCGACGATGTCCGAGTGCAGGCCCCAGCCGATACCGGACAGGCCGGCGCGGGAGATCTCTTCGATGACAACGGCACTGTAGCGGAAATCCGCCCCAACACCGCCGTATTCCTCGGGCATGGTCGGGCACAGGAAACCCAGCTCACCGGCCTTCTCCCACAATTCACGGCTGACCTGGCCATCCTTCTCCCACTGATCGTGATAGGGCGCTGCCTCTTGTTCCAGGAATTTGCGCACGGAGTCGCGGAAGCCTTCCAGGTCGGCATCGAAAACAGTACGTGGAATCATGGTGAACCTCGGTGAATGACGTGTGTTGTGATTGTCGTTCACCAAGTCTCGGCCGGTGGCCGGTTTCGCTCAATGATGAAAACCATCAATCGCGCTGACCAAAACCATCGGCCGGAAAGGGCTTCAGCGGGGCTGCTTCGCCTCGACCCGGGCCTCGCCCCATCGCGGCATCAGGTCCTGGGACAGCCCCAGGTGATCCAGCAGGCGGGCAACCACAAAATCCACCAGATCCTCGATGGAGCGGGGCTTGTGGTAGAAGCCCGGGCTGGCCGGCATGACCACCGCGCCCATCCGGGTCAGGCGCAGCATGTTCTCGAGATGCACTTCCGAATACGGCGCCTCCCGGGGCACCAGGATCAGCTGCCGGCGTTCCTTGAGGGCGACATCCCCGGCCCGCTCGATCAGATTGTTACTGGCACCGGTGGCCAGCGCCGACAGGGTTCCGGTGCTGCAGGGGCAGATCACCAGGGGAGCCTTTTCGCCGGACCCGGAGGCCGGCGGCGCAAACCAGTCCTCCCGGCCAAATACCAAGACCTGTCCGGGCTTGGCGCCGGAAAACTCCGTCAGGCATTCCTGCATGGCCGAAGGCGACCCCGGCAGTTTCAGGTCGGTCTCGGTGGCGATCACCACCTGGGCGGCCCGGCTGACCATCACATGCACGCGGCAGCCGGCCGCCACCAGGCATTGCAACAGCCGCAAGGCATATTGGGCGCCGGAGGCTCCGGTGATCGCCAGGTTTACGGTTCGCTGTGCCGGCGCGGGCGTGGTCATTCGTGCTATTCCCCAAGGATTGTCAGGGCAGGATGGTCAGCCTTGGATACGTTCGAGTTCCGCCACCAGTTTGCCGTGGATGCCACCAAATCCGCCATTGCTCATGATGACAATGTGGCAAGGACTCGGAAGCTCGTCCAGTACCCGGCCAATAAGGTCCTCAACCGAGGACTCAACCCGATGCAGGTTATTACCCTCGTTGTCGGCCTGCCAGGCACCGACCAGATCCTGGAGCCAGTCCATGTCATTCAGGTTGGCCCACAGCACCCGGTCCGCCAGCTCTGCACTGGCCAGCAGGTTGTCCCGGTGCACGCCCTGTTTCATGGTGTTGGAGCGGGGCTCGATCAGCGCCAGGATCGGCTCATCGCCCACCCGGTTGCGCAAGCCCTCGAGGGTGGTGGCGATGGCGGTGGGGTGATGGGCAAAATCGTCGTACACCCGCACGCCGCCAACGTCCGCCAGCAGTTCCATCCGGCGTTTGACCCCGGAAAACCGGCATAACGCCGCCACAGCATGGTCCGGGGTGACACCCACGTGCCGGGCGGCGGCAATGGCGGCCAGAGCATTGCGCACATTGTGCATACCGGTCTGGTCCCACTTCAGTGTGGCCACAGGCTGCTCGTGGTGAATCACCATGAAGCGGCTGCCATCCTCCGACAACAGCTCTGCCCGCCAGTCTGCCGTGCGGGTAACCTCGCTGCCGATGGCGGTGTCCTGTACCGGGCTCCAGCAGCCCATGGCCAGGGCGTTATCCAGATGCGGGTCTACCGCCGGACGAACGATCAGTCCCTTGGAGGGGACGGTGCGCACCAGATGATGAAACTGGCGCTCAATGGCTTCGACGTTGTCAAAGATATCGGCGTGGTCGAATTCCAGATTATTCAGGATCAGGGTATGCGGCCGGTAATGGATGAACTTGGAGCGCTTGTCAAAGAACGCACTGTCGTATTCGTCAGCCTCGATCACGAAGAAATCACTGTTTCCCAGCCGTGCGGACACCGGGAAATCCAGGGGCACACCGCCCACCAGGTAACCGGGCTCGAAGCCGGCCTGCTCAAGGATCCACAGCAGCATCGAGGTCGTCGTGGTCTTGCCGTGGGTGCCGGCGACCGCCATGACCCAGCGATGCCGCAACACTTCCCGGGCCAGCCACTCGGGGCCGGACATGTAGTCGATGTTGAGGTTCAGTACCGCCTCGACCTCGGGGTTGCCCCGGGACATGGCATTACCGATCAGCACCAGGTCCGGCCTCGGCTCCAGGTGATCAGCACTGTACCCCTCCATCAGGCCGATGCCCTGGCTTTCCAGCTGGGTACTCATGGGCGGGTAGACGCCCTGGTCCGAACCGGTGACGGTGTGGCCAAGCTCGCGCGCCAGTACCGCCAGGCTGCCCATGAAGGTGCCACAGATTCCGAGAATGTGGATATGCATTCGGTGTTCGACCTCTCCGTTGAAACCTGCCAAGCCTCCCCTATACTCTGCAAGGCGTCAAGGCCCGCGCCATCCGCAATCCTGCTCATGAAAATCCCGGGCGTTTGGCGTATCATCTGCGCCATTGTCGAACCAGCAGGAGGCTTCAGCCCGAGATGGCTATCAAGAACGCTTTTTACGCCCAGTCCGGCGGTGTCACCGCCGTCATTAATGCCAGCGCCTGTGGCGTTATCCAGACCGCCCGCAAGCATCCGGACAAGATCGGCAAGGTGTTTGCCGGCCGCAACGGCATTATCGGGGCGCTGAGGGAAGAACTGATTGATACCAGCCTCGAGAGTGACGAGGCAATCCAGGCGCTGATCCATACCCCTGGCGGTGCCTTCGGCTCCTGTCGTCACAAGCTCAAGAACATCTCCGAAAACCGCGCCGAGTACGAGCGCCTGATCGAAGTGTTCCGCGCCCACGACATCGGCTATTTCTTTTATAACGGCGGTGGCGATTCCCAGGATACCGCCTACAAGGTGTCGCAGATCGCCGACAAGATGGGCTACCCCATCACCTGCATCGGCGTGCCCAAGACCGTGGACAACGACCTGCCCTTCACCGACTGCTGCCCCGGCTTTGGCTCGGTTGCCAAGTACATCGCCACCTCAACCCTGGAAGCCAGCCTGGACATCAAGTCCATGTGCGAAAGTTCCACCAAGGTGTTCATCCTGGAAGTGATGGGCCGCCATGCCGGCTGGATTGCCGCCTCCGGGGGCCTGGCCGGCCAGGGCGAGGGCGAGCCTCCGCACATCATACTGTTCCCGGAAATCCCGTTCGATCGGGAAGCCTTCCTGGCCCGGGTGGATCAGTGCGTGAAGGATTACGGTTATTGCGTGGTGGTGGCCTCCGAAGGCGCCCAGTATGAAGACGGCCGCTTCCTGGCCGACGCCGGCGCCAAGGATGCCTTCGGCCATACCCAGCTGGGCGGTGTCGCTCCGGCGCTGGCCAACATGGTCAAGCAGGCCCTGGGCCACAAATACCACTGGGCGGTTGCCGATTACCTCCAACGGAGCGCGCGACACATCGCGTCTGCCACCGACGTGGAACAGGCCTATGCAGTGGGCAAGGCCGCGGTGGAAATGGCCGTGGCCGGCAAGCAGGCACTGATGCCGACCATTGTCCGTGAGCAACCGAAACCCTATCGGTGGAAGATCGGCGAGGCGAACCTGAGCGAGGTGGCCAACCAGGAAAAGAAAATGCCGATCCACTACATCACCGATGACGGCTTCGGCATTACCCAGGATTGCCGTGACTACCTCGAGCCCCTGATTGCCGGCGAGAGTTTCCCGCCGTTCGAGAACGGTCTGCCGAAAGTGGCGAAGCTGAAGAACCAGCTGGTGGAGAAGAAGCTCAAGACCGAGTTCAATATCTGATCATCGGCCGTAAACAAAAAACCGCCCTGGGACATCCGGGCGGTTTTTTTATGTCTGGAACAGCAAATCACCGGCTCGCTGCGGTCTCGTGCTCGCGCACATAGGCATAGAACTCGTCGAAACCACCAATGTGCTGCTGGCCGACGAAAATCTGTGGCACAGTATGAACAGGCTTGCCAATCTTTTCGGCAATATCGGCCTTGGAAATACCCTTTTCGATCATGTCGATCCAGGTATAGGGCACCTGCATGGATTCGCACAGGCCCTTTGCCCGAACACAAAATCCACAGCTTGAACGGCCATAAATGGTGACCTGCTCCATAAAACCTCCTGCAACGGTGTCTGAGACCGGGATAAGTTATAACCTGCCAACAGGATACTGGCACGGCAAGAAAGATTAAAAATTGATGGTATGCATGGCAACCATAGTACGTAACCATACCGACAGGACCGGAAACCGGCATTGAATTCGGTCAAGACGGGGAAACGAATTGGTCTACCTGACGCTTTTTCTGACAGCCTTTGCCGCCGCCACACTGCTGCCGGCCTACTCCGAGGTCTTGCTGGGCACCCTGGTGACCCAGGGTTACTCCTTGTGGTGGCTGTGGTTCTGGGCCACGGCGGGCAACACTCTGGGTTCAGTGGTGAACGGTATCATCGGGCGCCAGGTGGACCGGTTCAAGCACAAACGCTGGTTTCCGATTAGTGAACTGCAACTGCACAAAGCCCGCAATCGGTTCAACCGCTACGGCCAGTGGTCCCTGTTACTGGGATGGCTGCCCCTCGGTGGCGATGCACTCACACTGGTGGGTGGCATCATGCGGGTCCCCTGGCTGAACTTTGTCGTCCTGGTGGCCATCGGCAAGGGTGCGCGCTACGCCTTCGTACTCTGGCTGGTAGCGGAGGCATCGGGTGTCTCTTCACCGTCGCCGTAGAGATATTTGCGTAGCAGGGGCTCACCGTTGAACTCCGAGTGCAGCACGGCGATGAAGGTATAGACCCCGATCAGCTTGCGATTCAGGAAGACAAATTCCTTGGGCGGCACCCGGAAATAACGGCTGATCGCAGAACGCGCGGCCTGCCGGGCCACCCGGGATGGCAGATCACTCTGTTTCCAGCGGTATTGGCCATGCCTGTTCACCGCCTCCTCCGGCCACTCGAACTGATCTTTCGCGAGGGGTTCAAGCACGGACATACAGACCTTGCCAAACTTTTCCAACACTTCCCGGGGCCAATCCAGACTCATGAAGCGAAGCTTTATACCGCCATCAATCACCGCTTCAAGATCCTGCTCGTAGGAGGCCCGGATCATCTGGATGACTGGCGCGAGGAACTCGTCGGAGTACGACTGGACCGCACCAAAATCCAGAAGCACGATCCGGTCATAGCCCGGGTCCTCGCCCTCTTCACCAGCAATTCGAATGCGATAGTTCCCGAAGTTGGGATCAGTCTGGATCTCACCCCAGACGAAAAGCTCCCGGAAAAACAGTTCCAGCGCGGCCTCACCCAGGGCACTGCGACGCTCAAGCGACAGCTCGCGGACTTCACGGGACCCCACCGAGTGGCCGTGTTCGTAGGTGGAGGCGATCACATGGGCGGTTGAGAATTCCAGCAGCACCCGGGGTACGACGAACCGGGGATCGGACGCCAGCATGGTCCGGAACTTCTCCGTGGTGCGCGCCTCAAGACGATAATCCACCTCCCGGTGCATCATCTCCCTGACTTCCTCGAGCCAATCATTGAATTCCGGCCCGAAGCTCACCAGCCGCGCCACTTTCAGCAATTGCGCCACGGCATTCAGATCGCTGTCCACCGCATCGGCAACGCCCGGATACTGAACCTTGAGCACCAGCTCCAGACCATCGCTGCGCCGGACGGCCCGGTGTACCTGACCAAGCGAGGCAGCGCCGATAGGCTCGGGGTCCACCTCAAGTTCCGCCAACCGATCAGCACCCAGCTCCGCCTTGAGCACCCGCTCGATCGCGGGCCACTCCAGGGAGGTGGTCTGGTCTTCGAGGGTGTGCAGGGCCTCGGTGACTTCTTCCGGCAGGAAATGCTCCCCGTAAAGCGCCATCACCTGCCCGATTTTCACCACACTGCCCTTCAGCCGCCCCAACTCATCCACCAGAAAACGGGCCTGATTGGACAACATCGCCCGGTGCCGCTCTTCCCGCCGGTCCTTGCTACTGAACCAGTTGGTGGCCATATGGGAGGCCATGCGGGTACCTGCGGTCAGTCCGGCCCGGGTCAGGCTCAGCCTGCGCTCAAAGCTGCCGGTCTTGATGCGGGAAACTTTTGCTCCTGGACGCTTGGATGACATGGACAACCTGCGGGTGTCGGGAAATTTGAGCCGTCTGCCGGCTGTTCATTCCATTATACGGATACAGTGAGAGCCTATCCTCACCGATTCGACTCCGTTTTTCCGGCCTGCCGGCCAATGCCGGATGCAGGATTCCGATTTAAATGTGCCTGCTATGACTGTTTACGTTTTACTACAGTCCTGATAATCAATCCGGTCTAGTATGTCAGGCAGTATCAGGCTCGGTAAAACACAAGAACAAGACTGAAAATGAAGCAACCTGCTGCCAAGACCCCGGATACCGAATTGTCCCAGTTTCGCGTGACAGGCGAGATTCCCGTTCCGGTTCTGATCAACTGGCTCACCTCCGCGGCAGTACCCATTCTGCTGTTTTTCGCCGGCAGAGCCGCCAGCGCCGATAACAATTCTTTCACGGCTGCACTGCTGGTGACCTTTGCGGCGCTGCTGGCGCTCAACTCCCTGGTCTATCTCGGAACCCGGCTCCAGAGTCTCCACCGTCGCGGCTTCATCGGTCTGATCACCGCACTGTTTACCTTTCTGGTGATCCAGGCGGTTGAGGACGGCTCGGCCATTATCTGGCTGTTCGCCTACCCGCCTGTCATTTTCTACATCAGCCAGGCCCGGGTGGGCGTCATCGCCTGCGCCGGGGGTCTGGCCGCCCTCGCCTTCCTGTTCAGCCCCGCCGGCGACCTGATTTTCCAGCCGCCGTACAGTACGAGCTTCCGGATCTCGATGATCATCGTACTCGGCTTTGAGATGGTGACCTGTTACATCCTTGACCAGAGCCGGCGACGCAGCAAGCTGCGCTTGCTCAAACTGGCCACGGAGTTCGAATTCGCCGCCAAGCACGATGCCCTGACCGGCCTGGCCAACCGACGGGAGGGGCTGGAACAACTGGATATCGAGTACCAGCGATATCTGCGCAGCCAGCGGTCGTTCTCGGTCATGTTGATGGATATCGATCTGTTCAAGGGCATCAACGACCGGTACGGTCACCATGCAGGAGACGAGCTGATCAGAATGGTCGCTGGCATCCTGCGGGATCAGTGCCGTAAAGTCGATACCGTAGCCCGTTGGGGTGGCGAGGAATACCTGGTCCTGTTGCCGGAGACCGGGCCAGAGGAAGCCCTGAAGACTGCCCAACGTATCCGTGCTGCCGTCGAGGCAGGCTCCGTCAAGGTGGATCGGCATTCGATCGGGGCAACCATCAGTGTCGGGACCGCCACCATTGCCGGATCGGAATCCATCGACCACCTTCTGCAGAGAGCCGACGAGGCCCTCTATGCCGCAAAGAGTGCCGGCCGAAACCAGGCCTGTGCCGCTGGCATCTGACGTCGGTCACCAGCCTCTGCGCTGTTGCACCTGCTGGTGACCGAGGCCGGTCACCAGATGATCAACCAGGCGCCGCTCGATGTCAGCCACCGTGGCGCCTGGCACAAAATCACGGACCTGACACATGGGCATGCCCGCATAACCGCAGGGATTGATACGGCTGAAAGGCTCCATATCCATGTCCACATTCAGCGCCAAGCCGTGGAACGAACAGCCCCGTCGGACTCTCAGGCCGAGGGAGGCGATCTTGGCATCGCCGACGTAAACACCGGGCGCGTCCGGGCGCGGTGCTGCCTCCACACCCAGGTCCGCCAGCGTGCGGACGATGCCCTGCTCGATCTGGTCCACCAGACCCCGGACACCAAGCTTTTTGCGGGGCAGATCGATCAGCAGGTAGATCACCAGCTGGCCTGGACCGTGGTATGTCACCTGACCACCCCGGTCTACCTGGATCACCGGGATATCGCCCGGCAGCAGCAGGTGTTCCGATTTGCCCGCCTGTCCCTGGGTAAACACCCTGGGGTGCTCCAGGCACCAGAGCTCATCCGAGGTGGTCTCGTCCCGGTCTGCCGTGAAAGCCTTCATGGCCTCCCAGGTTTCCAGGTAGGGCTGCTCCCCCAGGGAACGGACTATGAGTTCAGCCATGAATGTCAGAGCACCATGTGAACCCGGCCACTGGCCTTCAGATCTTCAAACAGCGCCTTGAGCTGATCCTCGCCCGTGGCGACGATTTTCAGCTGGACCGACGAAAAGCGGCCCTTGCTGCTGTCAGTCACGGAAATGTCCGCCTCGGTGATCCCGGGGGCGTGGCACTCCACCACTTCCACGACAAAATCGGTGAAATCAGGTGCGGCATTACCGATGACCTTGATCACGTAATCGCAGGGAAATTCGATTTTTGGTGCTTTCGGTTCACTCATGCCGCATTACTCCCGGGTACTGGCATCACCCTTACTGAAACAACTGGACGAAAAAGAGCTTGATGGCATCCCACAGGCGCTTGAACAGCCCGCCCTCGGGAACCTCGGTCAGTGCGAGTACCGGCTTATCCACCAGCACCGTGCCATTCAGGCTTACCTTGACCCGACCCAGCTCATCGCCAACATTGATGGGGGCTTTGATCACGGAATCAAGGTCTACGGTGGATTCCAGCTGATTGCGGGATCCGCGGGGAATCGTGACAAACACGTCCTCGGTCAGTCCGACCGAAACCTGGTCCGCCTGACCACCCCAGATACGGGCTTCCATCAGTTCCTGGCCGGAGCGGAACAGGCGCTCACTCTCATAGTAACGGAAGCCGTAGTTAAGCATTTTCTGCACTTCCTGGGCCCGGGCCTCGGAGCTTCTCGTCCCCATAACGACGGCGATAAACCGGGTTTCGTCGCGTTTGGCCGATGCAACGAGGCAGTAACCGGCCTCTTCGGTATGGCCTGTTTTCAGACCATCCACACTGTCATCGCGCCACAGGAGGCTGTTCCGGTTCGGCTGCCGGATGTTGTTGTAGGTGAAGTGCTTTTCCGCATAAAGCGGATAGTTCTCTGGATAATCATTGATAATCGCCTTTGCCAGCAACGCCAGGTCGAACGCGGTGGAGTAATGGTCCTCCGCCGGCAGACCGGTGGCATTGGCAAAGTTCGTATCCTTCATACCCAGTAACTGGGCCTGTTGATTCATGATGTCCACGAACGCACCCTCGCTGCCGGCAATGAATTCAGCCAGCGCCACCGAGGCATCGTTACCGGACTGGATGATGACACCCTTGAGCAGGTCTTCCACCGACACCGAGGTTCCCTCGCGCACAAACGTCCGGGAGCCCTCCGTTTTCCAGGCCTTGACGCTGATGGGCACCATATCGCTCATGGAAAGCCGGCCTTCGTCCAGCTCCCGCTCCACGATATAGGCGGTCATCATTTTGGTCAGACTCGCCGGAGGCAGACGCTCGTGACTGTTCTCGTCCATGATGACGTACCCGCTTTTCGGGTCCATCAGCACATAGGAGGTTCCGGCAATCTGCGGCGGAGAAGGAATGAGCACCGACTGGGCCATTACCTTGCCCGCAAGGGCGAGGAACAGGACAAGTAAGACAGAGAGAGAACGTAAAGCGGTTGTTAAGGCCATGGGTCCATTCATTCGTCAGGTGTGTTTCTGGTTTTAGGAATAGTCAGTGCGAATCAGTCAGCAGGACGGACTGCGAAAAGCCCCGAGCCTCCAACAGACTCTGGGTCCGCCGGGCCGCTTCTTCGTCCTCGAACGGTCCAACCTGGACCCGGTGAAAGCGGCCAGCCTGGGTGTCGATGGCACGGACCCGCATCGGGTTCTCCAGCACCGATCGGACCCGGCCCAACAGGGCTTCCGCGGGGTCCCGGCTACTGAAAGAGCCCAACTGCACGAACAGGCCGCGAGATCCCGTGCCCACGGTGTTGTCAGCTACTGCTCCGGCGGTTGCCGGTGCGCCACGGTCACCGGGCACAAACGGTTCTCCCGCCAGGGTCATGGAGCCATCCGGCCTCACCGTTATCGCCGCAACCTCAACCCTTGCCGTGCCTCGGGCCTGATAACCGAGTTTCTTGGCAGCGGCGTAGGACAGATCAATCAGGCGGTCGCCATGGAAAGGCCCCCGATCGTTGACCCGGACAATTACCGAGCGGCCGTTGTCCAGATTGGTGACCCGGGCATAGCCGGGAATTCGCAGGGACTTGTGGGCCGCGGACATTTCGTACATGTCGAAGGTTTCGCCATTGGACGTCTTGTGACCGTGAAACTTTTCGCCATACCAGCTCGCTGTCCCGGTTGCGACGTAACCGTCATTGCTCGCCAGAACCCTGTAGCTCTTGCCCCAGACCGTGTAGGGCGACTTGTTGCCGGCGGCCCTGGGTGACTCGTAGCGCGGCTGCGCATCAGCGAGTCCGGAGACATCAAAATTTCCCGCCGGAGCCCGGTCCTGGCTGAGCGTATAACGAGAGGAATGGTCGGTTTCGGGTGACGAGGCGCAGCCGGCAAGCACCACCGTGGCAAGGGCAGTCAACCACCATGTCAATGTAAACCTCGGCTTCACGGTCCGGAAATCCTCTGTTGCTGTTTCCGCCCGGTTCGAACCCGGCGGCTCTCAATCATTGTAGCGGGTTATCTTGCCGATTCACCATTACCCGCTCTCAATGGTTGATCAGGCGCTGATCATCCGGCGGTGCGTATGTATCGACATCAAGACACCGAAGGCCGCCATCAGCGTTACCCCCGACGTGCCCCCGTAGCTGATCAGTGGCAGCGGCACCCCCACCACCGGAAGCAAGCCGCTGACCATCCCTACATTCACGAAGATGTAGATAAAGAAGGTCATGGTCAAGGCTCCCGCCAGCAATCGGCTGAACGAGTCCTGGGCGGTGGCCGCAATATACAGGCAGCGCAGGATGATCAGGAAGTAGACCGCCAACAGAACCAGCATGCCGACAAAACCAAACTCCTCCGCCAGCACGGCAACGATGAAATCGGTATGGCTTTCCGGCAGGAATTCCAGGTGCGACTGGGTGCCCTGCAGCCAGCCCTTGCCGTCAATGCCGCCCGACCCGATCGCCGTCTTGGACTGGATAATGTTCCAGCCGGCGCCCAGCGGGTCACTCTGCGGATCCAGCAGGGTCAGCACCCGCTGTTTCTGGTATTCCCGCATCACAAAGAACCACATTAGCGGCGCAGACACCGAGGCCATGGCCACAAAGGCAGCGATCAGCTTCCAGCTCATGCCGGCAAAGAAGACCACGAACAGCCCTGCCATCCCCACCAGCAGGGAGGTCCCCAGATCCGGCTGCTGGATGATCATCACCATCGGGACCAGGACAATGACTAACCCCACGGCAACCTGTGACAGACGAGGCGGCAAAAAGTGCCGGGAAAGATACCAGGCCGCCATCATGGGAACGACCAGCTTCATGATTTCCGAGGGCTGGAAACGGGGCAACCCGGGCAGTGCCAGCCAGCGCTGGGCGCCCTTGGCGCCGACACCCATCACCAGAACCGCCGCCAGGGCGACCAGTCCGGCCGCGTAGAGCCAGGGCGCCCAGCGGCGGAATACGGCCGGATCAAGCTGGGCAAACACCAGCATTACCACAAAGGCAACGCCCAGGCGGATACCCTGGGCCTTGACCACTTCGATGTTCCGGTCCGCGCCACTGTAGAGAACAAACAGGCCCCCGGAGACCAGGATCAGCAGCAGGAAGAGCAGGATCGGGTCCAGATGCAGGGCGGACCAGAGCCCACGCGAGCGTGCCAGGGGGCCGGAGGCAGCCGGATCAACCAGATCTTTCAATGCCATCAGTCCAGTCCCCCTGCTGCCTGGCTCACCAGCCCGCTGTCACTGCCTTCTGAAAATTCCAGCAACCAGGCATCAAACAGGGCCCGCGCGACCGGAGCCGCCGTGCCACTGCCACTGCCTCCGTTCTCGACGATGACAGACACCACAATTTGCGGGTCCTCGACCGGGGCAAAACCAACGAACAGGGCATGATCCCTGAGACGCTCCCGGATTTCCTCTGCGTCATATTCCTCGTCTTCCGCAAGACTGAAGACCTGGGCCGTTCCGGTCTTCCCGGCCATCCGGTAGGGTGCATCGCTGCCGGCCCTTCTGGCCGTACCCTTGGTGCCGTGCATGACCTCCGCCATGCTCTCGACCACATATTCCCAGTCATCGGGATTCTTGAGCTTCAGGGGCTCATGGGTCTCGTCCGGAAGAACATCCTCCACCGAATCATCCCCGATTACGTCGCTGAGCAGGCGGGGCTCGATCCAGGTGCCGCGATTGGCAATCAGGGCGGTGGCGGTGGCCATCTGCAGCGGAGTTGCCAGCATGAAGCCCTGACCGATTCCCAGATTGACCGAATCCCCTGGGTACCAGGGTTCATTGCGCATGGCGCGCTTCCACTCCCGGGAAGGCAATAACCCGCTCAGAGCCCCCGACACGTCCAGGGCAGCATCCTCCCCGAAACCGAAACTGGACAGGTAGCCGGACATGGTGTCAACGCCCATCTCGACGGCTGTCTCGTAAAAGTAGATGTCGCATGACTCGGCGATAGCGTCCTTCAGGTCCACCCAGCCATGGCCGCCACGCTTCCAGTCCCGGTACCGGCGCCCGCCGTCCTTGAGCTGAAAATAGCCGGGATCCCAGATGGTACGGTCGCGGGTGGTCACACCGCTGTCCAGAGCGGCTATCGCCAGCATGGGTTTCATTACCGAGCCAGGCGGATACTGACCACGGAGCGCCCGGTTGAACAAAGGCTTGTCCTTGCTCTGGCTCAGGGCACGATAATCATCCACGCTGATACCGGTGACGAACTTGTTGGCGTCGAACCCGGGCACACTGGCCAGGGCCAGAATGCCCCCCGTCTTGGGCTCAATGGCGATCACCGCACCGCGACGGCCGTCCAGCAGTTCGTGTGCCCGCTGCTGCAGCCGGAGGTCGAGATGCAGTTCCAGGTCCTCGCCCGGCACAGGATTTTCCCGTTCAAGCACCCGCAGCGTACGGCCACGGGCGTTGGTTTCAACGTGCTGGTAACCGACCTTGCCGTGCAGGGTTTGCTCGTAGAAGCGCTCGACACCGGACTTGCCGATGTAGTTGGTGCCGGCGTAATTGACCGGATCGATCCGCTGCAACTCTTCCCGGTTGATGCGGCCAACGTAGCCCAGCACATGGGCTGTCAGTTCACTGTGGGGGTAATACCGCACCAGCTCCGCCTCGACTTCAACGCCCGGCAGCTCATGACGGTGCACCGCGAGCCTGGCAATCTCCTGCTCGGTCAGATCGTAACGGAGCGGAATCTCCTGGAATGGCCGACGGGGCTCCTGCAGGCGGCGGTGGAAACGCTCGAGATCCTGCTCGGATATGTCGAGGATACGGCCCAGTTGCGCGAGTGTCTCATCCATGCCGTCCACGCGCTCCGGCACCAGGGTGACACTGAACACCGGGCGGTTCTCCGCCAGCAGTTTTCCGTTACGGTCATAGATCAGCCCACGGGGAGGAGGAACGGACTGGACCTGAACCCGGTTCTTGTCGGAAATCGTGGTGTAGGTCTCATGCTCGACCACCTGTAACTGATACATGCGACCCAGCAGGCCGCCCAGCATCAGGATGACAAACACCAGCATCACCACGGTGCGGCGCTGGAACAACCGGCGTTCGGCTGCGGTATCCTTGAATTCACCCCATGGCATAACTGCCCCCTAGGCCCGGTGATACGGGTGATTGCGGGTGATCGACCAGGCCCGATAGAGCTGTTCAGCCAGCAGGATTCGCACCAGCGGGTGAGGAAGGGTCAGGGGCGACAGCGACCATTGCTGCTCCGCCCGCTGCCGACAGGCATCCGCCAGACCATCCGGCCCACCGACCAGGAAACTGACGTCACGACCGTCCTGCTGCCAGTTTTCAAGTTGGCTGGCGAGCTTTTCGGTGGACCAGGGGCGACCGCCGACTTCCAGGGCGACCACCCGGTCCCTTGGACCGGTGGCCGACAGGATCGCGTCACTTTCCTTTTGCATCAGCCTGGGAATGTCAGGGTTCTTGCCCCGGTGTGCCATGGGGATTTCGACCAGCTCGAGGGGAAGCTCCGGGGGCATCCGGCGGGCGTAATCGTGGTACCCGGCACTGACCCAGTCGGGCATCTTCTGCCCCACACAGATCAGACGTAACCGCATGATTATTCGCTGCCCGCGAAACCCACATCCGGTGCGTCGCGCCAGAATCGCTCCAGATCATAGAACTCGCGGGTAGCGGGCATCATGACATGAACCACAACATCGCCGAGGTCTACCAGGATCCAGTCACTGGCAGTGGCGCCCTCGACATTACTGGCGCGCACGCCCTGCTCCTTGGCTTCAACAACCACAGAATCGGCAAGGGACTTCACATGACGGTTTGACGTACCGGACGCCAGCACCATGAAATCCGTGACGCTGGTACGGTCACGAACATCAATCACACTGATATCCTGTGCTTTCACCTCTTCAAGTGCATTTACAACCAGATCTTTCAGTTCTTCAGCCTGCATAATTACCCTGTTGTACGGGCTTCAGCCGGAGTGGCGGCCCGAATAGTCATACTCAGACGCGATTGTAGCACTAAAAGTTCCCCTCAGGGCAGGCACCGTAAAGCCCCTGTTGGCGGATTTCGTCCCAGACCGAATCGGGGATCAGGTAACGGGGGGAGCGGCCAGCGGCAATCCGTTCCCGGATCCCGGTGGCGGAGATATCCAGCAGCGGCGGATCCAGCTCCAGAATACAACCGGCGGGGGCGCTCCGGAGGCTACCGACGTCCTCCACCTTCCGTCCCGCCAGCAACCTTGCGGGGGTGCTCCCGGGATCCAGGGCAGGGCCCGGACGGCGCACAACCACGATATGGGCCAACTCCGGAATGCGCTCCCATTCCCGCCAGCGGTCGAAGCCCGCGAAGGCATCGGTTCCAACCACCATCACCAGGGGATAGTCCGGCCCCAGCTCTCCCCGCAACTGCCGGAGAGTATCGGCGGTATAGGAAGCCCCGGCGCGACGCAGCTCCCGGTCGTCAATGTGCAGACGGGGTTCGCCCTGCACCGCCAGCTCCATCAGCCTCAGCCGCTGCGATGCGCTGGCACCGGTGTCGCCCCGGTGCGGCGGGATATGACACGGCACCAGGCTGACACGATCCACCTCCAGTCGATCGCACAACTCGATCGCGAGGCGCAAATGGCCGTGATGAATCGGGTCGAAGGTGCCACCGTAGATGACGTGCATCGACATCAGGTCCGGATGTGACCGTCGCCGAATACCACGTACTTCTGGGAGGTCAGCCCCTCCAGCCCCACCGGTCCGCGGGCATGGATCTTGTCGGTGGAAATCCCGATCTCCGCGCCGAGACCATACTCGAAACCGTCGGCAAACCGGGTGGACGCGTTGACCATCACGGAACTGGAGTCCACCTCGGTGATGAAGCGGCGGGCCCGGGTGTAATTTTCCGTGATGATGCTGTCGGTATGCTGGGAGCTATAGCGATTGATGTGCTCAATGGCACCATCGAGGCCGTCCACCACCCGAACCGCGAGGATCGGCGCCAGGTATTCTTCTTCCCAGTCCGCCTCGGTGGCCTCACCAGCTCCGGGGACGATCTCCCGGGTTTCCGGGCAACCCCGTAACTCCACGCCCTTTTCCTCGAAGGCGGACGCCAGCAACGGCAGGATATCCGCCGCCACTTCCCGGTCCACCAGCAGGGTCTCCATGGTGTTGCAGGTGCCATAGCGTTGGGTCTTGGCATTGACCGCCACTTTCAGCGCCTTTTCCGGATCGGCGTGGCTGTCGATGTAGACATGGCACACACCGTCCAGGTGTTTGATGACCGGAACCCGTGCATCCCGGCTGATCCGTTCGATCAGACCCTTGCCACCACGGGGCACAATGACATCGACATACCGCGGCATGGTAATCAACTCCCCGACCGCGGCCCGGTCGGTGGTCTTCACCACCTGCACTGCGGTCTCGGGCAGACCAGCGGCCGCCAGCCCCTCGGCCAGACAGGCGGCAATCGCCTGGTTGGAATGAATAGCCTCGGAGCCACCACGGAGAATGGTGGCATTGCCCGACTTCAGGCACAGACTGGCCGCTTCCACGGTGACGTTGGGGCGGGACTCATAGATGATACCGATCACGCCCAGGGGCACACGCATCTTGCCAACCTGGATGCCGGACGGACGATAGGTCATGCCGGTGATTTCACCGATCGGATCCGGCAGCAAGGCCACCTGCTTCAAGCCCTCGATCATGGTATCGATTCGCCCGGGCGTCAGTTCCAGCCGGTCCAGCATGGCGGCATCCAGACCGTTCTCGCGCCCTTTCTCCAGATCCTTGCTGTTGGCGACTGCCAGTTCGTTGCGAGCGGCATCAAGGGCCTCTGCCGTGGCCAGCAAAGCCTGATTGCGCGTGGCCGTGGTTGACCGGGCCACCTGTGTGGCAGCCGCTCGCGCCTGCTGGCCGACCTCGGCCATGTATGCTGCTATATCCATCCCGTGTCCTTGTACCTTGTCAGTCAAATTCAGGAATAAGGGCCTAACTTTACCTTTCCCGTTTCAAGTACGCATCCCAAACCATTATTATACCGCTGCGCTATGCTTCATACTTGAGAAGCCTCTGATTAATGGATGCCCGGGAGAGGAAGGACACACCATGGCCCAGACGGCCGATAAATTCCTGCTGACGAGGTTGTCACGAGTCGGGTTCGCGGCATTTCTCGCCATTACCTTGCTGAGTGCACTGCTAGGACAGCCCCTGATGGCGGCAGTTGCCGCTGCTGCAGCCGGCATTGTCATAAGTGGCCGGACTTTTCATCCGGCCCGGGCAAAACAGCCGTGGCCCCTGATCCAGCGCCTGTTTTTCATCGCCCTGACACTGTTGCTGCTGTCCGGGTTCGTGATCGGCCCCTGGGCGCTGACCCACTGGCTCTACGCTGTTCCGCTGGTCGCCTTCTCATTGTTCCCGCCTGCCGTCGCCATGATCCTTACCCTGACCGTCACCGTCCTGGCCATGACCGGCGTGTGGTGGGCGACAGGCCTGTCCGACCGGCACCAGATGATCAGCGCCTTCCTGTTGACGCTGTTGCTGTCCGGCCTCGTCGTGTTTCTGCGCGAGTACAAGAGCCGTCAGCTTGCGCCACTGCGACGCACAGACGAGCTGACTCAGGCTGCCAGCCGGGAGTATCTGTCCGCGGACCTGCACAAAGAGATCCAGCGCAGCGAGCGGGAAGGCACGGACATGTCGGTCATCATGATCGGGCTGGACACGCACCTGAGCGACAACGAACGGGATGAAGACATCCGCTCGATTCTGCCCCGGATCGGCCGGTATCTGCATTCCCAGCTAAGGGATTTCGACACCTATTACCGGGTGGCAGACCTGCAGTTTCTGGTCATCCTGCCGGGCATTGGCACCAATACCGCCCTCGACCGGGCCGAGACCATCCGTGCCGGACTGCAGACGCTGCTCGAGTCGCATGGAATGCGCCTGACCGTAAGCACCGGCATTGCCGGACTCAATATCGGCGATGATGCCGACAGCCTGCAGCAGAGCTCAGCCCATGCCCTGCGTCGAGCCCAGCAACAGGGCGGCAACCGCACCCAGGTCTACAGCGCGTGGTCCCGGCAGAACCACGGCATGACCGGGCAGGAGCGGCCAGCGTCATGACCGAAACCCGCCTGAGAACCTGGACCCACAGCACCGGCTACATTCTGGCCACCCTGTTCATTGCCAGCCTGGCAGGCCAGAACCTGCGCTATGGCTTCTATGACCTGTTTTACCTGGCTTCCGGCATGGCCATCCTCACCGCCGCCGGACTGGTCTACACCATCATCAAACGGCGGCACCAGCTCGCTGCCCCGGGGCACCTTATCATCCTGTCCGGACTGAACAGCGGCCTGGTGGCCGCGCTGATCACCATGGACGGCCCGGGTATCAGCCACTGGGCAATGCCGCTGCTGGTCCTGAACCTGTTGATCCTGCCCCTGCGCCAGGGTCTGGGGTTGTCGGTGCTTTTGCTGGTGCCGCTCGGGGCGACCCTGTTCCTGAAGCATCCCGCCAGCGACGCCATGGTGATTATCACGGGCCTGCTGATCCTGCTAACGGTCACCGCCCTCTATACCTGGCACTACAGCCACATGGCCCAATCCGCCGAGGACCTGGCGATCACCGACCCCATCACTGGCGCCCACAACGCCCGTTTTCTGGACGAAACCCTGCAAAAGGAGATCAGCCGGGCCATTGCCACCGGGCACCCGCTCTCGGTTATTCACCTTGGCCTGGATTATGTAGATGAAGCCAGGGACCTGCACGGCGAAGACGCCATCCAGGCCATATTCCGTGATATGACCCAACATCTGTTCGGCGTGATTCGTGCTGGCGACACTCTGTACACCCTGGACCATGCGGAGTTTTTCCTGGTGCTGCCGTTCACACCGGAGGAAGGCGTCCGGGTAATCGCGGAGCGGATCCGGCGGAATATTGCCGAGCATCAATGGCCGATCGTCGGCAAGGCCACGGTCAGCCTCGGCTGTACAACCCGTGGCAACGGCGATACCCGCACCGACACCCTGCGCAAACGTGCCCGACAGGCCCTGGAAGAGGCCCGCCATCGCGGCGCCGACTCCGCCTGGTTCAGCCCGGGAGAGACCATAGAGGCATGAGCACCGCCTGGCTGACCGAGCTGACGGCCTGGCTATCAGCCAATCCCGGGCTGTTGGCCACCGCCCTGTTTCTGACCGCCTTCATCGAGTCCCTCGCGATCGCGGGCATTGTTGTCCCGGGGGTTGCAATCCTGTTTGCCGTTGCCGCCCTGGCGGGGAAGTCCGGCATGCCGCTGACCGAGGCACTGATCTGGGCCGGACTGGGAGCCGTTGCCGGTGACAGCGTCAGTTTTGCTTTGGGTCGACAGCTACAGGGACGGCTGACGTCGGTCTGGCCTCTGAGCCGTTACCCGGTGCTGATCGGCAAGGGCGAAGCCTTTTTTAACCGCCACGGGGGCAAGAGCGTGGTAATCGGGCGGTTCATCGGCCCTATCCGCCCCATCATTCCCCTGATCGCCGGCGCCCTCTGGATGCCATGGCGACGGTTCCTGGGATTCAACATTGCCTCGGCCATTGGCTGGGCCCCGGTCTATATCCTGCCTGGCTTTGTGGTCGGCAGCGCACTTCAGAGTGAACTGCGCCCCCCCGCCCATTTCTACGCCGTGATGGGCGTCAGTTTTGCCGCTCTGTTCGTGGTCTATCTGATCATGATCCGCTTTCAGATGGGGCTGGGCGAAGGGGGACGAGCCTACCGCTGGTTCGAGCAGCGGATGCGGCAGTATGAATTGTCACACCGCTTCTGGCGCCTTTATACCAACGACCGCCCTGCCCGAGAGGGCGAGTTTCCGCTGGCCTCCGTGCTGATGGCGGTGGCCGCTTCCGGCCTGCTGCTGATCTGGGGGCAACTGACGGTACACGGAGTCTTGGAGCCTTTTAACCAGTTGACCCTGGACTGGTTCCGACAGCTGCGACAACCGCTGCTCGATGGCCCGGCCATTGCGTTTACCCTGATCGGAGATCCTGCGGTTCTGGTCACTGCGTCTGTGCTGGCCCTCCTGGTACTTGGTTTTCGGGGTTACTATGCCGCCGCCCTGCACATTCTGTTCGCTGCCGCCCTGACGGTTATTCTGGTGTGGCTGCTGAAATCGACTCTGGGCATACCGCGCCCGGACCAGGTATTCCAGCCACCGTCCTCCGGGGCATTTCCGAGTGGGCATAGTGCAGGGATCACCGTGTTTGTCACGATGCTGGCAGGGTTTGTCGCCGGCGAAACCCGGCACCGGAAGCGCTGGCAGGCCTACGTATTGCTTTCACTGCCGCTGCTGCCGGTGGCCGTCAGCCGCCTGTACCTGGGGGTGCACTGGTTTACGGATATCATCGGGGGAATCCTGCTGGGGCTGGCGATTACAGGCCTGGTACGGGCCAGCTACAGCCGCTTTGACCGGGTCCCCATCCACACCGATGGCTTTACCCTGGCAGCCCTCTTGGTATGGGTTATGTTTACCGCCAGCTACCTGCATGAAACCTGGCCGGAGGCGGTGACGGAATACTCCCGGGAGTCGGGCACCGAGCAGGTCACCCCTCCTCCAGCGCTTCCAGCAGACCCTGCAGGCGGCTGAGCCGCTCCAGAGGATCCTGCAACTCCACCAGCCGCTGCTTTTCCTGTTTATCCAGCGGCAGGAGTTCCGTCAACCGCCAGCCCACATCCCGGGCGTCCTCGTAGTCGACCTCCATGGCGAGATCCCGGATGACCGGGTGCCTGAACAGAGCCTGCAGCACGGAGGGCAGCTCGATGTAACGCTCGGGCACGTCACTCCATGCCTCTTCCAGCAGGCACTCCACATCACCCACATTCAGACCATCATCCTGCTGCCAGCTCCGAACCACGGATACCTTGGTCTCGCCCTCAACGGTTATACCCAGCAGCCCGTTCTCGAGTTGCTGGAAATCGATGATCCGCACGTAGGTTCCGATATCGTAGAAACGTGCGACCGGGCCCGCCTCCTCACCGTCCCTGAGCAACACCACGACGAAGCCACGGTCCTCCTTGAGACATCGGGTCAGCATATCGATGTAGCGCGGCTCAAACAGCTGAAGCGGAATGCGTCCCCGGGGCAGGACAATGGAATTCAGTGGAAACAGGGGGACATGCATGATTGGAGTGGTCATCGACTCAGCAGAAGGAGAATTATTGGCTTGCTCCAGAAAAAGAATATCAGAAGCATACCCTGTTTACAGTGACCAGGGGCTACAAAAACAACCATGCGCCCCGGACCGAATCTGGTATCCTCTGTTGTTTACGGAATTTGTCAGGAAACAACAGAGAGACCAGAACACATGCCTCAGTATCGTTCGCGGACATCCACAGCCGGCCGTAACATGGC